>CAZJCW010000146.1:0-10476 GCA_964544365.1 uncultured Alsobacter sp.
GACTGACGCTGACTCATGATGGACCCGATCGAACGCAACAGAAGCCCCGGAAATTCACGTCATCATTAAAGCGCCGTTGGGGTTAAGGAATGTTTGAAACGCGCGACCGAACGGTGGATTCCGTTCACCGTGCCGCGCGAATTACAGCGCCGCCGCCACGCCCGACATCAGCGGCGGGCTGGGCAACGGACGCAGAGCCTCGCCAACGAGTTCATGGGTCGTTGCACGAGCGAAACGACTGAGGACGGACCCGTCGGGCGTCCGCACCACGGCGACGATGCGACCCGTGGTTGCCAGTTGCGACGTCACGGCCGCGGGAATCGATTCGACGCAGGCGTCGATCAGAATCCGGTCGTAGGGCGCACCGGCGGCGTGGCCGGCCCGGCCGTCGCCGTGAACGACCCGCACGTTGCCGACGCCCAGAGCCTCGAGTCGCGTGGCGGCTTCGACCTGCAAGGACCGGTAGCGCTCGACCGAGACGACCTCCGCCGACAGGCGGGCGAGGATCGCGGTCCCGTATCCCGAACCGGTGCCGATCTCGAGCACGCGGTGCTCCGGCCGCACGTCGAGCGCGACGATCATCATCGCCATGTGGGACGGGGCCAGGGTCGTCTGGCCGCAGGCGATGGGCAGGGCGATGTCGGTCAGCGCGACGTCCGCGAACCGCCGCGGCACGAAACGGCTGCGCGGCACGGTCTCGAAGGCCCGCAGGACATCGGTGTCGCGAAGTCCCTGCGCCCGCAGCGCCATGAGAAAGGCGACCCGTGCCTCGGCCCCCTCGTGATCGCGCACGACAGCCATGGCCGCCCTCCCCCCGCGATCAGTGCCGGTCGAAGATCCGGGCGTAGCGCGTCAGGGTCGGTTCGTCGGTCATGTCGATGCGCAGCGGCGTCACCGCAATGCGGCGGTCGGCGAGCGCCGCGAGGTCCGTGCCGTTGCCGGGCGTGAAGGGCTCGCGCGAGAAACCGAGCCAGAAATACGGGTTGTGGCGGCCGTCGCGACGTTCCTCGATGGAGAAGAGGTTCTGGGCGCGCCGTCCCTGCACGGCGACGGCCGTGCCGCGCACCTGCTCGGGCGGGCAGTTGGGAAAGTTGACATTGACCAGCACGCCCGGCGGAACGCCTTCCGCCATGACGGCACGGATCACGTCCGGCGCCTTCGACTCGGAGCACGACCAGTGGATCGCGGTCCGGTTCTCCGGGCCGTAGGCCTGCGACAGCGCAAAGGCCGGGATGCCGAGCAGCGTCGCCTCGATGGCCCCGGCCACGGTGCCGGAATAGGTGACGTCCTCGGCGATGTTCTGCCCCCGGTTGACGCCGGACAGCACGAGATCGGGCGTGCCGTCGCGCAGGATGTGGCGAACGGCCATGATCACGCAGTCGGTCGGCGTTCCCTTGACCGCGAAGTGGCAGGGAGAGACTTCCCGCAGGCGCAGCGGATCGTTGAGGGACAGGGAGTGCGCGACGCCCGACTGGTCGGTCTCGGGCGCGACGACCCACACGTCGTCGCTGAGCGCGCGGGCGATCGCCTCGCAGACCTTCAGGCCCGGCGCATGAATGCCGTCGTCATTGGTGACAAGGATGCGCATCACGCGGCCTTTCCGATGCGGGTGACCCCGCCCATGTAGGGGACGAGCGCATCGGGCACCGTGACGGTGCCGTCGGCGTTCTGGTAGGTTTCGAGGACGGCCACGAGAGCCCGCCCCACGGCGACGCCCGAGCCGTTGAGGGTGTGGACGAAGCGCGTCCCCTTCCCTTCCGCCGGCCGGTAGCGCGCCTGCATGCGTCGCGCCTGGAAATCGCCGCACACCGAGCAGGACGAAATCTCGCGATAGGCGTCCTGCCCGGGCAGCCAGACCTCGATGTCATAGGTCTTCTGCGAGCCGAAGCCCATGTCGCCGGTGCACAGGAGAACGGTGCGGAAGGCGAGACCGAGCCGCTTCAGCACCTCCTCGGCGGACGCCGTCATGCGCTCGTGCTCGGCCATGGCCTGCTCCGGCGTCGTGATCGAGACGAGCTCCACCTTGGTGAACTGGTGCTGGCGGATCATGCCGCGCGTGTCGCGCCCGGCGGCACCGGCCTCGGACCGGAAGCAGGGCGTCTGCGCCGTGAAGCGGAACGGCAGGTCCTTCTCCTCGACGATCTGCTCGCGCACGAGGTTGGTCAGCGAGACCTCAGAGGTCGAGATCAGCCAGAAGCCGTTGGTGGTGCGGAAGAGATCCTCCTCGAACTTCGGCAACTGGCCGACGCCGTAGACGGCCGGATCCTTCACCAGCAGCGGCGGGTTCACCTCGGTGTAGCCGTGCTCCCCGGCGTGCAGGTCGAGCATGAACTGCCCGAGCGCCCGCTCCAGGCGCGCCAGGGATCCCCTGTTGACCACGAAGCGCGCGCCCGACATGCGGGCCGCGGCCTCGAAGTCCATCAGGCCGAGGCCCTCGCCGATCTCGAAATGCTGCTTCGGCGCGAAGCCCATGGTGGCGGCCGTGCGCGGCGCGCCGTGCCTGCGGACCTCGACATTGCCGTGCTCGTCGGCCCCGACGGGCACCTCCGCCAGCGGCGTGTTCGGAATGGCGGAGAGCGCCGCGTCCAGTTCCGCGACCGTCGCCTTTTCCTCGACCTCGGCCTCCGCCAGCGCATCCTTCAGCGCGGCAACCTCAGCCTTGAGCGCATCGGCGCGGGCGGTGTCCTTCGCGGCCATCGCCTGGCCGATCTCCTTGGACAGGGCGTTGCGGCGTTCCTGTGCGGTCTGGGCGACGCGGATGGCTGCGCGACGGCGGTCGTCGATGGCGATGAGCGCGGCCGACAGCGGTGCAGCACGCCGGTTCACGAGCCCCGCGTCGAAGGCGGCGGCGTTCTCACGGATCCAGTTGATGTCGTACATGCGCCTCTTCCCCGTCGCGGGAGGCGGCTGTCCGACGAAGAGCGTCGGCGCCTCCCGGACCGACGCATCGTATCGTCAGGTGGTCGACGACGCCTCGTCCGCCGCCGCCGCTGCCGCCTTGTCCCGCTTCTTCTCAGCCAGAACCACTGCGTAGATGGAGGCTTCGTAGAGAAGCAGGGTCGGTATCGCAAGGGCGAGCTGGCTGATGACGTCGGGCGGCGTCAGCACGGCCGCGATCACGAAGACGATGACGATCGCGTACCGGCGCTTCTCGCGCAGGAACTTCGCGTCGATGAAGCCCGCCCGCGCCAGGAGCGTCAGCACCACCGGCAGCTGGAAGCAGATGCCGAACGCGAAGATGAGCGTCATGATCAGCGACAGGTACTCGCTGACCTTCGGGAGCAACTCGATCGACGCCTCGCCGGGCACCAGCTGCTGCTGCCCGATGGAGAACTTCATCACCAGCGGCATGGCCAGGAAGTACACGACGGCCGCGCCGAGGAGGAACAGCAGCGGCGTCGCCACCAGGTACGGCCTGAATGCGTCCCGCTCGTTCTTGTAGAGGCCGGGCGCAACGAACTTGTAGAGCTGCGTCGCGACGACGGGGAACGAGAAGAACGAGGCCCCGAACACGGCGAGCTTGATCTGCGTGAACAGGTACTCCAGCGGCGCCGTGTAGATCAGCTTGACGAGCGCCGGGTCCCCCGCCGCCAGGATGTAGGGGAAGATCAGCACGTTGTAGATCTGCTGCGCGAAGGCGAAGCAGATGATGAACATGACGACGAACGCCGCGATCGACTTGATCAGGCGCGCGCGCAGTTCGATGAGATGCTCGATCAGAGGCGCCTTGGTCGCCTCGATGTCCTCGTGACTCATCCGGCGGCACTTTCAGGATCGACGGGCCGGCGTGTCGGCTTGGGCATCGGCGGAGGCTCGCCGGGGTTCATGATGCGCGGACCGGTCTCGACCGGCGCCGCGACGGCCTCGGCCACGGCTTCGGCGGAAGGCGGTCCGGCAGGCGGCGGCGCGGCGGTCTCGGCGGCCGGAACCGGCTGAGACGGTTCGAAGGCCGCGCTGATCTGCTCGGGCGTGAGATCCGGCACGGGCGGCGGTTCGGGAATGTCCAGCTTCGCGTTCGCCACGGTGCCGGCCGGTGTCTCCACGGCCTTCTGAATCTCGTCGCGAATGGTCTGGATGGGGTTGAAGCTGGCGGCCTGGTTGAGTCCCTCGACGCTCTTGCGCGCCTCGTCGATCTCCGCCTCGCGCATCGCCTCCTGGAACTGCGACTGGAACTCCCCGGCCATGCGACGGATCTTCGCGATCGCGCCGCCCACGGTGCGGAGCATGCCCGGAAGCTCCTTCGGGCCGATCACCACAAGGGCCACGACGCCGATGACGACGAGTTCACTCCATCCGATGTCGAACATGGCGTACCGATCAACCGGTCCCTGCCGCGGTGCGGCAGACCCTCGAGCCCCTCTGCGGAGGCGTGGCCCGCCCCCGCGGCATCATCGGCCGCGTCAGGACGCCTTGCGCTCCTCGACAGGCGCCGTAACGGCGGCAGTCGCGGGACGCTGGTCCTCGATCGTCTTCACGGGCTCGGCCGGCTTGGCCGCCTCGGCGGCCTCCTCCTCGGTCATGCCCTTCTTGAAGGCCTTGATGCCCTTGGCGACATCGCCCATCAGCTCGGAGACCTTGCCGCGCCCGAAGAGCAGCATCACCACGATGCCCACGACGATCCAGTGCCAGATGCTGACGCCACCCATTGTCAAACTCCCCAGTTGGCCGCGCCTGCATGCGGCGGGCCGACTTGTCTATGTGCCGGGGAACCTAGGACGCCGAGGCGGCAAAAACAAGAACCTCGTCCGGATCAATGTCGATGCCGACGTCCTGGCCGGGTTTTGCGGCAACCGCGCCGCGGAGGCGCGCGCGCAGCGGCACCTCCTGTCCCTGGACCGCGATCTCGAGCAGATCGACCTCGCCGAGGAAGCGGCGCGTGAGGACACGGCCGGGCAGGCAGAAGCCGGCGGCGCGCAACCGGATGGCCTGCGGCCGGACGCAGACCACCGCCGGCCCGTCCGCCAGATGCGGCGCCGGGAAGATGCCGAGCGCGGAATCCGCGCGCCCGCCGCGCACCGTGCCCTCCACCTCGTTGAAGTCGCAGAAGAACCGCGCCGCCGCGAGATCCGCCGGCTGCCGGTAGAGTTCGACCGCCGTCCCGGCCTGCACGATCTCGCCGCGCCGCATCAGCACGACACGGTCGGCGATCCGCATCGCCTCCTCCGGGTCGTGGGTCACGATGATCGTCGTGGCGCCCATTTCGCGCAGAAGGGCAACGGTTTCCTCGCGAACGGCATCGCGCATCCGGCGGTCGAGGTTGGAGAACGGCTCGTCCATCAGGATCACGCCAGGCCGGGGCGCGACCGCCCGCGCCAACGCCACGCGCTGCTGCTCGCCGCCGGACAGCATGTGGGGGTAGGCATCGACGTAAGGCTGCATGCCGACCCGCGACAAGGCCCGCAGGGCTGCCGTCTGCGCGTCGGAAGCCGAAAGGGCCCGCAGCCCGAACAGCACGTTCTGGCGCACGGTGAGATGGGGAAACAACGCATAGTCCTGGAACATCAGCCCGACGCCGCGCTCCTCGGGCGGCACGAAACGATCGGGACCGGCGACCTCACGGTCGTCCAGGCTGATGCGGCCGCGCGACGGCGTCTCGACCCCGGCTGCAAGCCTGAGCAGCGTGGTCTTGCCGCAGCCGGAGGGGCCGAGCAGGCAGACCACCTCGCCCGGCGCGACATCGAGGTCGATCGAGTGGAGGACCGGCTCGCCGCCATAGTCGTGGCCGACGCCGGACAGGCACAGGCGCGCGGGGATCGCGGCGCCTGCCGTTCCCCGCTGGCCCCAGCGCCGAAGGGGGCCGGAGGTCGCGTCGCTCACGCTGGCCCGTCTCCCTCAAGGGGGTCGTCGGCCCTGTTGATCCGGTCCTCCACCAGTTCGGTGAAGAGATCCTCGCCCAGCGGCTCCTCGTCCGACCGCAACGTGGGATCGTCGGAAGGAACCGGCACGCCGAAGCCGGCCGGCATCCGGCCCTCAAGGAACCCGGCGCCCTTCAACTCCTCCAGGCCCGGCAGATCGTCGATCCGGTCGAGGCCGAAATGCACGAGGAAAGCTTCCGTCGTGCCGTAGGTGACGGGCCGCCCCGGCGCCTTGCGCCGGCCGCGCAGGCGGATCCAGCCGGTCTCCAGCAGCACGTCGAGTGTGCCGCGAGACAGCGACACGCCGCGAATGTCCTCGATCTCGGCCCGCGTGACGGGCTGGTGATAGGCGATGATCGAGAGGGTCTCGAGCGCCGCACGCGACAGCTTGCGCGGCTCGATCGATTCCTTGGACAGCAGGTAACCGAGGTCCTCGGCGGTCCGGAAGGCCCACTTGCCGGCGATCTGCACGAGATTGACGCCCCGCGGCGCGTATTCCTCGGCCAGCGAGCGCAGGACGGATTGCACGGCGACATCGCCCGGCAGGCGGCTCGCGATCGCTTCCGCCGCCAGCGGCTCGGCCGAGGCGAAGAGGAGGGCCTCCGCGAGGCGGCACGCCTCCGCGAAGGAACGCATGCCTGCGGCCTCGTCGGCGAGCGCACGCGCCGACGCCTCGAGCGCCTCCAGCGCCCGGTCCGCGTCGTCGTCCTCGACCGTCACCCGCATCTGCCGCATGCCGTCATCCATAGACCCGCCTCGCCTGGAGCCGTCCGCAGGCTCACGCCGCGCGGGACTTCACCCAGATGGGGGCGAAGGGACGTTCCTGCTGCACTTCCAGGATGCCCTCGCGCACCATCTCCAGCGTCGCCGAGAAGGTGGAGGCCCGCACGGTGGCCTTCATGCCCGGCTCGACGACGAAGCGCGTGAGATACTCGTCCAGGATCGTCCAGTCCATCGCCACGCCGACGAGGCGTTCGAGCGCATGCCGCGCATCGACCAGCGACCAGAACTGCCGCTTGTGAAACGTCATGCGGGAATGGGCGTGCTTCTGCCGTTCGCGGCCATAGGCGGACAGAAGGTCGTAGAGCGACGCCTCCCAGCGTGCCGTCCGCGTCACGACCACCGGTTCCGGCATGCCGCGGGCGAAAATGTCCCGGCCGAGCCGGTTGCGGGCAACCAGCCGCCGCGACGCCTCGCGCAAGGCTTCGAGCCGCTGAAGCCGGAAGGCCAGCTGCTCGGCGAGATCGGTCGCCGTCGGCTCCTCGCCCTTCGGCGGCTCGGGCAGCAGAAGGCGGGACTTGAGGTAGGCGAGCCAGGCGGCCATGACCAGGTAGTCGGCGGCGAGCTCGAGGCGATAGCTGCGCGCCTGCTCGACGAAGGCGAGATACTGCTCGGCCAGCGCCAGCACGGAAATGCGGTGAAGATCCACCTTCTGGCGACGAGCCAGTTCGAGCAGAAGATCGAGCGGACCCGCAAAGCCGTCGACGTCGACGATCAGCGCCGGCTCCGCCTCGCCCTTCTCGATCCTTGCGGGATCCTCGAAATCAAGCTGATGCGCCATGTCGACCCGTGATTCGCCCGGCCGGAAACGCCGAGACGCAACACTGGCCGCCTCACGCCGCCATCGCAAGCATGCTGTCGAGGCGGGCGCGGGCGTCCACAGGATCGAACGGTTCCGCGAGATGGCGGATCCGCTGAAGCGCCGCCTCGGCGCGCCGCCGGCGCACGCCCGTCATCGCCGGCGCGGCCTCCGCCACCTGGCGCATCTCCGCAAGATCGCCGTTGCAGTGCAACGCGACGTCGCAACCCGCCGCCAGGGCCGCCTCGGCCCGCTCGCGCATGGTGCCGGCCAACGCCTTCATCGACAGATCGTCCGACATGACGAGCCCGCGATAGTCGAGTTCGCCCCGGATGATCCGGCGGAAAACCGTGCGCGAGGTCGTTGCGGGGCGCGACGGGTCGATCGCGGTGAAAACCACATGCGCCGTCATCGCCAGCGGCATGTCGGACAGGATGCGGAAGGGCAGGAAGTCCCGCGCGGCCAGTTCCTCGTGGCTGGCCTCCACCACCGGAAGGTTCTCGTGGCTGTCGACCCGGGCGCGCCCATGTCCGGGCATGTGCTTGATGACTGGCAGAACGCCGCCGGCCATCAGTCCTTCGGCCGCCGCCCGACCGAGGACGGCGATGGTGGAAGGCTCCTCGGCATAGGCCCGGTCGCCGATGATGTCGTGCGATCCGGCCACCGGCACGTCGAGGACGGGCAGGCAATCGACGGTGATCCCGACCGCGGAGAGGTCCGAAGCGATGAGACGGGCTCCCAGGCGAACGAGCTCGCGCACGGCGAGCGGATCGTTGGCGCGCGATGCGTGAAAGCGCCGGGCCGCCGGATAGCGGGGCCAGTGGGGCGGGCCGAGGCGCTGCACCCGTCCTCCCTCCTGGTCGACCAGCACCGGGGCGTCGGAGCGCCCGACGGCGCCGCGGAAGGCGCTGGTCAAGGCAAGAACCTGCTCCGGCGACACGATGTTGCGCCGGAACAGGATCAGCCCCCAGGGCTGCGCATCGCGGAAGAAGGAGATCTCGTCGGAACCCAGGACATCACCGGCGCATCCGGCGATGAAGGCGCGGCTGGCGGTCATGGCGCATCCGGTCGAAGGCTGGGGAGGCAGGGCCCGAGGCCCTGCGCCGGGAGTGAGGGGCCGGGCGTCAGTTCCTGGCCACGAAGCACTGCCCGCCGGCAGACTGGACACGGGTGCAGAGCGACGTCGCATCGTCACGGGACAGATTGCCGACCCGCACGCGATAGATCGTCTTTCCGTTCACGTCGGCCCTGCGAACGAAGGGCTTCATGTCGCCAAGCTCGCCGGCGAAGCGGCGTTGCAGACGGCTTGCGGTTTCGCGCGCCTCCTGCTCGCTCGCCGGAGCGGCCAGCTGGACGGTGAAGCCGCCGCCGCCACCCGCATCGGTGGCCGGGGCCGCGGCACCGCCGGACGGCGCGGCGGGTGCCACAGCCGCAACCTGAGCAGGACGCGGCGTCGCGGGGGCCGCCACCGGCACCGGAACCGGGCGCGCCGCGGGCGTGGCGCCGGCATCAGCGGCAGGCTTCGGAGCAGCGACAGGGGTCGCGGAGACCGGGGCGACGGGAGCCGCGACCTCAGGCTTCTTCAACGGGGGCGTTGCACCGGTGACGGCCGGGGCCGGAACCGCCGGGATCGTCCCGGGAGCCAGGGCCGCCGTCCGGCCGATCGGGGCCGTGTCGCCGGACGCGTCGATGATGGTCCCATCGGGACGCACCGACACCGTGCGAACCTTGCGAGGCTCGCCGAGACCGGGAACCGTCGCGGTGGGCTGGGGCGGCTTGGGCAGTTCGACGGCCGAAGCCGGCGTGCCCCCGCCCTGCCCCAGGGCCGCGGTCGTCGAGGAGGAATCCGGCACGGACGGAGCAGCGGAAGCCGCGGCCTTCGCCTGCTGGACCTTGGCGGCGACATCGACCGGCTGCTCCTCGCCGCCGACCATCTTCGCGCCCTTCGCATCGTCCTGCTTGCGCGTGAAGATCGCATTGTCCTGGTTCGGGACCACGACACCGCCCGGATTTTCGGGCTGCACCTTCATGGGACCCGATTCGGCCTTGATGACCGGCGGGGCCGAAGCAGTCTGCAGTCCGGTACCCGTGCCCCTCATGGCGAGGGCCGCGAACACGCCGACGCAAGCCACGCCCAGAACGGTGACGACGGCATAGAGACCCTTGCGGCGGGGACGCGGCGCGATCTCCTCGTACATCTCCTCGTGCGGCGGAAGCTGCCCCTGCGCCTCGTAGACCGGCTCCGCCTCGTGCAAGGGGGCGTAGGCCGGAGCCCGGGCGGGCGCCTCGAACGGAACGACACGGTCGTCCCGATCGTCCTGAGCGGCAGGACGCAGATCCCATCCGGAGAGGTCCTGCTCGACATCCTGGCGGGGCTGCTGGTCGAGGGGCCGCGGCGGCGGCGCCATCGGCGGCTCGGGCGGGGTGAAGGGCTCGCCTCGCGTCAGCGCGGCAAGTTCCGCCTCGAAATCATCGGCGGGATAACGGCTCGGGGCGGGTGCAGCAGGAGCCGGAGCGGGAGCGGCAACCGCCTGAGCCGCCCTCGCCGTGCGCCATGACCCCCGGGATGCATCGTCCTGGCCGACGATGCGCGCCAATTCCGCCAGCGGGTCGTCGCGCCCCGAAGCCTGAGGCGAGGGTTGCCGCGGCGCCGCAGCCTCCCGCAACTGGCGCTCCAGTTCGTCGAGGTCGATTACCGGCCGGGACCTGTTCTGATCAGTCATGGACGCACCCAATGTTCACCGCCTGGCCTCGCACAAGCGCCGTTCGGGCGAAGCGCGGGTCTACTGCGAGCGGGTTGCGGACGGGGACCGAAGCCATGACCCCAGACCTTAGAGCCGCGAAAGGGCTTCTCCAAGCCCCTCGGCCGCGACTTCGCGCCACTCGTCAGCGCATTTCGTCCGGGGCTGACACGCCGAGGATGCCAAGCCCGGATGCAAGCACCGTCATGACCGTCCAGACAAGAGCCAGCCTCGCATAGGACGACTTTCGATCAGTTTCGATAACAAACCGTAAATGCGGCGCTTCTTTGCCTTTGTTCCA
>CAZJCW010000147.1:0-10466 GCA_964544365.1 uncultured Alsobacter sp.
TCAGTCCCTGCCGGTTGAAATCCGTGATGGCGTCGATCGTCTCGCGCAACAACGGCTCGATCGTCGCTGACCGGGCCATCGGCCTGAAGATGAGGGTCATCGCGTTCGATCCGTTCCTCTCGCCCGAGCGCGCGCTCGATCTCGGGGTCGAGAAGGTCGAGCTCGAGGACCTTCTGGCCCGCGCCGACTTCATCACGCTCCACGTGCCGATGACGGCTCAGACGAAGAACGTGCTCTCGGCCGAGAACCTCGCCCGTACGAAGAAAGGCGTCCGCATCGTCAACTGCGCGCGCGGCGGCCTCGTGGATGAGGCTGCCTTGCGTCGGCTGCTCGACGAGGGCCACGTGGCCGGGGCCGCCTTCGACGTGTTCTCCGTCGAACCCGCCAAGGAGAACCCTCTGTTCGGCCATCCGAACGTGGTGTGCACCCCGCATCTGGGCGCGTCGACCAGCGAGGCGCAGGAGAACGTGGCGCTTCAGGTTGCCGAGCAGATGTCGGACTACCTGATCCGCGGCGCCATCTCGAACGCCATCAACTTCCCGTCCATCACCGCCGAGGAAGCACCCAAGCTCAAGCCGTTCATCGCGCTGGCCGAGAAGCTCGGATCCTTCGCGGGCCAGCTGACCGAGAGCGGCATCCGGGAGGTCAAGATCACCTATGAAGGCTCGGTCGCGGGCCTGAAGATCAAGGCCCTCACGGCCTCTGCCGTCGCCGGCCTGCTCCGGCCCCTCCTGCAGGACGTCAACGTCGTCTCCGCCCCCGTCGTGGCAAAGGAGCGTGGCATCGTCATCGAGGAGACGACGCGCGCGGCGGAGGGCGACTACGAGTCGCTGATCACGCTCACGGTGGTGACCGAGCGGCAGGAGCGCTCGGTGGCGGGCACCGTCTTCCACGATGGCAAGCCGCGGATCGTCAACATCAAGGGCATCAAGATGGATGCCGAGTTCGCGCCCTCGATGATCTACGTGACCAACGAGGACAAGCCGGGCTTCATCGGCCGCTTCGCGGGACTGCTGGGCGACGCGGGCGTCAACATTGCGACCTTCGCCCTCGGCCGGGACGCGCAGGGCGGTTCGGCCATCGCGCTCGTCGAGGTGGACGGCCCGATGCCGGCTGACGTTCTGGGACGGATCCAGACGATTCCGGGGGTCAAGCAGGCCCGCGCGCTGCGGTTCTGAGCTGCGAGCCGGCCCGTCGCATCAACCCGCCGGTTGGACGCCGTCTGGCGGGACCAGGCCATGCGGAGGCATGGAACCGGGAGCGTACGCCTCGACGCCGGCGGGCCGGAACTCGCTCCGGCGTCGCGGCGTCACCGCTTGCCCACGCGTTCGGCGATGTAGATCCCGCCGATCACCAGCGCGAGGGCGACCGCGCTGTGGAGCCCGAACGGCTCCGACAGGATGACGACGGCCAGGAACGCACCGAAGACCGGGACAAGGTTCACGAAGAGACCCGCCCGGCCGGGCCCGATCAACTCGACGCCGCGCATGAAGAACAGCTGGGACAACAGCGACGGGAAGAAGCCGACATAGGCGACGATCAGCATGCCCTTCCAGGAAGGCAGGAGCAGTTCGCCGCGCGCCGCCTCGACGACCACGAGGGGGAGGGCGGTGGCGATGGCCACGCTGGCGAAGGCGGCGAAGAGCGTCAGGCCGGAGACCGGAGGCCGCTTGCGAAGGCCCAGCGTGTAGCCGGCATACAGCACGCAGGCGATCAGCATCCAGACATCGCCGATATTGAAGGCGAGACCCAGCAGCACGGACAGGTCGCCGCGGCTCGCCAGCACCAGCACGCCCAGGGTCGTGACGACCATGCCGACATATTGAAGCGGCGACACGGGGGTCCTGTAGATCAGCAGGGCCCCGAGCAGGACGAACACGGGGATGGACCCCTGCAGGATGGTGAGGTTGACCGCCGTCGTGTGATGCGCCGACTCGTAGAACAGCGCGTTGAAGCCCGTGAAGCCCATGATCCCCATCAGGGCGATGCGCCGCCAGTAGGGGCTCAGCGTGCGGAACTCGGCGAAAATCTCGCGGCGGGCGAACAGCATCAGCGTCGTGCCGGCAATGAACCAGCGGCCAAATGTGATGACCATGGGCGACACTTCGCCAACGGCCAGGCGGCCGGCGATGGCGTTCCCGCCCCACATGAGCATGGTCAGGCACAACAGCACGTAGGGCTGGGCCCAGAGCCAGCGACCCAGCCGCGTCTCGCGCATCAAAGCGTCTACTCCAATCGCGCGGCCGTCCGTTGGCTCGGACCGCACCCGATGCTATGGGGCTGGACCCGCCCCTCGCGAGTCATCAGACCATGCCCTTACGTTTTCTGGTTGTCGACGGCAACACGCGGGAAGGCCGCGAGACCCACCGGTCCACCTACGGCATGGCTTACTGCGAGTCCTATGCGGCGGTGATCCGCGACATCGAGCCCGAAGCCGTCTGCGACATGGCGATGCCGGCGGACGCTGGTGCCAATCTCCCGGACCCGGCCGGGCTTGAAAGCTACGACGCCGTGGTTCTCACCGGGTCTGCCCTTCATGCCTACGATGTCGAACCGGCGGTGACGCGGCAGGTGGAACTGGCCCGCTCGGTCTACGCCTCGGGCACGCCGTTCTTCGGTTCCTGCTGGGGCATCCAGATTGCCGCGATCGCCGCCGGCGGCGAGGTCCGGGCCAATCCGCGCGGGCGGGAAGTCGGGTTTGCCCGCAACATCGCCCCGACCGAGGATGGCCGTGCGCATCCCCTGCTGGCCGGCCGCCCCGCCGCCTACGACGCCCCCGCCATTCATCTCGACGAGGTCGCGGTGCCGCCGGGTGACGTGACGATCCTCGCCCGCAATGCCATCTCTCCGATCCAGGCGGCCGAGTTCCGGCACGACGGCGGCGTATTCTGGGGCGTGCAGTACCATCCCGAGTTCAGCCTGCGCGAGATGGCGGCGATTCTCGGCCGCTACCGGCCGACGCTCATGGCGGAAGGCTTGTTCCGCAACGATGCCGAGCATGCCGCCTACGTGAAGGATCTCGCGCTGCTGCACGATGATCGCGGCCGTCGCGATCTGGCTTGGCGCTACGCCATTGGCCCGGAGCTGCTCGAAGACGCCACGAGAACGACAGAAATCCGCAACTTCATCGCGCATATGGTGAAGCCCGAACGGTCGCGGCGCGGCCGCGGCTGAGCGGCTCCTCCCGCCCCGCGGCAACGCCTCTGGCGCGGACGAGGCAGGACATGATGATCACCGACGAGGCCAGCTACCGCGACAAGCGCTATCGCTTCAGCCGCGATTTCCGGCATGCCATGGACCGCGCGACGGTCCCGCTGATCAGCACCGAGGTCTACGGCATCTGCAACGAGATGCCGATCCTCTTCTCGAAGCAGGACGATGGCTGGCAGGTCGTCGGCGTCCTCAACGATGCCGCGCTGCGCCAGCCGCTGATCGACGGGGAGGGACGCTGGACCGGCGACTACTCGCCCTTCCTGCTGCGAATCCACCCGTTCCGCCGCACGCCGTCCGGCGATGCCTGGGAGGTTGCGCCCGAGAACGTCCTGTCCGAGCCCGGGCGCGGCAAGCCGTTCTTCGGTCAGGGCGGCGAGCCGACCGACGAGTTCGCCCGCATCAAGTCGATGCTGGCCGAATCGGATGAGGGCCGCGCCACGCTGTCGCGCCGCGCGATGGTCCTGGAGGCCGCGGGCCTCCTGACGCCGTTCGCGACGGGGTTCGTCGTGAAGACGCTCTCGCAGGCCCTGGCGCCTTTGTTCTGCGTCGACGGCGTGCGTCTTGCCAAGGCGTCGCCCGCCTTGCTGGCGCGACTGATCGACGGTGCGCCATCGAGCCTCGATCTCGCCTTTGCCTCGGTCCACTCGATGAGGCTGCTCGACGGAACCTATCCCGATCGGGCCGCTGCGGATCTCGAGACCCGCATCGCCTCGCTGATCGACCAGTCGCTGAAGACGGCGGCGAAGGCTGCGCCCGAGGCGACGTCGCAGGACGACCACGGCCAGGAGAACGACGCGGCGGGTGACGGCGAAGCCGTGCCCCGGTTCGATCTGGACCGATCCGACACGATCGACTTCTCCCGGCTCTTCTGAGCCCTCCGCCGGCCCGCGCGTTCAGGATTTGTCAGCCATATCCCGAAGAATCGTGTTCATCCGGTGCTGCGAAATCCGGTGCATGGTCAGCATCTGGGCGGCGAGCCAGCCGAACTCCGCGACCAGCCGTCGATGGTCGGTACTGCCGAGATAGGCCCAGTCGATGCAGTGCAGCCCGCCGATCCCGTAGGTGGCCTCGTCGCGCGCGAACGCCAGGTCCCACGGCTTGAACGCCCCCGATGCTTCGAGCGCCGCCGCGATGGGGATCATGGCCCGCCGCGAATTGACGAACGTCCACAAGGCCATGCAGCGCTTGTCGAACTCGGCCTCCCGCGCCGCGAGGGCTTCGGGCGAAAGTTGGGGCGCGCCCAGCGACAGTGCGGTTTCGTCGACCAGCACGGGCAGGTTGTCGTTCGCACCATCGTCCAGGAGCGTCAGCGGGAACGTCCGCAGAAGCAAAGGCGCCACGACGGCGCCGTCGGGAGCGGGAGTCGGCAACCAGTAGTCGTGCGATTTCGTCAGGCCGGTCACGGCGACAAGATCCCAGCCGTTCCTGTCGCGCCGCCACGCGGTCGGAAACCGTTGCGCGAGGTGCGACATTTCGACGGGGGAGATGGACACCACGACCGGATTGCGCCGCGGCCTTGCCCCTTCGGAGGCCGGAAGCCGGGCCAGATCGGTCACGCGATCGAAAGGCCTTAGCGAAAGATACATGGTGCTGGGAGCATCCTGTGGTTGAACCCGGGACCATGCGAGGCCTTACGCCTGCGTGTCCCAACCCAGAAACCTGTACCGCAGATTGATTATCCAGTTCGAAACATGGCCCGGACAAAGCCACGCGCGATCGATCAGGAGCCTGCTGCCGTCGCGTGGGACGCGCGTCAGGCGGCCCGTGCTCCGCATCGGACCGTCGCGAGCCGGCAGTCCGAGGCGGGCGGCATGGACCGCGTCGTGTCCCGCTTCGCCACGTTTTTCTTCGACGAGAAGCGGCATCGCGAGTCCTTGCCGCTGATGGCGAGCTGGCTGGCCGGGGACGGCCGGCACCGGGAGGCGCTGTCCATTCTCGACCGCTATTGGCGGATCGGCACCGACGGCGTCGACGACCGCCTGCTGCAGGGCGCCATCCTGCGCCGGATGCGTGGTGCGGAGGCAGCGCTCGCGGCCTACCAGCGAGCGTTCGACATCGACCCCAACGACGCCGGAGCCCAGCGCGGGCTGCTTCTGGCATTGTCCGATGCCGGACGGGTTGATGCGACGCGGGCGCTGGCCTTGCGGCTTCTCGAGCGGGCCCGCGAACCGGCCGTCATCCATCTGGCACTGGGTTTGGCGCGGCCGGACTGGTCCGCCTTCGGCAATGTCGAGGCGAAGGACGGCTGCTGCACCGGCTGGTGCGTCTGGCAGGGCGATGAGCCGCGCCGGACCCTCGATGTCTATGCCGATGGCCGGTGGGCTTCGTTGCCCGTTGCGGCCGTTCCGCACGCCTACTGGTCGCGGCAGAATATCAGGTTCGCGTCTTTCCGCTTCGACTGGCCGCGGTCTGCGGTCGTCGTCGAAGTCCGCGACCCGGTCGGCGACGTCATCTTTCGCGGCGCACCGCTGATGAACGATGAAGTCCTCGACACGCGGGAGCCGCCGGGCGCCGCCGCGGCGGATGTCGCCGTCATCGTTCCGGTCTACGACGACGCCCGCGCGACGCGGCGTTGTTTCGACGCCCTTCTGGCGGACGGCAGTCTCGTGCGGCGGCGGATCATCGTCGTGGACGACGCCAGCCCGTCCGCGATGATCCGCGCCCACCTCGACAGGCTCGCCGCCGACGGACGCATCGAACTGGTCCGCAATCCGCACAATGTCGGGTTCATCCGGGCCGTGAACCGGGCTCTCCGCCGCATCGGGACGGAAGACGTCGTTCTCCTCAATGCGGACACCCATGTCCCGAAAGGCTGGCTGGATCGCCTGCGCGCCGTTGCCGCGCAGCCCGGCATCGGCACCGTCACGCCTCTGTCCAACAACGGGGAATTGGTGAGTCTGCCAGGTCGCTTCCGCAGCAATGCCCTGCCATCCGCGGAGCGCATCGAGGCGATCGACGCGCTGGCCAGGGCGACGTCGGCCGGCCCCGTCGACCTGCCGAACGGCGTCGGCTTCTGCCTGTATGTCCGCAACGAGGCGCTGCGCGCCGTGGGCGGGCTCGACGCCGGCCGCTACGAGCGCGGCTATCTCGAGGAGGTCGATTTCTGCCTGCGCGTCGCGAAGGAAGGCTTCCGGAACGTCTGTGCCACCGATGTCTATGTCGGCCATCAGGGCGAGGCGTCCTTCGGCGCGGCCAAGCGGGGCCTCGTCACGGCCAATGCGGTTGCCCTCATGCGCCGCTGGCCGGACATCGAGGCCCAGACGACCGCGTTCGTGTCGACCGACCCCTTGCGCCCGACCCGCGCGGCCCTGGCGTGGGCGACGCTCGATCCTGCACGGGCGCGTCGGCTCGTGATCGTCGCCAGATTGCCGCTCGATCGCGCGGTCGCCGCACGGTTGCTGGACGACGCGAGGCGCAGCGGCCTCGATGCTGACCTCGCCGTCCTCGCCGGCACCCCCGGCGACCCTGGGACATGGCGTCTTCGGGTCCCCGGCATGGACCACGATATCGCGGCGTCGGGGGACGCAGTGCTGCTCGCCCCGGAGGCGGCACTGGCCGAAACGGTCGAACGACTTGGCGCCGTCGACGTCGTGATGGTCCTCGACCGGGAACTCGATCCTGCTTGGGCTGAAGTTGCATCGCATGCCGGCCGTCCGGTCGACCTGATGCCTGTCGATCGGGCGCTGGCCGAAAGGGACCTGCCGGCCGTCCGACGGATCCTTGCCGCGACATCGACCCTTGCGGTCATGGCCGAGGCAGCGTGCGGGGACGCGGTTGGCCCCCGTATCGCTCGCCTTCCCGATCCTGGATGTTCCAACGCTGCCATGACGGCGCGGGACGAAGGCGGCGACCCGGCGCAGGCCATCGGAATCGTGCCGCAAGACACGTCCCCTTCAACCTATGCATTCATTCGGGACCTGGCGCAGGCAATGCTGCGGCGTGGTTCGGCGCGCCAGCTCATCGTGCTGGGCTCCACCATGCGCGACGTCGGCATCATGCGGCTCGGCAACACCTTCGTCACGGGTCCACTCGACGAGGATGACGCTCCGGCCGACGTGCTGTCCGTGCACCCCTGTGCCGGGCTGCTCGTGACGCAGCGAAGCGAGTCCTTCGTGAATCCGGCACTCGACTTCGTCCGGTCGAGCGGAATGCCCTTCGCGGCCTTCCCCTGTGGCGGGGCCGTCGACCTGCTCGGCGACTGCGACGGAATCCGGCTCGATCCTGCCGGCTCCATCGACGACATCGCCTCCGTCGTGGATCTCCACTTGTCTCGACCGGGGCTCGCCCTGTTCCGGTCTGTTCGAACATCACGGGATACTCGGTGAATAGCGTGACATCCCCGCTCCGCGCCACGTTGGCGGCCGTCGAAAGCGCCCTCCGCCGGACGCCGCGCAGGGATCCTGCCCCCGTTGCCGCTGCCTTCCACGCCATCGCCGACTTCGCGGTCGGCGGCTGGGTGGTCGATCCGTCGCGCCCAGGCCATCGACTGGCGGTCGAGATCAGGGCGGACGGCGAGCACCTCGGCCTCGTCATGGCCGAAAGCTTCTCTGCCGACGTGCGCGAACGCTTTGGCGGCGACGGCTGCCATGGCTTCACCTACGTGCTCGACACGGAGCAGCTTGGAGCTGTCAGGGTCGTCGAGGCCGTGCTGGCGAACAGCGACACCGTTATCGGCACGATCGAGTGGCGCGACCGGGCCGCAGCCGACGCGACGTCTCGTGCCGTCGTCGGCGAACTGGTCTGGACAGGCGGCCTGCGTGTCAGCGGCTTCGCGCACGATCTGGCTGACCCCGCCCGCACCGTGTCCGTCGAGGTCTTTGTCGACGGTGACCTCGTCGCGCGTGCGGCGGCGAGCCAATGGCGCGACATGGGACACGAGGACATCGTCCCCAGCGGGCGCATCGGCTTCGACATCGGTCTGCCGATGTCGTTGGCCGACGGTCGGACCCATGCGCTGCGTGTGACCGCCGATGGGCTCGACCTGGAGGGATCGCCGACCGAGATCCTGGTGCACGACGGCGGATTCGCGGGCCTCGCCCAGGCCATCGATCCGGCGGACGCGACGGGTCTCAAGGCGCGCGCGGAGCTTCTCGATCGCCTCATGCCGGCAGCACTGCCGTACCCGGAGGCCAAGGCCTGGCTCGAACGGTTCCCGGTCGATCCGCCCACGGCAGCCATCGGAATGGTCGCGGTCGTGATGGTCGGCGGCGGGGACGGAGAGGTGGCGGCAACCCTTCGAAGCCTCGAGCGTCAGGGACACAGGCGCTGGCTCGCCTTCCATGTCCCAGCCTCGGCCTTCGGACTCGATGGCGAAGCCTTCGAGCAAACGCGCGATGCCCTGCTCGAGGCCGATGCGGACGCGGTCGTCGTGGTGACGGCCGGATCCGTACTGGATCCCCACGCGATTGGCCACCTGGCAGCAGCGCTGGAGGATCCGAGCGCTCCCGGGCTTGTCTATCCCGACATCGTCCGCAGCATGGACGGTCGCCCGCTTCCCTTGGCTTTCCCGGCCCATGATCGATTTCGCATGCGCTCGCAGGGCTATTGCGTGGACCTCTTCGGCGTCTGCGCCGGCCTGTTCGAGATCGCTGCGGAGCAGGGACCATCGAGCACCTACGACCTGCTCCTGTCGTGCCTGAGAGCATGCGAGACGGCTGGCGACAGCATCGCCCACCTGCCGCAGTTCCTGGCGGTCGTGCCGCCGCCTGACCTCGCCGATCGAACGAGGGCGCTCGCCGATGCGGTTAGGCGCGATGTCGCCGCGCGTCGTCCGGCCGGCCTGGTCGAGATCGAGGAGGCGTCCGGCTCGCTCTTTCCGGCGATCGCGATCCGGCGTCCAGTGACCGATGTGCTGCCAGGTGTGACGATCGTCATTCCGACCCGTGACCGCCTCGACCTGCTGCAGCCTTGCATCGACGGGATCCTGGCGAAGACAAGGGATGTCGATTTCGAGATCCTGGTTGTCGACAACGGGTCGAGGGACCCGGACACGATCGCCTATCTCGCTGCTCTCGAGGCGGTCGGTCACTCGGTGCTGCGGGCCGACATTCCATTCAACTATTCCCGGCTCAACAACATCGCCGTGGCCCGGGCCCGCCACGACCTGATCTGCCTGCTCAACAACGATGTCGAGGTTCTGGACGACACCTGGCTCCGCGAGATGACGTCGATGCTGAGCGAGGATGGTGTCGGCATCGTCGGGGCGACGCTGCTGTGGCCGAGCCGCATGGTCCAGCACGGCGGCGTGGTCGTCGGCCCGCACCTCGCGGCGCGCCATGCCTTCAACTCCTGCCTGGACGGCGAACCGGGCTATGCCGACATGCTGCTTGTGGAGCGGCAACATAGCGCGGTGACCGCCGCCTGCCTTCTCATTGCGCGGGATGACTACGAGGCCGTCGGCGGCCTCGATGAGGTCGCCTTTCCGGTGACGTTCAACGACGTGGACCTGTGCCTGAAGGTCGGCGGGCTGGGCAAGGCCGTGGTGATGACCCCGAACGCGCGTCTGCTGCACAAGGAGAGTGCCAGCCGCGGACTCGATGTCTCGCGGGAGAAGCACGCCCGGTCTCGCAAGGAGATGGCCGCCCTGCGCGAGCGCTGGGGCGCGTGCCTGGCGGACGATCCCTTCTACAACCCCAATCTCGGCCTGGACCTCTTCCCGTTCGAGGGCCTCGCCACGCCACCGAGGCAGCGAACGTTGCGCTTTCGCAAGCCCGGGCCATGACGACATGGCGGGGCACGGATACCCGCTCACGGAAGGAAACATCGAATGCGAGGAAACTGCTTAAGCCGGGTTAACCGGATTTCGTGGCACTTCGAAAGGGGCACTACCGCTGGTGGGTAGCAGGCGTGACCCGGTGACAGGCCGCCGGCCTAGTCAGCGGTGACAAACGGAGAGGATGCAGGGTGCTCAAGGCGCTGCTCGACACGACGAAGTCCAACCCGCTGCGTGCAGCGGCGCATGACCTTGTCCCGGCCCTGCGCTCGGTGGCGGCGTTGAGCCTGTTCCTGAACCTCCTGGCTTTCGCGCCGGCGCTCTACATGATGAGCGCGTTCGAGCGCGTGCTGGCGTCGCGCAACGTCGTCACCTGGATCTTCCTTACCCTGATCCTCGTGGTGATGGCCTTTGCCTACGCGCTGCTGACGAACTTGCGAACGCGCGTGCTCGTGCGGCTGGGTATCGCTTTCGACAACCAGTTGAGCGACAGCCTTTTCACCGCGGTCCACCGGGCGATGCTCGGCGCCAATGGCGGCGG
>CAZJCW010000148.1:0-10465 GCA_964544365.1 uncultured Alsobacter sp.
CCGCCTCGACCTGCGCATCGTCGACTGGAGCCGCCATGTCGCCGGGTTGCCCGTGCGCGGCCATTTCACCTCCGCGGTGAATCGCCGCCTGGCCCTGCACCGGGTGCTGCCGGGTACGATCGATCGCTATGTCTCGCTCGACGCCGACATGCTGATCGTGCGCGAGGGCCTCGCGGCGCTGGCAGGGACGCAACTGGGCGGAGCCCCGTTCGCCGCCGCCGTCGACATGATCTTCCTGAAGGACCTCGAGGACGGCGCGCTGACCGCGGAGTTCAAGGCGTATCGCGCTCGGCTGGGGCTGGCGCCCGGCACGCCCTACTTCAACAACGGGTTCACGCTGGTCGACCGGCATGTGTGGGAGAGGCTCGACGTGGCCGGCGCGGCCACCGCCTTCCTCGCCGCCAACGCCGCCCGCTGTCCTTTTCTCGAGCAAAGCGCGTTGAACGCCGTCGTCAATGGCCAGTTCGCGAAGCTGTCCCCCCGCTTCAACTTCATGGGCGACTTTCAGCTCCTCGACCTCGAGGCCGAGGTGGAGCCCGCCGTCTTCCACTTCGTCAACCGCCCCAAACCCTGGGAGGCCGGCTGGCGGGGCGACGGTCGCTTCGTCGAGGCCTACCGCTCGTTCTTTCTGGGCTCCCCGTGGCCCGACCTCGCGCCGCCATCCGGCGGTTCGACACTGCGCCAGTCACCCGATCCCGAAGGCCTGCGCTTCCGCAGGCGGCTCCTCGACTGGCTGCGCGCACAGGTCTTCGTCGATGGCTGGAGGGCGCCGCCGGCGTGAGCCCGGCTGTCCTCCGGCGCCGGGAACCCGCGGAAGGCGCGCCGTCCGTGGACTGCGGTGGGTCGACTGCGTCTTGCAAACGTCTGTGGGCCGTCTGACGCGGACGGGATCCGCGACTTCGCCGTGTGGACGCCGCGGACTGCCGGTCTTTTCGCTGCCTTCGCCGTCAAAGCGGCAGGTTGTCGTGCTTTTTCCAGGGCTGTTCGGCCTGCTTGTCCGCCAGCATGTCCAAGGCCCGGCACAGCCGCCGCCTGGTTCCGTGCGGCATGATGACTTCGTCGATGTACCCGCGCTCCGCCGCCACGAACGGCGACAGGAACCGGTCCTCGTACTCCTTCGAACGCGCCGCGATCTTCTCGGAATCGCCGATATCGGACCGGAAAATGATCTCCACAGCGCCCTTTGCCCCCATGACCGCGATCTGAGCGGTTGGCCAGGCATAGTTCACGTCGGCACCGATGTGCTTGGACGCCATCACGTCATAGGCGCCGCCGAAGGCCTTGCGCGTGATCACCGTGACCAGCGGCACCGTGGCCTGGCTGTAGGCGAACAGCAGCTTCGCCCCGTGCTTGATCAGCCCGCCATACTCCTGCGCCGTCCCCGGCAGGAAGCCCGGGACGTCCACGAAGGTGACGATCGGAATGTTGAAGGCATCGCAGAAGCGGACGAAGCGGGCAGCCTTGCGGGACGCATCCGAGTCGAGGACGCCGGCCAGCACCATCGGCTGGTTCGCGACGACACCCACCGTACGACCTTCCATGCGCGCGAAACCCGTCAGGATGTTGCGGGCAAAGCCTTCCTGGATCTCGAAAAAATCGCCCTCGTCGACGACCTTCAGGATCAGCTCCTTCATGTCGTAGGGCTTGTTCGGGTTGTCCGGCACGAGGGTGTCGAGGGACATGTCGACCCGGTCAGGCACATCGAAGCTCGGCCAGTTCGGCGGTCCCGACATGTTGTTGGCGGGCAAGAAGTCGATCAGACGACGCACCTGCAGGAGGGCTTCGACGTCGTTATCCCATGCTCCGTCTGCAACAGAAGACTTGGTCGTATGGACCTTGGCGCCGCCCAGTTCCTCGGAGGTCACCGTCTCGTTGGTGACGGTCTTCACGACCTCGGGGCCGGTCACGAACATGTAGCTGGTGTCGCGCACCATGAAGATGAAGTCGGTCATCGCCGGCGAATAGACGTCGCCGCCCGCGCACGGTCCCATGATCACCGAAATCTGCGGGATGACGCCTGACGCCGTCACGTTGCGCCGGAACACCTCGCCATAACCGCCGAGCGCCGCCACGCCCTCCTGGATGCGGGCGCCGCCGGCGTCGAACAGACCGATGACCGGCGCGCGGACCTTCAGCGCCATGTCCTGGATCTTCGTGATCTTCGCCGCATGGGTTTCAGACAGCGAGCCACCGAAAACCGTGAAGTCCTTGGCGAACACGAAGACGGTGCGTCCGTTCACGGTGCCCCACCCCGTCACGACGCCGTCGCCCGGGATCTTCGCCTGCTTGTCCATGCCGAAGTCCGTGCAGCGATGCTGGACGAACGTGTCGAATTCCTCGAAAGAGCCGTTGTCGAGCAGCAGTTCGATCCGCTCGCGCGCCGTGAGCTTGCCGCGCCCGTGCTGGGCATCGATGCGCTTCTGCCCTCCACCCAGGCGCGCATCGGCGCGGCGTTGGTCGAGCTTTTCGAGGATGTCCTTCATGGGGCGGCCCTTGCGTCGCGGCCACTTCGGCGTGGCGTCAGCGCCTGCTTAGCACGCACGGGGCTTGCGATGCACTGCGACGAGAGGGGGAGACGACCGGGTTCGACGGCCCTGGGAGCGCCACTGCGCCGGTCGCCCCGGGCCTCATTCGACCGTGATCGAAACCGCCACGTTGTTGCGGGTCGCGTTGGAATAGGGGCAGACGACATGCGCGTCGGCGACCAGTTTCTCGGCAACCGCGCGGTCGATACCGGGCAGTGAGACGGACAGGTCCACCTTGATCGCGAATCCCGTCGGGATCGGCCCGATCCCGACCGCCGCCGACACCCTGGCTTCGTCGGGAACCTTCACGCCCTGCTTCCCCGCGACGAACTTCACGGCGCCGAGAAAGCAAGCCGAATAGCCCGACGCGAAAAGCTGCTCGGGATTGGTCGCCGCTCCGCCGGCGCCGCCCATTTCCTTGGGGACCGAGAGCTTGACGTCGATGACGCCGTCGGAAGACACGGCACGGCCGTCGCGGCCGCCTGTGGCGGAGGCATGCGCTGTGTAGACAATCTTGGGATGATCCATGGGGGCAACTCCGGGGGGATAACTTGCGGTTCGGGGGATGGCTCGGGCGATGGCGTGTCCGCCATGCGCCTGGCGCGGAACGATTCTATTCAGAGACAGGCACGCAAGCCAGCATGAGCGCCGCAGCCTCCATGTCGCGCCAGCGGGCGGCACGACGAAGCATCGCCTCGTCGTCCTCGCCCCAGACTTCCATCTGGAAATCTTCATCGAGGTGCGCCGCCGCCCAGGCGTGCTGGGGCGTCAGGCGCCCATGGGCGACGCAGATCGACAGGATCACCGAGCCCGTCAGCGTCGTCATCGTCGACAGTGCGGCGAGTGCGAAGGGGCTGCCGAACGCCTCGACCGACCTCGCGACGGCCGCCAGCGTCGCCTCCGGCTGCGGTTGGAACATGACGCCTTCGGCCAGGACGAAGCGGGCGCCCAGGCGCTCCCCTGCCCAAGCGAGGAGCGGATCCCACGTCTCCCGCTGCAGGTTCACGAGGCGCTGAGGATCGGAGGCCCGATAGCACAGCAGGTCCGAGGCCCCGTACCGGGCAACCTCGGCGGCGACCTCCGCCCACCTGGCAGCGACGCCATCGATGGCGCTGTTCGCCAGTCGGGTGAGCGGCATCGTCGCCGGATCGATGACCTCCACCTGGCGGTCCCACTCGGCGGCCACGGCCTCGGCCAACTGGCGCGTCGGGAGAGCCAGCGGAGCCTTTGCGGGAGTACGGGCAGGCCGGTCGTCCAGCGTAAGGACATGCCCGCCTGCCGTCTCGGCCACGCCGGACCGAACGTAGAAACGGCGAGGAAGAACCGAACGGGAGCCCGCGCGGGCCGCGTCGAGCGGGCTCATGCGGGGCGGACCATCGCGAAAGAACAGATCGGAAAGATCATCGGCCATGAAGGTGCTCCTCGATCGCCTGAAGTGGCGCAGCCGGCCGCACCTGTCCAGCGTTACCGGGGGCTGAGCAGCAGGTCCCGGAGAGTTCCAAACAGATGTCATCGAATTGTAACTATGTCTTGAAGGGCGGGTTTCTCCGCCCCGCGCCCGGCAAAAAATGCCTCATTGAAGCCTGCTTTCGAAGGTTGCCGTAAGGTCTGATTTACACGGCGCTCCTACATTCACGAACGTCAGCGCACACATTTAAGGCGCTGAGGTCGAAATAAAAAAAGGTTTGGTCATGGGTCTTTTCAAGGATTTCCTCCGTTCGGAGGACGGTTTTGTTGCGGCCGAATATGCCGCATTGGTTGGTGCATTGGCGATTGTGAGCGCAATGGCCGTTGATGCTGTAGAGGGACTGTTCGAGAACATCCTGGAACGTCTTGATCTTCAGCGCGCGGCGCTTCCTTCAGCCAGATAACATCAGCAACAACCACCACTATCCCTGAACGGGGAACGGCCGGCGACGGTTTTCGATGCGCTCGGCCGAGACTGCTTCATTTTTGAGAATCGGGTCGTTTCAGATCGCCTTTGTCGGCCGGCGCAGCCGGATCCTTGCCGGGGAGGTTCGCCCTCCTCCCCAAGCGAAATCGGGTGGCGGCGTCGTTCGACGGCGCCACCCGCCCCTTCGTCTCATTCGGACGGAGCGTCCTCGATGGGATCGTAGCGCTTCGCATCGAAGCCCAGGAGATTCCACGATTGCTGCATGTGCGGAGGCAGCGGCGCGGTGACGTCGATCAGCCCCTTCGAGCGGGGATGCGGGACGACGATGCGGCGCGCGAGAAGGTGCAGCCGGTTCTGAATCCCACCGGGCAATTCCCAGTTCTCGATATCGAAATACTTCGGATCGCCGACGATCGGATGGCCGATATGCGCCGCGTGCGCGCGCAACTGGTGCGTTCGTCCGGTCACGGGCCGAAGTGACAGCCAGGCGAGCTTCTGCGCGGCGGTTTCGACCACGGCGTAGTAGGTGACGGCATGGCTGGCGCCTTCATCGCCATGACGGGCGATCTGCATCCTGGCATCGCCCTCCTCGTCCTCTCCCTTCGCGAGATAGGTCGAGACCCGTCCCTGCTTCACGCGCGGGACACCGGCAACCAGGGCCCAATAGACCTTCTTGGTGTCCCGGGAGCGGAAGCTTTTCGCAAGTGCCGACGCCGCGAAACGCGTCTTGGCCACGACGAGGCATCCGGCCGTGTCCTTGTCGAGACGGTGCACCAGACGAGGCTTCTGGCCTTTCGCGTCGGTCAGCGCGGCCAGCATTCCGTCGACGTGTCGTGTGGTGCCGGACCCGCCCTGGACGGCGAGCCCGTATGGTTTGTTGAGCACCATGACGTCGTCGTCCTCGAACAACACCAGCGACTTGAGGAAGTCGCGGGTCTCGACGTCCGCCTTCGATGCGCGAGGGCCCTCCTTCGGCCGATCGAGCGCCAGCGGCGGGATGCGCACGGCCTGCCCGGCCTCCAGCCGATCCTTCGTCTCGACGCGCTTTCCGTTCACGCGGAGCTCGCCCTTTCGAACGATCCGCTGGATATGGCTGAACGACAGCCCCGGAAACCGCGCCTCGAGGAACCGGTCGACCCGCATGCCGGCTTCGTCGGGCGTCACGGCGACCGTCTGCACGCCCTGTGACACGGGCGGCGCCGCGGGCTCCTCCACCGGAGGCGTCACCGGTCGCGGTGCGGGAGGCTCCATCCGCGGCAGCCGGCCCGGCTTGGCAGAACGCGCCGCGCTCACCGGAGCGCTGCCGCGCCGGAGTTCGGCCGGGCGCCCCGACGAGGCTGGGCGGGACTCGCGGTCTCGATCGTCGCGCCCCTTCGCCGGCGTGGAGCCGGAGCGTGGACGCTGCCCGCTTCCGGTTGACGCCTTGGTGCGTTGCGGCGGCTTGCCGCCGGGGCGCCCGGTGCCGCCCGGACCTCGTCCACCCCCCGGGCCTCGTCCCGTCGACTTCATGACATGCTCCGCATCAAGATAAGTCCGCCCAGGAGGCCGATGATCGACAGCGCGACCGAGCCGGCTCCGTACAGGATCGCTGCCGTAGGCTCGCCGCGCTCCCACATCAGCACGAGATCAAGCGAGTAAGCCGAGAAAGTCGTGAAGCCCCCGCAGATCCCCGTCGCCAGGAAAAGCCTGAGAGACTGAGATCCGCTTCCGTCCGCACGCATCGCGAGCCAGCCGACGATCAGCCCCATCGCGAACGACCCGACGATGTTCACCGTCAGCGTATGCCACGGATAGGTCGTCCCGAGCCACCGCCCTGCCGCGACGTTGACGCCGTGCCGGAGCGCGGACCCGATGCCGCCACCGAGGAAGACAAGCAGAGTCGCCAGCATTGGTGCAGTCCCGGTGGCAAGGCCGGGCCACAATCGCTCCCGTCCCGACCGACCCGGAGCGGTATCATCGATGACGGGTCGGGTCGACCCTCGACGGCCAAATGCGGGGCGGATTGGTCGGCGGAGGCCGTGGGACGCGACTATTCCCCGCGTCGCTCCTGCCGCAGCTTCTCCCACCATTCGAGACGCTTGCGGATATCCCGCTCGAAGCCGCGCTCGACGGGGGAATAGAAATGCTGGCGCCCGAGCCGTTCCGGCCAATAGTCCTGTCCCGAGAACGCATCCGGCTCGTCGTGATCGTAGCGGTAGTCGGCGCCATAGCCCTCGTCCTTCATGAGCTTTGTCGGCGCATTCAGGATGGTGCGGGGCGGTGGCAGGGAGCCGTGGCTCTTGGCGGCGGCCAGCGCCGCCTTGTAGGCGGTGTAGACGGCGTTGGATTTCGGCGCGGTCGCGAGGTAGACGACGGCCTGCGCCAGCGCGAGCTCCCCCTCGGGAGAGCCGAGGTAGTCGTAGGCGTCCTTGGCGGCGTTGCAGACGGCGAGTGCCTGCGGGTCGGCGAGGCCGATGTCCTCGACCGCCATCCGCACCAGTCGCCGGCCGATGTAGAGCGGGTTCTCCCCCGCATCGAGCATGCGGGCGAGGTAATAGAGCGCCGCATCCGGATCGGATCCACGCACGGTCTTGTGCAGGGCGCTGATGAGATTGTAGTGGCCGTCCTGGGACTTGTCGTAGACGGGCGCCCGTCGCTGGGTGACCCGGCCCAGGCCTGCCGGATCGAAGACCTCGCCCGGCCTCGCGGCGCGCCAGATTTCCTCCGCCAGCGTCAGCGCCGCGCGGCCATCGCCGTCGGCCATGGCGATCAAGGCCACGCGGGCATCGGCATCGACGGGAAGCGGGCGTCCCTCGATCTCCTCGGCGCGAACAAGGAGGCTAGCGATCGACTCGGCGTCGAGTGACCTGAAGGTGAGAACCCTCGCGCGGGACAGGAGCGCCGCGTTCAGCTCGAACGACGGGTTCTCCGTCGTCGCGCCGACAAGGGTTATCGTGCCGTCTTCCATCACGGGCAGGAATGCGTCCTGCTGCGAACGGTTGAAGCGATGGATTTCGTCGACGAACAGCAGCGTCCCCTGCCCTGCCGCACGGCGCCCGCGAGCGGTCTCGAACACCTTCTTGAGGTCCGCCACGCCGGAAAAGATCGCCGAGATCGGCTCGAAATGAAGCGTCGTCTCGTGCGCGAGCAGCCGCGCCACCGTCGTCTTTCCCGTCCCGGGCGGCCCCCAGAAAATGAGCGAGCCGAGCGAGCCGGACTCGACGAGGCGCGTGAGCGCGCCATCCGGCCCGACGAGGTGATCCTGTCCCACGACCTCCGCCAGGCGGGTCGGACGCAGACGGTCAGCGAGCGGACGCGGCGCCCCCTTCTCCAGTCCGGCAGCCGCAAACAGGTCGGACATCGGATCGGGTTCCTAGCCGCCGACCATCGCGGTGACGACCTCGCCCTCGCGTCGGATCACCAGCCGCCAGAGGTATTGCCGCGACTTTGCCAGGCGCTCGAGGTCCCGGCTCGTCTCCACGCGCTCACCGTCGACGGATACGACAACGTCGCCCTTCTTCAGGTTGAGCTCCTGGGCCGGAGAACCCGGCGCAACCTCGGTGACCACCACGCCCTCGGTCGAGGCATCCATCGAGAGGTCCTCGGCGAGCGCAGGTGACATGTTGGCGACTGTCAGTCCCGCAAGCGGCCACCGCCCCTTGAGCAGCACCGGGTCGCGCGGTCGGGTCTCGGGCGCCGGCATGAGCCGAACCGCCAGCGTCGTCCGGCGATTGCCGCGCAGGACGGTGACCCCGGCAGTGCCTCCGATCGGCTTTGTTGCGAAGCGGAAGCCGAAGGCATCAGGATCGTCCACCTGGTAGGCGTCGACGTTCAGGATCACGTCGCCGGGCTTCAGGCCCGCCTCGGCAGCGGGGCTCTTGTCGACGACACCCGCGACGAGTGCACCGGCGGGCCGGTCGAGCCCCAGGCTTTCGACGAGGTCTGGCGTGACAGCCTGGAGACGCGCCCCGAACCAGGGACGCCGGACGACCTTGCTGCCGTTCCGGGCCGAAGCCACCACCACCTTCACCATCGCCGCGGGGATGGCGAATCCGATGCCGTGGCTCCCGCCGGACTGGGAGAAGATGGCGGTGTTGATGCCGATCAGGCGGCCGAAGACGTCGATGAGCGCCCCGCCCGAATTGCCCGGGTTGATCGCGGCGTCGGTCTGGATGAAGAACTGGAAATCCGAGACGCCGACCTGGGTGCGTGCCAGCGCCGACACGATGCCGGAGGTGACCGTCTGGCCGACGCCGAAGGGATTGCCGACGGCCAGCACCAGGTCACCCACCTCGACCGCGTCCGAATCGCCGAGTTCGACGGACACGAACCGGTCCGGCGTCTTGATCTTGAGGACCGCGAGGTCGGTGCGCGGATCGCGCAGCACGATGTCCGCCTCGAATTCGCGCTTGTCGGCCAGCGCCACCTTCACCTCGGTCATGTTCTCGATGACGTGGTTGTTGGTGACGACGAAGCCTGACGGATCGACGATGACGCCGGAGCCCAGCGAGCGCTGGGTCCGCTCGCGCGGCACGCCGCCGCCCTGCTCGCCGCCGAAGAAGCGACGGAAAAACGGGTCGTCCATCAAGGGGTTGCGCACCTGCCGCTGGACCCGGGAGGCATAGACGTTGACGACCGCCGGGCTGACGCTCTTCACCAGCGGCGCGAAGCTCTGCTTCACCTGCATCTGGGATTGCGGCACCTGGACGGTCTGGGCGATGCCCGTCCCGGATGCCGTCACCAGCATGGCGCCCGCCCAGAGGCCCGCCATGGCGAGAACCAGCCTGCGCATCGTGATCGTCCCTGATCCGGAGATGTCCATAGGGCATATAGCGACCCCCGCCCCGCGGCGGAAGTGCGGCGCCGGCTGCCGGGAAACGGGGCGGCCGCAAAAGAAGACGCGCGAAGCCGGCGCGAAGACATGCCAGGGGCGCGCCGACGTCCGGCCAGACGGGAGCCAAGTCGTCCCGAGAAGAAGACGCACCGAGCGCCCGCAACGCAAACGGGCGGCCACGAGGGCCGCCCGTCGACAACCGGCGCGTCGAAGGCCTCAGGCGGCTTCGACGACCTCGTCCTTCTGCGTCGGGCCGGAGTCGCGACCCTTCGCGTCGACGTCGCGGTCGACGAACTCGATCACGGCCATGGCGGCATTGTCGCCGAAGCGGAAGCCGGCCTTGAGCACGCGGGTGTAGCCGCCGTTGCGGTCCTTGTAGCGCGGGCCGAGCACTTCGAAGAGCTTCTTCACCAGGGCGACGTCCTGGATCTGCGAGATGGCCTGGCGGCGGGCGTGCAGGTCGCCGCGCTTGCCGAGGGTGACGAGCTTCTCGACGACCGGGCGAAGATCCTTCGCCTTCTGGAGGGTCGTGACGATCTGCTCGTGCTTGATGAGGGCCTGGGACATGTTCATGAACATGGCCTTGCGGTGCTCCGCCGAACGGGCGAAGCGGCGACCGCGATATCCGTGACGCATGGCGTTCTCCTTTGGTTATCGCCCCGCCGTGCCAAGGAACGGGGCGTCGTTGTCCGAGCGGCGGGCGGGGTGCGAGCGGCGAAGAGAGGCCATCAGCCCCGATCCGCCGCTGCGCAGCCCGCCGATTTTGCCTCTCAGTAGTGTTCCTCGAAGCGCTTGGCGAGCTCCTCGATGTTCTCCGGCGGCCAGCCGGGCACTTCCATGCCCAGGTGCAGGCCCATGCCGGCGAGCACTTCCTTGATCTCGTTCAGCGACTTGCGGCCGAAGTTCGGGGTGCGGAGCATCTCCGCCTCCGTCTTCTGGATCAGGTCGCCGATGTAGACGATGTTGTCGTTCTTCAGGCAGTTGGCCGAGCGGACCGACAGTTCGAGCTCGTCGACCTTCTTCAGCAGCGCCGGGTTGAAGGCGAGCTCCGGCATGGCCGGCTTCTCGTCCTCGCGACGCGGCTCCTCGAAGTTGACGAACACCTCGAGCTGGTCCTGCAGGATGCGCGCGGCATAGGCCACGGCGTCCTCGGGCGACACGCCGCCATTGGTCTCGACCGTCATGGTCAGCTTGTCGTAGTCGAGGATCTGGCCCTCGCGGGTGTTCTCGACC
>CAZJCW010000149.1:0-10433 GCA_964544365.1 uncultured Alsobacter sp.
AAGACCAATGTGAAGATCGTCGTCCTCGACGACGACGGTCGGACGCTCTGGGCGACGCGGCAGGCGAACCGCGTCCTGCCCGGCCCGCCCTATCCCCACGCGGACACCGAGGCCATCTGGGCCTTCGCCATCGCCGGGCTTCGGCAGGCCGCGACGGTTGCGCCGATCTCCGCGGTCGTGACGACCACCCATGGCGCGACGGCGGCGCTCGTCGACGAAGCCGGGCTCGCCTTGCCGGTCCTGGACTACGAGCATCCGGCACCGGACGTGGAGGATCACGGGTACGAGGCCGTGCGCCCTCCCTTTGCGGGGACCCTGTCGCCATCGCTTCCGCTGGGCCTCAATCTGGGTCGGCAGTTGCACTGGCAAGGCCGGCGCTTTCCGGCTGCGTTCGCGCGGGTCCGCCACGTCCTGATGTATCCGCAGTACTGGGCCTGGCGGCTGAGTGGCGTGGCCGCGTCCGAAGTCACCTCGCTCGGCACGCACACGGACCTCTGGGAGCCGACTGGCCGACGCTTCTCGACACTGGTCGACGCCTGCGGCTGGCGCCCGCTGTTTCCGCCGATGAGGCCGGCCTATGACGTTCTCGGCCCCGTCACGGCGGAGGTCAGGGCGGTCACAGGACTTGCGCCGGAGTGTCGCGTGGTCTGCGGGATCCATGATTCCAACGCCTCGCTGCTGCCGCACCTGTTGTCCCGGCAGGCCCCTTTCGCCGTGGTGTCGACCGGCACCTGGGTGATCTGCATGGCGGTGGGCGCGGCCGCGGCGCTCGACGAGCGCCGGGATACGCTCGCGAACGTCAACGTCCATGGCGACCCGGTGAGCACGGCGCGCTTCATGGGAGGCCGCGACCACGAGATCCTCGTGCCGGGCGATGCGCCGCCGGCCACCAGCGAAGACGTGGCTGCCGTGATCGCGGCGGGCACGCTGGCCCTGCCCGGCTTCAGCGGTCCCGGAGGGCCCTTCCCCGGCTTGGCCGGCCGGATCGAGGGACCGCTTCCGCGTGGCGACGGCTCGCGGCCGGCGCTGGCGGCGCTCTATCTCGCCTTGATGACGGACCAGTGCCTCGCCCTGGTCGGCACGAAAGGGGACATCGTCGTCGAGGGCTCGTTCGCGACGAACGGCGCCTATGTCGCGCTCCTCGCAGCGCTGCGCGAGGGAACCCGGGTGCTGGTTTCGCTCGATCCGACGGGAACGAGCCAGGGTGCGGCCATGCTGGCCCGCTGGGGGCTGGGGACGACCCCGCCGCAGGTCGATGGCGTGACCCCCTGGGCGCTGCCCGGACTCGACGCCTACCGCCGGCGCTGGCTCGACGCCGTCTCCGGGGATGGCGGGACGACGCCCACGACCCTCTAGCCGGGCGTCCCCGTCCACCGGCCGTGCGACCGGCGGCGGGCCTGGGCCTCCCAGGATTCTCTTCGTCAGAAGATGCAGCGCTTCGGGACGTGATGCGTTTCCTGGAGCGACGACATCGTTCGGATCCCCGGCAATCATCGCAAGCCGATGCCATTGTGGTTCTCGATCCACCGGGGCATCGTGAACGCCCCCGTGGCAGACGCCAGGCTGCAGAGACGGCGAAAGGACGCCCTTCATGGCGGCGAAGCAGCGGTGGACGCGGTGGACACCGGGACTGGAGACGCTGCGTCAGTATCGATGGGCGTGGCTGCGCAACGATGTCGTTGCCGGGGTTGCCCTGACGACGATGCTCGTTCCGGTCGGCATTGCCTATGCGGTGGCGTCGGGCCTCCCGGGCATCTACGGCCTTTACGCGACGATCGTCCCGCTGCTGGCCTACGCGCTGTTCGGTCCGAGCCGAATCCTGGTGCTGGGTCCAGATTCGTCCCTCGCCGCTGTCATTCTCACGGTCATCCTCCCCCTGTCGGGCGGAGACCCGGCCCGGGCCATCGCGCTGGCCGGCATGATGGCGCTGGTCTCCGGCACGATCTCCATGGCGGCCGGGCTGGCACGGCTGGGGTTCGTGACGGAGTTGATCTCCAAGCCGATCCGCTACGGCTACATGAACGGCATCGCCATCACGGTGCTGATCAGCCAGCTGCCGAAGCTCTTCGGCTTCTCGATCACGGGCAACGGCCCTCTGCAGGACCTTTGGGCGATCGGCGAGTCGATCCTGGTCGGCAAGACGAACTGGACGTCTCTTGCCGTCGGTGCGGCAACACTCTCGGTGATCCTGCTCCTCAAGGGCAGTCGCCGTGTTCCGGGAATACTCGTTGCCGTGGTCGGCGCGACGGCTGTCGTAGGCTTTCTGGGGCTTTCCGAGCGTTCGGGCGTTGCCGTTCTGGGACAGCTCCCGCAAGGCCTGCCCGCCTTCGCGATCCCCTGGATCCGTTATGACGACATCGTGCCGATCCTTGTCGGCGGCGCGGCCGTCGCCATGGTCTCGCTGGCGGATACGAGTGTCCTCTCGCGCGCCTATGCGGGGCGTACGGGACACCGTGTCGATCCGAACCAGGAACTGGTGGGCCTCGGAGCGGCCAATCTGGCGACGGGGCTGTTCCAGGGCTTCCCGGTCAGCGGCAGCTCCTCCCGGACGCCGGTGGCCGAGGCGGCCGGTGCGCGCACGCAGGTCACCGGGGTCGTGGCCGCGCTCGCCGTCGCGCTTCTGTTGCTGGTCGCTCCCGATCTGCTCGAGTTCCTGCCCACGTCCGCCCTGGCCGCCGTCGTGATCGCGTCCGCCATCGGCCTGATCGAGATCGACGACCTCGTCCGCATCCATCGCATGCAGCCATGGGAGTTCTGGCTTTCGATCGCCTGCTCCGTCGGCGTCGCCGTTCTCGGGGTCATCCCGGGCATCGGCCTCGCGATCGGGATCGCCGTCGTGGAGTTCCTGTGGGACGGATGGCGCCCGCACTCCGCCGTTCTGGGACGGCCGGCGGGTGTCGAGGGCTTTCACGACGTGAGCCGGTATCCAGCCTCCCGCCAGGTCCCCGGCCTCGTGATCTTCCGATGGGACGCACCCCTGTTCTTCGCGAACGCGGAGTTCTTCAAGGAGAGGGTGATGGCCGCCGTCGCCGATGCCCCCGCTCCGGTTCGCCGGGTCGTCGTGGCGGCGGAGCCCGTCACCAGCATCGACGTCACGGCCGCCGACGTGCTCGCCGAACTGGACAAGGCGCTGGGAGATCAAGGGATCGAAATGCGGTTCGCCGAACTGAAGGATCCCGTGAAGGACAAGCTCAGGCGGTTCGGGCTGTTCGCCCATTTCGGCACGGACGCCTTTTGTCCGACGATCGAGAATGCGGTCGCGCAGTATCTGGACACATACGACGTCGAATGGCTCGACCCCGGCGCGGAGGCCGACCTCCCCTGAGACGGCTCGGTCCAGGTCCCGGTCGACATGGCTGCATGCCGGCTATGTGCCGAGCTTCGCCGCGGCCGCTTTCGCAATCGCCGCGCGCGGGTATGATCCGCGAAGCGGCGTCGACGGTCGCGCGCCGCGGAACGAACCATGACGATCCTGCGCTTTCGCCTGCTGCTGCCGATCGCGTCCGCGGCAGCCTTCATCGGCCTCTGGGTGCTGGCCTCGACGATCGTGGGACCGCGCCTGCTGCCCGGGCCGATGGCGGTCGTCGCCGCGATGGCGGATGGGGCCGGCTCCGGATCCCTGCTGACGGATCTCGCCGCCACGCTGCTGCGTACCGCGGCCGCCTTCCTTATCGCCATGGGGATCGGCTCCGCGCTCGGCTATGCGCTGGGCCGTCGCCCGCTGCTGGATCGCTTCGTCGATCCATGGATCGTGCTGCTGCTGAACCTGCCGGCGCTGGTGGTGATCATCCTGATCTATGTCTGGTTCGGCCTGAACGAGGCGGCCGCCGTCGCCGCCGTCTCGATCAACAAGCTGCCCAACACGGTCGTCGTGGTGCGGGAAGGGGCCCGAGCGCTGGATCCGGCGCTGGAAGACCTCGCCAAGGTCTTTCGCTTCGGAACCGCGCGCCGGCTTCGCCACGTCGTCCTGCCGCAACTCGCGCCCTACCTCATGGCCGCTGCGCGCTCGGGCCTGTCGCTGGTGTGGAAGATCGTGCTGCTGGTCGAGTTGCTCGGTCGCTCCGATGGCATCGGCTTCGCCCTGGGCAACGCCTTCCAGCTCTTCGACGTGAGCGCCATCCTTGCCAATGCGCTGGCCTTCGTGCTGGTGATGCTGCTGATTGAAACCCTGGTGGTGCAACCTCTTGAACGCCGCAGCAACCGCTGGCGACGCCGGCCGTCTTGACGTCCGCATCGCCAATAAGACCTTCACGGGCGCCGCCGGCGACCGCGTCGCTGTCGTGCGCGGGCTGCGCCTTGAACTCCCGGCGGGCCGGTTCGGCGCACTGGTCGGTCCGTCCGGTTGCGGCAAGACGACCGTGCTCCGCCTGATCGCCGGGCTCGATGCGGATTTCGAGGGAGGCATCGAGCGACCGGGTCGTGGGCGCCTCGCCATGGTGTTCCAGGAGCCCGCGCTCTTGCCGTGGCGCACGGTGGAGGAGAACATCCGCCTGTGCATCGAGGCAACCGGCGTCGACGACCGCGGGCTCGACGCCATGCTCGCCATGCTGGGCCTGGCTGGCCACAGGGGGCGGTATCCGTCCGAACTGTCGCTCGGCCTCGCACGCCGCGTTTCCCTGGCGCGGGCATTCATCGTGGAGCCCGATCTTCTGCTGCTCGACGAACCCTTCGTGTCGCTCGACGACGCCACCGCACGGCGCCTGCGGGCCGAACTTGCCGCGCTGCACGCCGCGACACGGCCGACGACGCTGATGGTCACGCATGACATCGATGAAGCGCTGCTCCTGAGCGACCGGGTATTCGTCATGGGTGAGGCGCCAGCCCGGATCGTGCACGTGGCAGACATTGACGTTCCGCGCGACGACCGCACGCAGGATGTCCTGGCCGCGCTGCGGCAGACGCTGCGGGCGGCCCTCGGGGCGGAAGCCTGAGCCGTGTAGGGGCGGCGCGCTCGCGCCATCGGGCATGGCCAGTTCGGCGAACGGCCCCGTTGGCAAGAGAGCCGGGCGCAACACTCCCATGCACCGGGAAGGCCGGTTCACCGGGCGTCCTGTGGCCTCTGGCGTTTCCCCTCGGCTGCCGCATGCTCTAGCGTAGTCGCGATACCGCACGAGGATCTTCATGAACCTGTCCAGCACGTTCGCACGCTTCGTCGCCGCCGTCGGCGGAACCATGGTCATGATGCGGAGGGCCCGGGACGGCTCGCCCGTACCCGCTTTCGGACAGGCCCCCGCCATCCCTGCTGCCAAGCCGCAGGGTCGCGTACCGACGCTGAAGATGCCGACGGCACAGGGCTGGTCGGAAGGCCAACGCCCCACGGTCGCGCCCGGACTGAAGGTGAACGCCTTCGCGACGGGCCTCGACCACCCCCGCTGGATCGAGGTGTTGCCGAACGGCGACGTGCTGGTCGCCGAATCCATGAGCGTTCCGGGGCCGCTCAAGTCGATCTTCGACTACGCCATCCGCAGCACGATGAAGCGGGCCGGCGCGGTCGGCGTCAGCGCAAATCGCATCACCCGCTTCCGCGACGCGGACGGGGACGGCGTCGCGGAGCGCTCGGAGGTCTTCCTCGAAGGCCAGCGGCAGCCTTTCGGCATGCAGCTGGTGGGAGACATGTTCTACGTGGGCAACACGGACGGGGTCGTTGCCTTTCCCTTCGACCGGACGACCTGGAGCGTGAGCGGCACGGGACGGCGGCTGGTGGAGTTCAAGCCGGGCGGGCACTGGACGCGCAGCCTGCTTGCGAGCCCGGACGGGACGAAGCTCTATGCCGGTGTCGGTTCCCTCACCAACATCGCCGATCGCGGCTTCGACGCGGAGGAAGGACGCGCGGCGATCTACGAGCTCGACCTTGTCGCCGGCACCAGCCGGATCTTCGCCACCGGACTGCGCAACGCCGTCGGCCTCGCCTGGGAGCCGTCGACGCAGGTGCTCTGGACGGTGGTCAACGAGCGTGACGGCCTTGGCGACGAGACGCCGCCCGACTACCTGACCTCCGTGCGGGACGGGGGCTTCTATGGCTGGCCGTACTGCTACTGGGGACAGACCGTCGATGACCGCGTTCCGCAGGACGCCGCCGCCGTCGCGCGCGCGCTGACGCCCGACTACGCGCTGGGAGGCCATACGGCGTCCCTCGGCCTGTGCTGGCTCCCCGGCGGGACGCTGCCCGGGTTCCCCGATGGCATGGTGATCGGCCAGCACGGCTCCTGGAACCGCAGCACGCTCAGCGGCTACAAGGTGATCTTCATTCCGTTCGAGAACGGGCGCCCCTCGGGACCGCCACGGGACATCCTGTCCGGCTTCCTGGCTCCGGACGAGCAGGTCTCCTACGGGCGGCCCGTCGGCGTGACGCTCACCGGCGACGGTGCCCTTCTCGTCGCCGACGACGTCGGCAACGTGATCTGGCGGGTCACCGGCGCCTGACCGTTCGGACGACCGACCTCGGTCCGGGGGTCAGTGGGTCCCGGCGGGGATCGACGACGCGATGACCTCGCTGACGTCGGGCGCTGCGCCGAGGCCCCGCGACGCGGCGATCAGGCGGGCGGCGCCTGCTCGGCCGATGACGGGCTCGCACAGGTCGGACACCTTGAGGTCGAGTTCGCCATCGGTCAGCGGCCGGTGCAGGCTGCCGATCGCATGCTCGACGAACAGATGGTGCACCTGCCCGTCCGTCGTGGTGAGCGTCACGTCGACCTGGTCCTCGTGGATGCCGGGGGTCGCGACGGCGGTCACCTTCTGGCGAAGGGCGACGATCGTCGGGTCGGCGACGACCTCGTCGGAATACTCGTGCTCGCCGCAACGCCCGTGGACGATCGCCGCCGCACAGGAGTGGTAGACCGAGAACTTGCCTTCGAGGCCCGTGCGCGGGGCGGTCTTGCCGGTGAGCTCGAGCACCAGGGGATGCACCTTCAGGGCAATGGAGGAAATCCTGTCCGCCGTCAGGCCGAGCGAATTGCGCAGCTGCACGCAGCCGTCGATCGAGGGATGGATGACGATGCCGCAGGCGAAGGGCTTGTAGGTGTTGAGCGCGATCTCCCACGTCTCGCCGAGCTTCTCGGTGATCTCGCGCGGGTCGAACTTCGTCGAAGCCACGTTGGCGAAACCGCGCGGCGCCTCGATCCCGCGGTCCGAACTCGTATAGTCCTGGGCGGCGAGGAAGGCGGCGAAGGTGCCGTTCTGGGCGGCCCGCCCGGGATGGAACGACTTGCACATCGTGCCGAACATCTCGCGCAGCCCGGACGACTGGGTCGCCGCGATGCCGAGGGCCCATGTCATCTGCTGCTCGTTCAGTCCGAGCACCTTGCCGGCGGCGGCGGCGGCGCCGAAGACGCCGGCCGTGCCGGTGATGTGCCAGCCCCGGTCATAGTGCTCGGGATAGACGGAGTTGCCGATCCGGCACTCGACCTCGACGCCGAGGATGAACGCATGGAGCAGGTCGCGTCCCGACAGCGGACGCGTCTCGGCGAGCGCCAGCAGCCCGGAGGCCACCGGTCCGGCCGGGTGGATGATCGTGCGCAGGTGGGTGTCGTCGAAGTCGAACACGTGCGACGAGATTCCGTTGAGCAGCGCCGTGTGCAGCACGTCCGTCCGGCTTCCGCGTCCCAGGACCGTCGCCTGCGCCGGTCCGGCGAAGGGCATCAGGGCCGCCATCGCGCGATCGAGCGCGGGGTGCTCCGAGCCGCCGACGGCACAGCCGATCCAGTTCAGGAAGGACCGTGTCGCCTCGGCATAGACCGCGTCCGGAACATCCTGCGGCCGCGACCCGACGACGAAGCGGGCAAGGGTCTGGGTGACGGCGGCCTGGGACATGGCGATCCTCTCGCAAGGCGGGACAATGACGAGCGCGAGAAGACCCGCCGCTCCGGAAATTGTCAACACTTTGCGATCGACATATCTGCCTCTAGCCAAGCAGGACCGCGAATCCCAGATCATTTCCATCCAAGCTTTGCCGCCTGTGCGAAAAATTGTTGACGATCGACAGGGTCTGATCTCACTCTTGCCGACGATGAGCGATACAGCCGAAATCGACGTCCTGCGCACGCGCTCGCTGGCGAGCGTGCTGGAGCGCGAGATCGAGAAGCGGATCCTGTCGGCCGGGCTGCCGGCCGGGGGGCGCATCAACGAGAACCAGCTCGCCGCCGAGTTCGGGACGAGCCGGGGGCCGATACGCGAGGCGATCCGGGCCCTCGAGGGGGCCGGCCTCGTCGAATCCATTCCCAATCGCGGCACCTTCGTGCGGGCCATGAGCGTGGAGGAGGTCCGCGAGGTCTACGAGGTCCGTGCCGCCCTGTTCGGGCTTGCGGGCCGGCTGCTCGCCGAGCGCGCGGGCGCCGACACGGTCGCGCGGCTGGACGGCTTCATCGCCGGCATGGAGCAGGCCGCCGGAACGCGCGACTTCGAGACCTACTATCCGCTCAACGTCGCCTTCCACGCCTTCATCCTCGACGCCTGCGGCAACGCCACGCTCGCCCGCGAGTACAAGTCCTTCGTGAAACGCCTCACCCTGTTTCGCGCGCGCAGCCTCGTCCAGGGCGGCGGGCTCACGGTGTCGAACCGCGAGCACCGGGAGATGGTCGAGGCGGTGCGCGCCCGGGACGCGGACTGGGCCCACGAGGCGCACTGGCGCCATGTCGCGAATGCCAAGAACCGTCTCCTGGCGGTGGTGCGGGCGGAGGCCCGCTCCGCCTCCCCCTGAGACGCCGACGACCGAAACGCAATCCGACGAGCGGCCGAAACGCCGCCAGGAAAGGGAGTGACGATCATGAGGAGCCTGTTGAAAGCAGTGGTCGCCGCGGCGGCCTCCGGCCTGTTCGCCACCGCGGCGATGGCGGAACCGGCCGCCTACCCGCAGAAGGTCGTGACGCTGGTCACGCATTCCAGCCCGGGCGCCGGGAGCGACATCTTCCTGCGCGAACTGGCCAAGCAGCTGCCGAAGTACATCAACGCGACCTTCATCGTCGAGAACGTCAGCGGCGGCAGCGGCGCGCGCGCCATGACGAAGCTGGCCACGTCCAAGCCGGACGGCAGCGTGTTCTACGCGACGACGCCGACCTACGTGTTCACCTCGCTGCTCAGCAAGCCGCAGAACACCTACAAGGACCTGCAGCCCCTGGTGAACTTCTTCACCGATCCGACGCTGATCTACACGCGGGCCGATGGCCCCTTCAAGACGCTCGACGATGTCGTCAAGAGCGCCAGGGAGAAGCGCGGCCGCTGGGGCGCGTCGACGCCGTCCTCGATGGAGCGGCAGGCCGCCGAACTGCTGAAGAAGGCCGCCAACGTCCAGGCCGCCGTGGTGTCCCACGACGGTGGCGGCGAGCTGCTGCTCAACGTCCTCAACGGCACGCTGGACATCGGCGTCGGCGAGTTCGTCGAGCTGCGGCCGCAGATCGAGGCCGGCAAGGTTCGCATCCTCGCCACCTTCACCGAGAAGCGCGTCGCCGCCCTTCCGGACATCCCGACGGTCAAGGAGCTCGGCTACAACGTGGTGCTGCGCAAGTACCGCGGCCTCGCCGGCCCGCAGGGCCTGCCCGCCGACATCGTCGCGATCTGGGAGAAGGCCGCGCAGCAGCTTCTCGCCGACCCGGACTACCTCAAGGTGGTCAGCGGCGAAGCCCTCCTGCCCGATTTCATCGCGCAGAAGGACTACGCCGCCTTCATCGCCCGCTTTGCCGAGGAGTCCGAGGCCTTCTTCAAGGAAAACGGTGTGATCAAGTGAGCGAAAGCGGCGTTCGCGCCGGCAGACGGGACGCCGCCGCCGGCGGCGTCCTCCTCGCCCTCGCCGGCCTCTACTACTGGCAGACCCGCCAGATCCAGCAGTCGTCCCTGTCCGACGACGTCGGGCCGGAGGGGCTCCCGACGGTGCTGGCAGCGGCTCTCGCGCTCGTCGCCGTCGCCATCGGCATCCGGGGTCTGCTCGCCGCCTGGAAGGCCGGGCGGATCCGGCGCCAGGAGGCAGCGGGCGAAGAGGAAGCGGTCGCCTCGCTCCCGCGCGCCCTCGGCCTCGTCGCCATCGGCGTAGGCTACATGCTCGTCGCGCCGATCGTCGGCTACGCAGCCGGCATCGCTCTGCTCGTCGTGGCCGTCGCGCTCTACGAGGGACTGCGGCCCGACTGGAGACTGGCGGCCGTCGCCGTCGGGGCCGGGCTGTTCTTCTGGGTCTCCTTCGTCCTGCTGCTCGGCACCGACCAGCCTGCCGGCATCCTGTTCTGAAAGGCGTCCCACGTGGAAGACCTCACCCGGGCGCTCGCGCTTCTCGTCACCACGCCGCTCGTGCCGGTGGCCATCGCCGGCCTCGTCTGGGGCATCATCGGTGGAGCGCTGCCCGGCATCTCCGCATCGATCACGATGGCGCTGGTGCTGCCGCTCACCTACACGCTCGATCCGATGTCGGCGATCGTGCTCCTCGCCTCCGTCTATATCGGCGCGGAGTA
>CAZJCW010000150.1:0-10408 GCA_964544365.1 uncultured Alsobacter sp.
TGAGGTTTCTCATGCAGCTTCCATGCGGCAGGGGGACGCGTCGGTCGAAGGGGGGACTCCGGGACGGGGACGCCCCGGTCTGCGTCCCGGTCTTCCGCCTTGCCGGACGGCGCCGGCAGGACGGAGCGAGGTTAGCTGCGCCCCTGCCAGCTCGGCATGGGCAGCACGGGCGCCGCCGCCGCCACGTCGGCCGGAAGCACGACGGTCGGCGTCCGGTTCCGGTTCTGCACGGCGGCCGAGCCGATGTTGGGGTTCTGGCCCTTGGCGTCGAATTCGATCGGCCCGCCGATCATGACGTGCTTCTCGATCTTCGTCTGGCGCACGGCCTCCATCAGCTGGGGGCCGGCGGTGGTGCCGGCGCGCTTGAAGGCATCCGCCGCGACGAGGATCGCCTCGAAGGTGAAGCCGGCGTTGAAGCAGTCGACCGCGAACCGATTGTTCGGATTGGCGGCCTTGAACGAGGCCTCGAGCGCCGCGGTCATGTCGGATTTCGGGTTTGCCCAGGGCAGGTTGAACATGAGGAAGTCGGCCAGCGGTCCGAGCGCCTGGTAGAACTCCTCGTCGTAGAGCCCGGGCGACCCGGGGGAGATGATCGCCTTCGGCTCGAAGCGCTGGCGAACCATGTCGCGAACCAGCTTGATGGCGTCGCCGGCACGGGTCACGACCATCACGAGGTCGGGGTTCAGCGACCGCATCTTGGTGACCTCCACGGCGAGGTCCTGTGCGCGCGGATCGTAGGCGATGCTCTCGACGAGCTGGAACGGCATGTTCTGGCGCGGGAAAATGGCGTCCATCGCCTGGCGCTGGGCGGTCCCGAACGTGTCGTTGGCGTGCAGGAAGACCGCGGTCTTGAAATCGACCTTCGTCGCCTCGGAGATGGTGCGGATCAGGCGCAGGCCGTTGGTGACCAGTTGCCCGCCGCTCTGGAAGTTGCGCACCAGGTACTTGTAGCCCTGCTCGGTGATCTGCGGAGCCGCCGCGATGTTGATCACGAACGGCACCTGACGCTGCTCGGCGACCTGGGCGATGGCAAGGCTGTGGCCGGAGTCGAAGGCACCGACGAGGCAATGCACGCCCTCGTTGACGGCCCGTTCGGCCTGCGTGCGGGCAATGTCGGCATTGCTCTCGGTGTCGATGTGGACCAGCTCGACCTTGTAGCCGAGATCGGCCAGGACCTTCGGCGCCGCCAGGGCGCCGCGATGGCAGCTCTGGCCCGCCTGGGCAAAGAACCCGGACCGTGGAAGCATCACGCCGACCTTCAGCGTTGCAGCCTGGGCACGGACGATGGAGGGTGACGCCAGTGTCGCGCCGGCGGCGGCGATGAAGGTTCGGCGGTCGATGCGTGTCGTCATGGCTGTCCCTCCCCGATGGTCGTGCGATCGTAGAGCACAAACCGCCGGCTCGGCCAGTACGGCTGAGGCGAGGCACCCGATCCGGTCTTGCCGGCCGCACGGCGGCAGGGCGGGCTACCGCAACCGCCGCACGGGCTTCCTGGTCGCGGCGATGGGCCTGCTGCCTTCAGGGGCGCTGCCCGAGGCCTTCACGGCCCCGCCGGAACATGGCGACCCTGGCACCGCCGCCCCGCGAGGGGCGCCATGCGAACAGCCACGCGCACGCGATCACGTCGCGGTGCGGGCGAAACCGACGGTGAGGCAAGGCAGACGGCCGACGTCGCTATCCGTAGATGATGTCGCGGGACACCCTGTCCCCGCAGACATTCTCGCCATGGCGGTCGGGCATTTTCCGGATGCGATGTGCAACCTCCGCGTACAGCGCTCGCGCATCTTCCGTGCGGATACGATCGCTCTTCATGAGGCGCTCGATCATGGGCTCGGACAGCATGTCCTCGAGCCCCAAATCCCGTGTGGTCTGCATGGCCGCGCTCTCCCTGTTTGCGCAACCCCCGACAGGACAACTCTGTACGCGCAACTGGCCAATTCGCGGCCTGCGGCAGACTAACCCATTCCTGCTTTGCGCACCAGTAGACCAGCAGCCATTGTAAACACGAAGTGAACAGTTCGGCTCGAGCCTCGGACTGGGGCCGTCTCGCGACAGGCCGGCACGGTGGGACCCGGTCCTTTGCACACATCATTCATGATGTCGTGGAACCCCACGTCCCTGCACGGAACTTCCAGCCGGCCGTCGAATTCTGCAGCCATGGCACAAAAATCGTCCGGGGTGACGGCCGCCCCTCACGAAGCGAATGCGACAATTCTCGTCGTCGAGGACCAGATCCTGATTCGCATGACGGTGGCCGACTATCTCCGGGACTGCGGGCTTCATGTGCTCGAGGCGTCGAACGCGGACGAGGCGCGGTGCGTCCTCGATGCCGGCGTGGGGGTCGACATCGTGTTCTCAGACATCCAGATGCCTGGAACGATGGACGGGTTCGGCCTTGCCCGCTGGATCAGGCAGCATCACCCGCAGGTGCGGGTCCTGCTGGCGTCGGGCCTGCACCAGACCTCTGCCGTGGCACAGGACCTGTGCGAGGACAGTCCGCTGATGGCCAAGCCCTACGACCACGGATCGCTGCTGGAACGGCTGCAGGGAATGCTGCAGCAACGCTCCTGATCCTGCGCCTCTTCTCACGCTCGGATTTCATGCCTATGTCTCGACGGCAACGCGAAGCAATGGAGAGGTCTATGCAGTCGTCCATCAAGGCACTCGTCGTGGCCCTTGCACTTGCGTGGCCCGCGCTGGCCATGGCCCAGCAGCACGGCCAGCATGGGAAGCCCGCTCCGGCCGCCGGTCACGGCCACGGGCAGCACCACGGCGCGACGGCGGCCGCCGCCGGTCCGGCGCAGAAGGCCTACGAGGCCATCAATGATCGGATGCACAAGGAGATGGGCATCGCCTACTCCGGCAATCCGGACATCGACTTTGTCCGCGGCATGATCCCGCACCACCAGGGGGCCGTGGACATGGCGAAAACCGTGATCGCCTTCGGCAAGGATCCCGAGATCAGGAAGCTGGCGGAGGGGATCATCAAGGCGCAGGAAGACGAGATCGCGCAGCTCAAGGCGTGGCTCGAGAAAAACGCCAAGTGACTTCGGAACGCCGCCGCCGCGCAGGGGTCCTGCCGCGGCGGCGCTTCCACCGGCTGCCGGTCGCCGCCTGACGGCGGATGGCCTCTCGGATGGTCAGGGTGATGGAACGCCTGCCTCCCCCGGCCGTTGTCGCCGGTCCCCCGGACGCCGTGCTGCGCCCGCCTTGCGACGGGACGGGCTTGCTGGAGGTGCCGGATGATCGAGCTTTGGGGCGGCGTGGAGTGCACCCGCGCCCGCATCGGCGATTCCTACCGTGACCAGGCGGACGAGACGGGCCATGCCGAACGCCCGGAGGATCTGGACCGGATTGCCGCTCTCGGCTTCCGGACACTGCGATACCCCATCCTCTGGGAGACCGTGTCCCCGCACCGCGCCGACGAGGCGGACTTTTCCCGGAAAGATGACCCCATCCGCCGTCTCGAACGCCTCGGGATCGGCCTTGTCGCCGGGCTTTGCCACCATGGCTCTGGACCGGCCTATACCGATCTGCTGGATCCGGCGTGGCCGGGACTGCTGGCAGGGCACGCCCGTCGCGTCGCCGAGCGCTATCCGCACCTCGAGTGCTACACGCCGGTCAACGAGCCGCTGACGACGGCGCGCTTCTCCTGCCTCTACGGGCACTGGTACCCGCATCACCGGTCGTATCGGTCGTTCCTGCCGGCGCTGGTCAACCAGTGCAAGGCGACCGTGCTGTCGATGCGTGCCATCCGGCAGGTGAGGCCGGACGCCAGGCTGGTTCAGACGGACGATCTCGGAAAGACGTTCTCGACGCCCGCGCTGGCCTTCCAGGCGGAGCATGAGAACCAGCGGCGCTGGCTCACGTTCGACCTGCTATGCGGCCGCGTCGGTCCGGACCATCCCTGGTGGCCGATCCTGCTCGGCTGCGGTGTCGCCGAGGCCGACCTGTCGCTCCTGTTGGAGGGCGATGCGGCGCCCGACATCATCGGCATCAACCACTACCTCACCAGCGAGCGCTATCTCGACGAGGCGCTCCATCGCTATCCGGAGAGCCACTGGGGCGGCAACGGCCGCCAGCGCTATGCGGATGCCGAGGCGGTTCGATTGCCGATTCCCCACGACGACCTCGGGCCGGCCGCGCGGCTGCGCGAGGTGTGGCAGCGCTACGGGCTGCCTGTCGCCGTCACGGAAGTGCATCACGGATGCAGCCGTGACGACCAGCTCCGGTGGCTCTTCGAAGTCTGGAAGGCAGCCGCAACGGTGCGCGCGGAGGGAGCGGACATCCGCGCCGTCACTGTCTGGTCTCTGTTCGGAACGGTGGACTGGAATTCGCTGCTGACGCGTCGCGAGGGGTGCTACGAACCAGGTCCGTTCGACGTGCGAGGACCGGAGCCCAGGCCCACGGTCCTGGCCGCCGCCGCAAGGGCCATCGCAGGCGGAAGAACGTTCGACCATCCGGTGCTCGACCGTGCTGGCTGGTGGAAGCGGCAGGAACGCTTCTATCGGCACGGGCACAGGGGCGCCGCCACGTGCCGCCTCGTCGGCTCGCCCCGCGAACTGCTGATCACCGGCGCCGGCGGAACCCTGGCCAGTGCCTTCTCCCGCATCTGCGACATGCGCGGACTTGACCATTCCGTCGTCGGGCGGGCCGAGATGGACATCGCCGATCCGGACCGGGTGGCAGCAGGCCTCGCGCATGCGAGGCCCTGGGCCGTCATCAACGCGGCTGGCTTTGCCCGGCCGCCGCGGCCCGGTGAGGAGCCCGGCTGCCGGCGCGACAATGCGGAGGGCGCGGAGGTGCTCGCGCGGGCTTGCGCCGAACGGGGTATCCCGCTGCTCACCTTCTCGTCGGACCGCGTCTTCGACGGCCTCAAGGGCTCGCCCTATGACGAGGGAGACAGTCCCAACCCTGTCTGTGCCTATGGCGAGAGCAAGGCCGAGGCCGAGCGACGCGTACTCGAGGCCCAGCCGGACGCCCTGGTGGTGCGCAGCAGCGCATTCTTCGGCCCTTGGGATCGCTACAACTTCGTCTGGTTGGCGCTGGAGGCCCTCGCGGCAGGCCGTGACGTTCAGGCCCGGCCAGACATCGTCTCGCCGACCTATGTCCCCGATCTTGTCCACGAATGCCTCAACCTGCTCATCGATGGAGCCGGCGGCGTGTGGCATCTGGCCAATCCGGGAAGCATATCCTGGATGGACCTTGCACGCCGCGCGGCCAGCCTCGCCGGGCTCGATCCGGAACGCGTCGTCATGCAGGCCGGGGCCACTCCGCCGGCGCTGCTCCGCAACACGGCGCTGACGAGCATCCGGGGCATCGTCATGCCGACCTTCGACAGCGCGCTGGACAGGTTCTTCCACGATTCGGCCGTGGCCTGGGCGCGGCAACCGGAGTTGCGGGTGGCCGTCTGACCGGCGCGATCGCTGCTTGCCAAACCCTGCCGTACGGGCAAGATCCCGCCTCGGCCCGGCGAGGAGCGCGCATGATGGATCGTAGAAAACGGGGTCTCGCGATCCTGGCCCTGATGGCCTGCGTGGCGTTGAGCGAGACGGCGCAGGCTCAAGGGACCCCGTCGCCGGCGTCGGCCGCTGCGTGGCGCGCGGGCGGCAACGAGCCGTCATGGTCGCTCACCCGCTCGGCGGACCGGTTCACGCTCGCCACCGACATGGGCGCGAAGACGGTGTCCGCTGCAGTGCCGAAGCCTGTCCGGGTCGACGCCGTGACGACGCGCTACGCCGCGGTTGCCGATGGCCGGCCGCTGCGCGTCACGGTAGCGCGCACGCTGTGCGCCGACACGATGAGCGGGATGCCGCATCCCGAGCAAGTGACGGTCCGGTTCGGGAAGCGCACCTACCGGGGTTGTGGTGGCGATCCCGCGAGCCTCCTGAAGGGCGACGCCTGGCGGGTGACGAAGATTGGAGACAGGCCCGTGCCGCCGCGCACGCAGGTCACGATGCGGTTCGACGCCGACGGCCGCGTGTCCGGCAAGGGCGGCTGCAATCAGTACAGCGCCGGCGTGTCCCTGACCGGCGAGGGGCTCTCCTTCCAGAAGGGCCTGTCGACGATGATGGCCTGCGAGTCCGCGCAGATGGAAACCGAGCGCGCCTTCCTCGACGCGCTGGAGACGATCATTCGGTTCTCGATGGTCGACGAGCGCCATCTCGTCCTTCACGCCGCCGACGGCCGGACGACCATCGCCGCCGAGAGAAGGCACTGACATGCACTCGCTCCTCGGCGCCGGGAGGTTAGGATGACGACACTCGCAATCGTGGGGCTCGGCCGCTGGGGCAAGGTGCTCGTCAACGCGGTCCAGCGATCCAGCGACACGGTCCGGTTCGGTGCCGCCGTCACCCGCGATCCGGACGCCGCGAAGGCGTTCTGCGATCCGCTCGGGATCCGCCCTCTGCGAAGCCTCGGCGAAGCGCTTGCCGATCCGGCGATCGACGGGATCGTCCTCGCCACGCCCCATTCCCGTCATGCCGACGAGGTCGTGGCGTGCGCGAAGGCGCGCAAGCACGTTTTCGTCGAGAAGCCGTTCGCGCTGACGCGGGCCACCGCCGGGCTGGCTCTCGATGCGGCGGCTGCGGCCGGCATCGTTGTCGCCGCGGGTCACAATCGCCGCTGGCTGCCGCCCGTGGTCGCCTTGAAGCAGATGATCGATGCCGGCGAGCTCGGCACGATCCTGCACGTCGAAACGAACTTCTCGTTCAACGCGGTCGGGCGATACACGAAGGAGATGTGGCGCGTCGCGCCGGGCGAAAGTCCCGCCGGGGGTCTCGCCGGCTCAGGGATCCACCATATCGACGGGATCATCCACCTTATGGGGCCGATCACGCAGGTCTATGCCGTCACGACGGCCCGCGTTCACGACATCCCCCTGGATGACACGACCGCCGTCCTGTTTCGCCTCGCCGACGGCTCCACGGCCTCGCTGCTGACGATGACGGCGACGGCCGCCACCTATCGGATCCAGGTCTTCGGCACGAAGGCCAAGGTCGAGATCAACGGCCTTGCCGAAACGCGGGGCTCGGAGACGATGGCGATCACACCCGTCACCGGCGATCCCGAGCTGCGGCGTTTCGAGCCGCTGGACATCGAGAGGGCCGAGCTGGAGGCCTTCGCCCGCGCCATTCGCGGGGAGCAGCCGTTTCCGATTACCCCCGCGGAGATCCTCAACGGCGTCGCCGCCTTCGAAGCCGTCTCGCTGTCGGCGGAGCGCGGGGTGCCCGTTCCGATCTGAACGGGACCGGTGTGCTGCGCGCCGGCAGCCGGTCAGGCCGCCGGCGCCTCGGCCTCGAGCCGCGTCAGTTCCTCGGCCAGCCGCGCCCGGGCCGCGTCGACGTCCCCGACGACATCGTGCAGCGGGCGGATGCCGACCTTCGGAAGCTCGGGAATGACCGCCTCGTAGATCTCGCGCCGCCGCTCGGTCCGCATATGCGTGCCGAGCCGCATGAGCAGGGCGTTGAGCCGCGTCATCGTCGCGTCGTCGAACACGGCCTCCCACGCGTCGCGCTCGGGGCCGAAGTCGAAGGCCTTCGAGGGTCCGCGTTGGCTGGCCATGCGGTCGCGCAGGGCCCGCGTCGCCGCTTCGTCTACTGTGTCTGCGGCAATCACGACGCCATAGTCTTGCCGGGCGGACTGCTCGGAGATGTAGCCGTCCAGCACGTCTTCCAGGACCACCGCGGGCGGGCGTTCGAGAGGATCGCCGTAGCCGCCGCCACCTGGGGTCATGATCGTGACGATGTCGCCCACCTTGGGGTGGAAGATGTCGAGCTTTCCGAGTTCCCGCTCGCCGGGAAGGCCCAGATTGACGACAACCCGTGCCTTTTCCCCCGGTCGCCCGCCCGCCATGCCCCAGGGGCGGAAGACGAAGCGCTCCATCCCGCGGCCCAGCACGGCCGATCCGGCCCGGGCGATTCGGACGGAAAAGACCACGCCGGTGCCACCCCGCCACCGGCCGGCGCCGCCGGAATCGGGACGCAGCGCGTAACTGACGATGCTCGCCGCCGCCTCTTCCTCGGTCTTCTCCATCGGCGTGTTGCGCTGGTTCGCCAGGCTCGAATCCCGGCCGTCGACGCCGTCCGCGCCGAGGCGGGCGCCCGTTCCGCCGACCAGGGACTGCAGCACCATCACGGCGCGTTTGCCGGTGACGGGGTCCTGCTCGACGAGCACCGAGGGGATCATGATACCGCCGGACGGCGCCGGCATGAGATCCGGGCTCGCGCGATTGAGGGCCCCGACAATGGCTTCGTTCAGGCGGATGGCCGTCGCACTGCGAACGCCGACTGCCGCGGGCGCCTCCGGATTGACCACCGTGCCTGCCGGCGCCTCGACCGTGACGTGCTCGAACATGCCGTAGTTGATGGGGATCGTCTTGTCGTGGCTGTAGACGAAGTGCATCAGCTTCAGGGTCAGCCACGGGTGGCGCTTGCCCGCCGTCGGGATGTTGTAGGCGGCGGCCACCTGGGGATCTGATCCCGTGAAGTCGAGGTGGACATGGCCGTCCTTCGCGGTGAGGCGACAGCGGACGCGCACCGGAACCTTCGACACGAAGTCGTCGTCCAGCAAGTCTGCGAATTCGTAGGTGCCGTCCGGGATTCGTCGCTGGACGGCGAGGGCCTTGGTCGCGGCATAGGCCACGAGGCCCGCCTGCAACGCCAGGAATCCCTCGACACCATGCTGGCGGACAAGCTCGAGAACCCGCTTCTCGCCCACGACGAGGGCGGCCAGCATGGCCTTGACGTCACCGAGATTGGCCTCGGGCGTGCGGCAGTTGGAGCGGTAGAGCGTAAGGAAGTCCTCATTCATCCGCCCCGCCTTGACGAGCTTCATCGGCGGGATCTGAAAGCCTTCCTGGTAGAGGTCGGAGAACCGTGGCGAGATGGACGAGGGCACTCCGCCTCCGATGTCGGCCGAGTGAATGAAGTCCCAGGCATGGGCGACGATTCGCCCCTCCACGAAGATCGGCCGGATGAGGTGCAGGTCCGGCATATGCGTGGCGAGGCCCTCGCTCGCATAGGGGTGGTTGGTGATGACCACGTCGCCGGGCTCGAGATCCGCGATCCGTGCCAGTGCCGGCCCGACATTGCTGTCGAGGAAGCCTGAAACGCCGAGCACCTTGGGATACGCGAAGAAACGCCCTTCGGGGGTGGCCAGCGCGCAGCCGTAGTCGCCCGCTTCCTTCACATAGGTCGTGCGGGCGGTCCGCTGCAGCGTGATCGCCATCTCCTCCGCGATCGCCGTGACCTTGTGAAAGAAGATTTCGAGGAGAACCCGGTCGAGTTCCATCACTGGTCCTCCCGCGTGAGGTGTAGGGTGCCGAGGTGGTCGGCGCGGGCCTGCCAGCCGGGCAGGATGTAGACGGTCGTGTCCGGTTGCTCGACCACGGCCGGGCCGCGGATGACGCTACCGGAGCCAAGCACCGAGCGCGGATAGATCGCGGCCTCGATGTCGGCCCCCTTGTGGCGGACAACCCGCGTGCCGGTCGGCGCCGTGACGCAAGGTGGCACCTCGGGCAGCGTGACCGGCGGCACGCGACCGATCACGCCGAGCCGAACGGTCGTGACCTGAACGGCGCTCAGCGGCTCGGCGAAGCCATAGAGACGCTCGTGCTCCGCATGGAAGAGCGACGCGACTCCGGCGGCGTCGAGCCCATTGCGCATCGCCTGCGGCACGATGATCTCGAGTTCGTAGGCCTGCTCCGGATACCGCATCTTCAGCGCCACGACGGTGTCATGATCGCCGATCAGGGCACCCTCCATCCCCACCCACAGAACCGCCTCGCGCTCGAGATCGGCGATGATCCGGGCAACGACGGGGAAGGCGTCCTTTGCCGCATCGCGACTGCCGGCCGGTGCGACCAGATGCCGGGCCGTATGGACGTAGTCGCGACGGACATCGGCCAGGATCGCGCCCATGGCGCAGAACGTGCCGGGGGCGATGGGGACCAGGACCGACTGTAGCCCCGCCTCCTCGGCAAGAAGGTTGGCGTGCGTCGGCCCGGCTCCGCCATAGGCGACAAGGGCGAAATCACGTGGATCGACGCCGGCGGTGGCCATCAGCTTGGTCAGTTCGGTCGCCATCTTGGCGCTGGCGACCAGCAGCGCCGATTCTGCCGCCTGCAGGCCGCGATCGGACCCGCTGAAGCCGAGCCGGTCCGCGATGGTGTCCAGCGCGCGCCGCGCCGACGCGAGATCGAGTTGCATACGGCCGCCGAGGAAGCGTCCGGCATCGAGGATGCCGAGCGCGAGGTAGCAGTCGGTGATCGTCGGTTCGGTTCCTCCGCGTCCATAGGCGACAGGGCCCGGATCGGCTCCGGCCGAGAGGGGGCCGACCTTCAGCAAGCCCTGTGCGTCGACCCACAGGATGGATCCGCCGCCGGCGCCGATGGCGCCGACATTGACGA
>CAZJCW010000151.1:0-10400 GCA_964544365.1 uncultured Alsobacter sp.
AGAAAAGCGCCAGGGAGACCTGTTCGATCGGCATTCCCGTGACTCCCTCGCCAGGCAAGCCGCCGCGTCAGAGAACGAACATCTTCCACATCGGGCTCAGGCCGGGGTTCCGGGTCCCTGAGCCGCTGGTCCCGTTGTCGCTGCCGGATCTGCCGTCGCGTCCGGGTTCCGGCGGGCGTCGCATCGCGGTGGCATCCTGGCGAGCCTCGGGGCGGGGCGGACGCCGCTCCGCAAGCCGCGGGCCGTTGGGTCCCGATATGGCGTAGGTCCGCGGGCGAAGGGGAACCACCGCCGCAACGGGCAGCAGACTCGAAACGACTGGTTGCACCAAGCTGGTCATGGGCCGCTCCTGTTTCTCGTCTCTCGTTCAGGCCTTCAGTGGCTCCTTCATCGCACCGGCCCGTGCATTCGGGCGTGACAGCAATAGGGGTCATCCCGTGAAATCAGCGTGACATCGCGATTGGCGGCCCGGCGGGCCCTCGGCTACAACTGCCGATAGCGGCGCGGTCGGGGCATGGATGTCGGAGTTCTGGGAAGCGGCACGTGACGGCGGCGGGAACGTGGCCCGCTACACCGTCAGGGTGCTGGGACCGTTCGAAATCGTAGGCCCGGCCGGAATCGTGCCCCTGGGCCAGGGGAAGCTGTGCGGCCTTGTCGCGCTGCTCGCCTTCGCTCCCGAGGGGCGCTCCCGCGAGGCCGTCACCAATCTCCTGTGGGGCTCCCATTTCGACATCCAGGCGCAGCAGAACCTGCGCCAGGCCATCGCACGCCTCCGGCACATCCTGGGCCGTGACGCGATCATGGCGGACAGCCGGACCGTGGCGCTGGCCACCGGCCTGTTCGACTGCGATCTCTGGCGGTTCGAGCGCCTGTTCGCAATGCGCAAGCCGGCCTCGACGGACGAGGCCCTCGGGCTGTACGGCGGCCTCCTCACCAATGTCGTCATCAGGGATCCGGGCTGGACCGACTGGATCCGCAGCGAGCGGCTGCGTCTCGAAACGACTGTCCTCGATGCCCTCGTCGAGCGAGGGGGTGAACTGCTCGAAGGGGGCGAGACGACGCGCGCGCTCGGCCACGGCCGGCGAGCGCTCGGCATCGATCCGCTGCGGGAGGACGCGCACCGGCTCGTCATCGGGGCCCTGGCGGCGACCGGACGGCGCGCCGAAGCCTTGAGGCAGTTCGAGGACCTGACGACGCTGCTGCGCAAGTCGCTCGGGGTCGCGCCTGATCCGGCGACGGTCGCGCTGGCGGATGCTCTCCGCCGCGCCTCGGAGGCGAACTCCGGTCCCCGGAACACGGTCGCCTTCGTGCCGGCCCTTGAGGGCGTCAACGCGGAGCCGGGCGGGGTCATGGCCCTTTCGGCCGGCGGCCACGCCGGACCTGACCCGGAGCGGCTGGCGCGGCTCATGGCATCCTACGGCGGCACGGTGGTCGGGACAGCGTCCGGCGACGCGCTGCTGGCTTTCCCGTCGGTCCGCGCCGCCGTCGCCGCAGGGCTTGGCCTGAAATCCGCGGGCCTTGCCGCGGCGGGGATCGGCATCGACGGCCGGGGATCTGCCCCGGATCCCTTCGCACGGGCGCGTCGCCTTGCCGCGACGGCGGGCGGCGACCTGCTGGTCACCGATGATGCGCGTGCCGTGCTCACGGCCGACGTCGATGCCGACGTCGCCGATGTCGGAACCGTCGGTGCAGGCGCCCTCGACGACGGGGTGCGCGCCTATCGCCTGTCGCAGCCCACGCGTCGCCTTCTCGCTCCCGAGCCCGTCCTGTGGCCGAGCATCGCGGTCGTGCCGTTCCTGACCCTGTCCAGCGATGCCGCGCTGTCCGGGATCGGTGACGTCCTCGCGGACGAGGTCATCGTCGCGCTCGCCCGGACTAGCGAACTGACGGTGATCTCGCGGCTGTCGACCGCGGCACTGCGGGCCCGCGAGATGCCGGTCACGGACATGCGCGGCCTCGTCGGCGCCAACTTCGTCCTCACCGGCCGTTGCCATGCGATCGGCACGAGACTGCGGCTCACCGTCGAGTTCGCGGACGCGCGCACAGGCCAGGTCCTCTGGGCAGAGGCGTTCTCGCTCGACGTCGCCAACATGATCGAACCGGCCGATGTCGCCATGGGCCTCGCCGCCCGCGTCGCCACGACGGTCGCGCAGGTCGAGGTCCGCAATGCCCGGTCGGGCACGCCGGCGACGCTGGAGGATTCGACGCTGCTGATCGGCGCGATCTCGCTGATGCACCAGCTCTCCCTGCCCAAGTTCGAACTGGCTCGCGAACTCCTGGAGACGCTGGCCGTGAGGGCGCCGCGCCGCGCGGCGCCGCATGCGTGGCTCGCCATGCTCTCGGTGCTGCGCACCAGCCAGGGCTGGTCGACCGATCTTGCCGGCGACGCGCGCCTCGCCCTCGACAACGCCGCCAGGGCTCTCGACGCGGAGCCGGACTGCTCGCTGGCGCTGGCCGTGGACGGCCACGTCAACACGCATTTCCTGAAGCGGTTCGACATCGCGGAGGATCGGTTCGACCTGGCGGTCGACGCGGGCCCCAACGACGCGCTCGCCTGGCTGCTCAAGAGCACGCTGCACACCTTCCGCGGCGAGGGCACGCCTGCGATCACCTCCGCCGAACGTGCGCTCCGGCTGTCGCCGCTCGATCCGCGTCGCTGGTACTACGACGCGCTGGCCGCCTCGGCCGCCGTTTCGGCGGGGGACTACGGCCGCGCCGTGGATCTCGCCCGCCGCTCGATCCGCGCGAACCGCACGCACAGTTCGAGCTTCCGCGCCCTGACCATCGCCCTCAGCCTGAGCGGGCAGGAGGACGAGGCAAGGCAGGCGGCCGGTGAACTGCTCCGGCTCCAGCCCGATCTCACCGTGACGGCGTACCGGGAGCGCCACCCGAGCGGCGCCTTCTCCATCGGCGCGACCCTCGCCGACGCGCTGCGGCGGGCCGGCGTGCCCGAATAGGCGGCGGGACCGGCTAGGGGAGCGCCCTGAGCGCCTGGACGGCGGCCCGCAGATCGATGATGCCGTGCCCGGTCCGGTTGGACCACCCGGGTCCACCGTCCGCCTCGCGCGCGGTGTCGATCAGGATCTGCTTCATCGCTGCGGGCGGGAGGGTCGGCCAGCCCTGGCGCAGGGCGGCCATTGCGCCCGCCGTGACGGCCGACGCCGTCGACGTTCCGGTGTTGAGCCGGGCCGCGTCGTCGGCATCGCGGAAATGGCTGGGCGCCGACAGGTCGGGCTTGGGCCTGTAGGCCGGGCCCGGGCCTGGCCCCTGGGACGACGAACCGATCCAGGCTCCGTCCGCCCTGACGGACGCGACGGTCAGAACCTCGGGATGCGCGTTGGCCCCCAGGATGCTGAAGCCCGGCCCCGTGTCCCCGCAGCCGCAGCGCGGGTCGGGATAGAACTGCCCGCAATTGCCGGCGGCGAAAACGACGTCGCAGCCTTCGGCGACGGCGTCCGACAGCGACTTGTTCAGCGGATGAAGCGGATCGTCGGGGCTCCCGTTGCCCGGGTTCCACGCGCGCCTGAACACGGACCACGCATTGAGGGCCACCCACGGACCGGTGTTGCCGCTCGCGCGCGCCGCCTTGATGTCGGCGATCAGGTCGACGACGGCGGCACAGATGTCGCTCGCCCACGCGTCGATATCCCCGATCCGGTCCGGCAGGACGGCATAGTCGTGCAGCGTCGCCTTCGGCGCCAGGGCGAGGATCCGGCGGGCCATGGCCATGCCGTGGCCGCCGCGGGTCGTGCCGGGCAGTCGTGGCGGCTTCGCCCACCCGCCGCCGAAGCGCGGCAGCCGGTATGCCTCGAGCCCGTGGTCGAACACGGCGACGTTGACGCCATCGCCCTCGAGCGGGGCGCCCGGGTTCAACACCGGGTCGCGAAGGGCCGCGGCCCCGATGAGCCGGTCCGCCGCGGCGCTGTCGGAGAAGATGTCATCGGAGACGGCCGACGCCGGTCTTCGGGCGGCAAAAAGCTGCATGTCGACGCCGGCGCCCACGACCGGCCCATGGCCTGCCGCGGCCTGCTCGGCCATCTGCACGACCGTCGCCTGGTCCGCCTCGATGCCGACCACGAGCGTCTCGAGCCGCGTCCGCTTGCGCTGCCAGCCGGCGCGGAGAAATTCCGCCAGCCGTGCCGCTTCGGCGGGCGAAATCTCCGCGGGATCCCAGAAGCTCCGGTCCGGACGCCGTTCCCGCCCACTCTTCTCGGGGATGTCCGCCGAGGGAGGGGTGAGGCCGGCAAGGGACGGCAGGCCAGCGATGCGGACCGACGAGGACAACCGGGGCGGCAAGCGCCGCGACAGGGCTTCGTAGACGCGGGCGTAGTCGCCGCTCTCGTAGACCGGAACAAGTTCGGGATCGGCCTTCACCAGCACGAAGGCACGAACCGCTTCATCGCCCGCCATGCGTTCCTCCCGTGCGCGCTGCAGCCTTGCCTCGCCTCGACCATGATGGAACACTCGCGGCCTCCAGACAAAGGCCAGCAGGCGGGAGAGGATCATGGCGGGGAAAATCGGCCCGGCGTCGGGGCTTTCAGGCCTGTCCGGGCTGTCCGGGCTCTCGGGATTGTCGGGACTGTCCGGCCTTTCCGGGCTGTCCGGCCTGGCCGGCGGTGGCGGACCGGGAGCCGAGGTCACCGTCATCAGGCCGGTCGGGACCTCGCCCGCGATCGATGCGCTGCCCGGCGAGGACTGGTTCCGCGGCAATCCCTGGCCGCCTCTCGACGCCACATGGCCCAAGGACACCCTGGCGCCGGAAGTCTCCGCGTTTCCCGAAAGCGCATGGTCGCCGGAACACCTGTCGACGGTCATCCTCGGCGAGTTCGTGCAGTCCCGGGTCAACGGCAAGGGCTGGGCCAGCATCGACCTCCCGCCGGTACCAGACGCCGCGACAACACGTGCCGAAATCGAGCAACTCGTCGCCCTGATCGAGTACAGGCCGGCCGTGATGGCGGAGGCGATGGCGCAGAGCGGCGCCTTCATGGACTTTTTCCGGGGCGTGCTGTCCTTCAGCCAGTCCTCGCACCCCGCCACCTTTCGCCTTGCCTGGGCCGCCATGCGGATCGGCACGTTCCAGGCCATGCACCACAAGCATGTCCACAAGCGGCCGAGGCCGTCGCATATCTGCCCGTCCCTGATGCCGCCGATCGATCCTCCGGCGCATGCCGCCTACCCGAGCGGGCATGCCACGGAATCCAAGCTCGTGGCGCTGACGCTGGCCGCGGTGATGCCACCGGCGGCGCACGACCCGTTGAGCCGCATGGCCGAGCGCATCGCGCGCAACCGGGAGGTCCTGGGCGTGCACTATCCGTCCGACAGCGAGGCCGGCATCGCCCTGGCCACGAAATCCCATCCGCTGCTGATGAAGTGCCGGACGATTCGACGGCTGGCGAGAAAGGCTCGCGCCGAATGGGGCCTGCCGCCGAACTGACGGATCTTGCTCCCGCGGCGGTCCGCCGTGGAGGACCGCGAAGCATCGGCCGAGGCGCGCGAGCCGTCCCCGTCGGACCCGGCTCCATCGGCCCGAGGGGGTTCCGGCCGCCGACCGACCTGTCCGGGTTTCGTCACGCTTTCGTCGCGATCATGAAGACGTGAGTGCAGGCCCGGCGATGAAGCCCGGTGCCTGCCGAATCTCTCTTTCCGCAAAATGCCAAACGCGACACTATCGGTCCCTTCATCGGTCACGTTGAAGCTGCCGCAGCGTCGGCGCGTCCTGACTTGCGGAGCGGAACATGCAGATCGCAGGCCTCCTTTACGGCGCACCTCTCCTCAAGCACGTCGACTTTCCGGTCGCCGAGGTCCTGGGCCCGGGCGCCAGCGAGGACGAGATCAAGGACCTGATCGATCGCCACCGGCAGATCTTCATCAAGCCGCTCTTCAAGGGCGCCGTCGGCAAGAAGGGCAAGGCGGGGCTGATCGGCCGTGCGAGCGACCTGAAGACGGCTCTGGCCGAGAAGGAGCGCCTGTACTTCGTCGAGCATCGCCACGGCGACGTCACGGCCAAGTCGAACGGCGTGACGTTCGAGGGCGGCGTGCCGGCCCAGCACGAGGTCTACTTCTCGATCACCGACTCGACGGTGTACCGCGCCCCGACGATGACGCTGACCCACCGCGGCGGCATCGAGATCGAGGACGTCGACCGGCGCGAGATCGCCGAGGTTCCCTTCGACGCCCTGACCGGGCTGAAGGCCTTCGTCGTCGCCAATGCCTTGTCGGACATCGGCGCTCCCAAGGAGATCATCTCGCCGCTCGTCCAGTATCTGCCGAAACTCTGGGAGCTGGTCCATCACTACGGGATGACGACGCTGGAGCTGAATCCGCTGCGCATGCGGGCCGGCCGGGACGGGCGGCTGACGCCCGTGGCGTGCGACTTCAAGTGCGGGTTCGATCGCGACGACCAGCGCTGGCAAAGGCTCGACCTGCCGCAGCACATCTTCACGGCCGACACCTCCGATTTCGAGCAGGAGGTCAACGAGCTGCGCACGCACCAGGGCCAGTCCGACGTCTTCGTCATCAACGACAAGGGCACGATCCTCGCGCCGACATTCGGCGGCGGCGCAAACTCCCTCGTGACCGAAGTGCTTGGCGACTCGGCGATCATCTCGTCCGACTTCGGTGGAAATCCTCCCTACGAGAAGATGAAGCAGGTCTCGATGATCTGCTACAAGCACTGGCTGCGCCAGGCCAACGTTCTGTTCATCATCGGCGGCAAGTCCAACAACACCGACATCTACGAAACCTTCCGCGCCATGGGCGACGGACTGCGCGAGCATTTCAGTGCGCATGGCCGCTCGCCGCTCTATGTCGTCGTGGGGCGCGGCGGTCCGAACCTCGTGCGCGGCATGGGCGCACTGGCGGAAACCTGCGATGCGCTGGGGCTTCCCTACCGCTTCTTCGGCTTCGACAGCGCCATCTCGGAGGTCGTGAACTATGCCAAGAAGGTCGATGCCTGGATGAAGGCCGGCGGTCGGGCGGAGGTGGCCCGGCGGATGGGGCTCGACGCCTCGCAGCACGCCACGGCGATGTGAGGGAGAAGGCCATGCCTCGCGACGGAATTCCCGGCTTTCCCTACTATCTCGGCATCAACTCGCTCGCCGATGTCGCGCGGGCCGACGATCGGGTGTGCGTGCTCAACATCCTCGGCGGCGAGTCCCGGCAGGTCACGCCCGTCAGCCATGCCTTCTCCGGCGGCAATGTCGTGTTCGGCACGTCACCGGGCCGGCGGGGCCAGGTGTTGCCGAGCGCCGCAGGCGACATCCCCGTCTACAACAGTGTCCGCGAGGGCCTCGACGACGGCCACGCGTTCAACACCGGCGTCGTCTACCTGCCGCCTCCGAGCGTCCGCGACGGCGTTGCCGAACTGATCCGCGTGAACCGGGCGATCCGCAAGATCGTCATCGTGACGGAGAAGGTTTCCGTGCACGACGCGCGAGAGATCCGCGCGATGGGCCAGGCCAACGGTGTCGACATCATCGGCGGCAACTGTCTCGGCGTCGCGGATTCGTGGAACCGGGTCCGCATCGGCGGAGCGCTCGGCGGCGACAAGCCGGACGAAGCCCTGTTGAAGGGGTCAGTCGCGATCTTCTCGAACTCCGGCAGCTTCACGACGACGATCGCGCAGTATCTCGCGTCGGAGGGCTGGGGGACGACGACGCTGATCTCGTCCGGCAAGGATGTCTACATCCATTACGCCGCGCGCGATTTCGCCCATGCCTTCCATTCCGATCCGCGCAGCCGGGCGGCAGTCTTGTACGCCGAGCCGGGCGGCTACTACGAGGCGGGCGTCGCGTTCGACAAGCCTGTCGTGGCCTGCGTCGTGGGGCGGTGGAAATCGAAGCTGACCCGCGCGGTCGGCCATGCAGGCGCCATGGCGGGATCGGGCGACAGGGCCGAGGACAAGGAGCGCTGGTTCCGCGAGGTCCTCGGCGTCGAGGACCTCTATACCCCTGAGAAACCCTGCGTCTCGCCGAAGGGCGCCGTGGTCACCAACATCGCCGACATTCCCGCCGCGCTGACCGCGGTGATGCGGCTGAACGGCGTGGAGCCGGACTTCACGGGACACGGATCGCTGGCGCTGAAGCCCTGGCTCGCCAACGACCAGGGCCTCGACCTGCCGGACGAGATCCGGCTGCCGCTCGTGCGCGCGATGCCGCCGTACGATCTCCAGATCGAGGCATTGTCGCGGACAGTCGGCGCGATCGTCCCGCGTCAGACGATGAAGGATCGCTCCGGAGCCTCGGTCCTCAACGCAAGCACCCAGGTCACGAGCGTTCACGGCTATCCGGTTCTCGAACTCGCGCTGCAGCCCGTGCAGGCGAACTTCGCCCTGCCGCTCGTGCATGAGATCGCGACCGAGAACGACCGCGCGATGCTCGACATCGCCGTGGCGGCGGAAATCAACCTCGTGGGCGACCCTGCCATCCTCGCCGCCGACGCCGCCCGCGACGCGGGCAACTCGCCGAACACCGTCATGGCCGCTGCCGTCGCGATCATCGGGCCAAAGCGGGTCGAGCGCACTCTGGCCTGCGCACGCCTGTTGATCGATCTCTTTGCCCATTCGGGGCTGCAGGACGCCCACGACGAATCGTTCGACCTTTCCGCCATCAGGACGACGGACGAGCAGCGCGCGTTGTTCGCGGCCTCTCCCGCGGAGGCGGACGATCCGCGACCCGAGGCGATGCTAAGGGCCGTGAAGACGCGGGGCGGCACCTCGATCTTCCTCACATTTCTGACCCGCCTGGGCATCCAGCCCTCGCGCGATGCGGTGCTCGCCGCCATCGCGATGACGATCGCGTGGGGGCCGCTGATCCGGAAGCGGATTTCTCGCCTGACGGCAGAGACCCTGCCCTGGTATCTGCGGCTCTACGGGGTGATGATCGGCGCCTCGATCCCGGGAAGCGAGCACAAGCATGGAAGCCTGTGCGGCATCCCCCGCGACGAACGGTTCGGCCACTGGACCATGGCGGATTTCCTGTGCCTGCCGCTGATCGGCAAGAAGCCGAACGAGCGCGAGGCGCGGTTGCTGCAGATGCTGGTGGGCCTTCTGATCTCGAACGGGCCGGGCGCCATCTCCGCGCAGGGAGCCAAGGGTGCCGTGTCCGCGGACGGGCCGCAGACCCCCGGCCGCGTGCAGATCAACAAGGCGATGATCGGCTTCCTCAGCCACAGCGGCTATGCCCATGGCGGCAACGGGTACGAGGGGATCTCGTTCCTGCTCGAGCAGTTCCGGGACGTCGCGCTGGACGATCCGACGGACCCCGCCCACGGGATCGACCTCAAGGATCTCGCGCGGTCATTCGCCCGCAACTACCGGGAAGAGAAGTCGCGGTCCAAGGAATTGGGGCACCTCGAGCCGCGCGCCCTTCCGGGCGTTCATCACCCCGTGTTTCGCGGCAAGCCCGTCAATTTCGATCCGCGAGAGCGCTTTATCGCCGACTACATGGCCAAGCGTGGCGACTACAACATCTTCCACGCCTACTATGTCGAACTGGTCCAGGCTCTCTACGACGAGGGCGCGACGCCCTATGTGTTTTGCGTCAACGTCGACGCCGTGATCGCCGCGCTGCTGCTCGCGGTCCTCTGGAAGGACTATCGCTCCGGCCGGATCGAGGATCATGACCTGGAGACCGCTGCCTTCAACGTGTTCCTGTATGGACGCATGATCGGTGCAGCCGCCGAGATCGACGACCATCTCAATCGCGGCCGGAACATGGATACGCGCACCCCCCAGGAGCAGTGTTCGTTCGTGGCCTGAGACCGGCAAGGCTGGACACTCCTCGCGAGTGCAGGGGCTCGTGGCGTTGCGCCACCCGCCAATGCAGGGCCTTCGGCGTATCCGGACGCCCTATCGAACCGTGTCGCAAGGAGCGTCCGGGTCGTCACCGGCCTCGCCCGCCTCCCGTCGCTCTATCTGCGGAAGCAGTCCGAACCGAGCCTGGCATGACGCCATCGGATCGTTGCTCTTGCCGTCTCTGGTTTCGCATCGCTTTTCCGCGCCGCGCTTCCCAGGCTGGCGGGGCGATGCTCCAGCGCCGGGCTGCCTTGCATGTCGCGTCCGACGGGCCGTCGCAGCGCGTTTTGCCACGTCGATCAGGGCCGGTCCCCAAATCACCATAGGCGGTACACAGTATTTGCATGGCAGTGACAATAAGCCCCACTGCCGTCGCTCCGTGGCGAACAGTCAATGTATCAATCATGATAATTGAAAACAAATCGATGTAAAAAATCATGCGCAAGATAATAATAAAGAATACAGTTTATTGATCGAAGTCTATAATTCTCAATATGGGCAGAATCAGAAATAAGAAATGAGATTATGTGGAAAAGAAGGGCATTCGAGATCGTGTGGGTGGGTGGTTTTCGATTCCAGAACAAGTAGAAAAAACAACACGGATATT
>CAZJCW010000152.1:0-10372 GCA_964544365.1 uncultured Alsobacter sp.
CCGGCGAGCGCTGCATGGCGATCTCGGTGGCCGTGCCCGTCGGCAAGGCGACGGCGGACGCGCTGATCGACAAGCTGATTCCCCGCATCGAGAGCCTGAAGGTCGGCCCCTCGACCGACCCGTCGGCGGATTTCGGACCGCTCGTCACGAAGGCCCATCTCGACAAGGTGAAGTCCTACGTGGATCTCGGCGTGAAGGAAGGCGCGACGCTGAAGGTCGACGGCCGCGGCTTCTCGCTGCAGGGCTACGAGAAGGGCTTCTACATGGGGGGATGCCTGTTCGACGACGTGACGAAGGACATGCGCATCTACAAGGAGGAGATCTTCGGCCCGGTCCTCTCCGTCGTGCGCGCGAAGGCCTATGACGAGGCCCTGGCGCTGGCCAACGACCACGAATACGGCAACGGCGTCGCGATCTTCACCCGCGACGGCGACGCGGCGCGCGACTTCGCGGCCAAGGTGCAGGTGGGCATGGTCGGCGTGAACGTGCCGATCCCGGTGCCGCTCGCCTACTACACCTTCGGCGGCTGGAAGCGCTCCGGCTTCGGCGACCTCAACCAGCACGGCCCGGACGCCTTCCGCTTCTACACGAAGACGAAGACGGTGACGTCGCGCTGGCCCTCCGGCATCAAGGACGGCGCGGAGTTCGTGATCCCGACCATGCGCTGACGCGACGCGCCGGGCCGCCGGGCACGGCGCCTTGCGGCCCTCCCCTGCCAGTCGAGGTCTCTCGCGATGACCCTCTTCGCCCTCACCGAGGACCAGATCGCCATCCGCGACATGGCGCGATCCTTCGCGGCCGACCGGCTCGCGCCGAAGGCCGTGGAGTGGGACGAGGCGAAGCACTTTCCCGTCGCCGAGATGCGCGAGGCGGCGGCACTGGGCATGGGCGGGATCTATGTCCGCGACGATGTCGGCGGGTCCGGACTGACGCGGCTCGACGCGGCGCTGATCTTCGAGGCGCTGGCGACGGGCTGCCCCACCGTGGCCGCCTTCATCTCCATCCACAACATGGCGGCGTGGATGATCGACAGCTACGGCTCCGACGCGCAGCGGCAGCGCTGGCTGCCGCGGCTGGCGACCATGGAGACCATCGCCAGCTACTGCCTGACCGAACCCGGCGCCGGGTCGGACGCGGCGGCTCTGCGGACCCGGGCGCGGCTGGACGGCGACCATTACGTGCTCGACGGGGTGAAGCAGTTCATCTCCGGGGCCGGGGTATCGGACCTCTACGTCACGATGGTGCGGACCGGAGAGGACGGGGCGGGCGGCATCTCCACGATTGTGGTGGAGAAGGGAACGCCCGGGCTGTCCTTCGGGGCCAACGAGAAGAAGATGGGCTGGAACGCCCAGCCGACCCGGCAGGTGATCTTCGAGGGGTGCCGCGTGCCGGTGGCGAACCGCCTCGGGCCGGAAGGGATCGGCTTCAAGATCGCCATGGCAGGGCTGGATGGCGGGCGGCTCAACATCGCCGCGTGCTCGGTCGGCGGCGCGCAGGCGGCGCTCGACCGTTCGATCGCCTATCTGGGCGAGCGCAAGGCCTTCGGGAAGAAGCTGCAGGACTTCCAGGCGCTGCAGTTCAAGCTGGCGGACATGGCGACCGAACTGGAGGCCGCCCGCACCTTCCTCTGGCGGGCCGCGGCCGCGCTCGACGCGAAGGATCCGCAGGCGACGCGGCTCTGCGCCATGGCGAAGCGCTTCGGCACGGATGCCGGCTTCGCCGTGGCCAACGACGCGCTGCAGTTGCACGGCGGGTACGGCTACCTCGCCGACTACGGCATCGAGAAGATCGTGCGCGACCTGCGCGTCCACCAGATCCTCGAAGGCACGAACGAGATCATGCGCGTGATCATCGCGCGCGGGCTCGTGGGGCGTGGCCAGGGAAGCGGGCACTGACCATGGCGATCCGGGCCATCCTCCTGGGCGTCGTCATCGCCGCCGCGATCCTCGCCGGGTTCCACCTCTACGGCCCGCAGTTCTTCGTCGACGGGCGCAGCCCGTTCCAGACGAACTTCGCCGCCGGGGCCGGCATCGGGCTGCTGCTCGGGCTGGTCGGCCCGTTCGTCGCGGGAGCGCGCGGAGCGGAACGGACCGCATCGGCGATCCTCATCGCCCTGCCCGGGCTGATCGCGATGGCGGCGGTGACGTCGCACTTCGCCATCGTGTTCCGGTCACTGGACCCGGTCATGGACAAGGTTTTCGGCGCGCTGATGCTGTGGGGCTACGCATTCCTGCTGGCGGGCGGGCTCATGCGGTGGCGCCGCTGACGATTCGGGAGGGACGACAATGAGCACCATCGCCTTCATCGGGCTCGGCAACATGGGGGCGCCGATGAGCGCCAACCTCGTGAAGGCCGGCCACACCGTGATCGGCTACGATCTCGTCGCGGCAAACGCCGAGGCTGCGGCGCAGGACGGCGTCGCGATCGCCGGGTCGGCGGCGGATGCCGTGCGCGAGGCGGAGGTGGTCGTGACCATGCTCCCGGCCGGCCGGCACGTCCTGTCCGTCTGGAACGACATCGCCGCCACCGCCCGCCGGGGGACGCTGCTGATCGACAGCTCGACCATCGACGTGGACAGCGCGCGCAAGGCGCACGGCATCGCCGCCGATGCCGGGCTCTATTCGCTCGACGCGCCGGTCTCGGGCGGCGTCGGCGGGGCAGCGGCCGGCACGCTGACCTTCATGTGCGGCGGCAGCGACGAGGCCTTTGCCGCGGCAAGGCCGATCCTCGAGGCGATGGGCCGCAAGGTCGTCCATTGCGGCGAGGCCGGAGCCGGGCAGGCGGCGAAGATCTGCAACAACATGATCCTCGGCATCTCCATGATCGCGGTCAGCGAGGCGTTCGTGCTGGCCGAGAAGCTCGGCCTGTCGCACCAGGCGCTGTTCGACGTCGCCTCGACGTCGTCGGGCCAGTGCTGGTCGCTCACGACCTACTGCCCCGTGCCCGGGCCGGTGCCGACGAGCCCGGCCAACAACGGGTACAATCCCGGCTTCGCGGCCGCGCTGATGCTGAAGGACCTGAAGCTCTCGCAGGAGGCCGCCGGCGCTGCCGGGGCGGCGACGCCGCTCGGCGCCCACGCGGCGGCCCTCTACGAGGCCTTCAACGCGGCCGGCTTCTCGGGAAAGGACTTCTCGGGAATCATCGCGTTCCTGCGGGACGGCGGAGGCAAGGCCTGAACGGCGTCACACGAACGCGTTCACCACGCCTGCCAAGGCAAGGTAGCGGCCGAACTTCGCGACGGCGACGACGGCCGTGAACAGCCAGAACGGCGTCCGGAAGACGCCCGACAGAACGGTCAGCGGGTCGCCGATCACGGGAACCCAGGACAAGAGCAGCGACCAGACGCCCCAGCGCCGGTACCAGCCGGCGTACATGTCGAACTTCGCGGGCGATACCGGGAAGCGCGGGTGATCGCGCCAGTGGGCAAGCCACCGGCCGATGGCCCAGTTCGCGCAGGAGCCGAGCGTGTTGCCCGCCGTCGCGACGGCCAGCGCCTCCGGCAGGGCAATGCGACCGGAACCGAGCAGGGCGGCGAATGCCGCTTCCGACGAGCCGGGCAGGAGCGTCGCCGACAGGAAGGCGGCGGCGAAGAGGCCGGCAAGGTCCAGCATGCGGGGAATTTGCTTCCGGGGACGGCACCGGCGACTTGCCGGCACGCGCCTCCCATAGCTTAATCCGGCCCGCAGCGACAATCAGCAGCCCGGCAGCCGGCGACACGGCGGGCGGGACCTCCGGAGGAGCCATGACCGCCATTCTCGCCATCGACCAGGGCACCACGTCGTCCCGCGCGATCGTCTTCCGGGCCGACGCGTCGATCGCGGCGGTGGCGCAGCAGGAGTTCGCGCAGCACTTTCCCGCGTCGGGATGGGTGGAGCACGAGCCCGAAGACCTGTGGTCCTCCACCCTGGCGGTCTGCCGGGAAGCCATGGCGAAGGCGGGCGTGACGGCCGCCGGGCTGGCCGGGATCGGCATCACCAACCAGCGCGAGACGACCGTCGTCTGGGACCGCAAGACCGGCCAGGCCGTCCACCGCGCCATCGTGTGGCAGGACCGGCGGACGTCGGACATCTGCGCCGGGCTGCGGAAGGAGGGCCACGAGGCCACGGTTTCCGCCCGGACGGGGCTGCTGCTCGATCCTTACTTCTCCGGCACGAAGATCGCCTGGATCCTCGACAACGTTCCCGGCGCGCGGGCCCGCGCGGAGCGGGGGGAACTCGCGTTCGGCACCGTCGACAGCTTCATCCTGTGGCGGCTGACGGGAGGCGCGGTCCACGCGACGGACGCCACGAACGCCTCTCGCACACTGCTGTTCGACATCCATTCCGGCACGTGGGACGAGGATTTGTGCCGCATCCTGCGCGTTCCCCCGGCCATGCTGCCGGAGGTGCGCGACTGCGCGTTCGACTACGGCACGACGGCGCCCGCGCTGCTCGGCGGACCGGTGGCCGTGCGCGGAATCGCCGGGGACCAGCAGGCGGCCACCGTCGGGCAGGCCTGCTTCACGGCGGGGATGATGAAGTCGACCTACGGCACGGGCTGCTTCGCGCTGCTGAACACGGGCGCGACCCCTGTCGCCTCGCGCAACAAGCTCCTCACCACCATCGCCTACCAGCTCGGGGGGCGGCGAACCTATGCGCTGGAGGGTTCGATCTTCATCGCGGGGGCGGCCGTGCAGTGGCTGCGCGACGGGCTGGGGATCATCAGGAACGCGGCGGAGAGCGGTCCGCTGGCTGACCAGGCGGACCCGGCGCAGTCGGTCTACCTCGTCCCTGCCTTCGTCGGCCTCGGCGCGCCCTACTGGGACGCGGAGTGCCGCGGCGCCATGTTCGGCCTGACGCGCGGAACAGGCCCGAAGGAAATCGCCAAGGCCGCGCTGGAGAGCGTCTGCTACCAGACGCTCGACCTGCTCGACGCCATGCGCGCCGACTGGCCCGGGGCGGCGGACGCGCGCACGGTGCTGCGCGTCGACGGCGGCATGACCGCCTCGGACTGGGCCATGCAGCGGCTCGCCGACATCCTGGGTTCGCCGGTCGACCGGCCGGTGGTGAAGGAAACCACCGCGCTGGGCGCCGCCTACCTCGCCGGACTGGCGGCCGGCGTCTATCCGGAACCGGATCGCTTCAGCGACCTCTGGCGGCTGGAAAACCGGTTCGTGCCGGCACTGGACGAGGCCACGCGGCGCACGAAGGTCGCGGGCTGGCGCGACGCGGTGTCGCGAACCCTGTCCCGCCCCGTGGCGAGCTGAGACTGTTCCGGCTGACATCTCAACCCGATTGCCCCACATTCCTCACCATGATTCTCGGCCTGCGCTCCCGTCTGCGTCGGCCGGCACCGCCGGCCGATCCCGCCCATGTCGACGTCGCCCACGCCGGCGAGGTCTTCCGCGTGGCCGTTCGAAGGGCCGCCGCCGCCCGGCGCTTCACGCTGCGCGTCAGTGCGGCGACGGGCGACGTGGTGCTGACCCTGCCGTCACGGGCCGATTTCGCGCGCGCGGCCGATTTCGCCAAGCGTCATGGCGGCTGGATCGCGGCGCGCGTGGCGAAGATGCCGGCCGCCGTCGATCTCGAGCCGGGCGCCGTGGTCCCCATCCGCGGGCACAACCACCACATCGAGCACCGACCCAGGGCGCGCGGCACCGTCTGGATCGAGACCCACGAGAACGGGCGGTGCGTGCTGGCGGTGGCCGGTGCAACCGAGCATGCGCATCGTCGAATTCTCGATTTTCTCAAGCGCGAGGCGAAGCGCGACCTCGAGGCCGCCGTGCTGCGCCACACCCAGCGCCTCGGCAAGCGCGCCGCCAAGATCACGCTGCGCGACACGACGAGCCGCTGGGGTTCCTGCTCGGCCGCCGGCCGGCTGAATTTCTCGTGGCGCCTGATCATGGCCCCGGCCTTCGTGCTGGACTACCTGGCGGCGCACGAAGTGGCGCATCTCAAGGAAATGAACCATTCGCCCCGGTTCTGGCGTCTCGTGCACATGCTGGCTCCGCGCACGGACGAGGCGGAGGCCTGGCTGAAGCGTCACGGCAGCGGGCTGCACCGCTATCGCTAGCCGTCCGGACCGGGCTCTCCGCATGGCACGGTCGCGCCCGGCCGGGTCGACAGCGCCGTCGCAGACGGCTACACCGCGACCTGTTCCAGCGACAGCGGTGACGCCAGTTGATGCGCCTGAGGCCCGATACGCTCGCCCTGACGGCCGTTCTCGCGCTGATGACCGCGCTCGGCCCGCTGTCGACGGACATGTACCTGCCGTCGCTGCCGGACATTTCCGCCAAGCTCGGCGCCTCGACGTCGCATACGCAGCTGACACTCTCGGTGTTCCTGCTCGGCTTCGCCGCGGGTCAGATCGTCTATGGTCCTTTCTCAGACCGTTACGGCCGCCGGCCGCCGCTGCTGGCCGGCTTCGCCGTCTTCATCCTGGCGACGGCGCTGTGCGCCATCGCGCCGACCATCGACCTGCTGATCGCAGGGCGGTTCTTCCAGGCCCTCGGCGCATCCGGTCCCATCGTCCTGGCGCGCGCCGTCGTCCGCGATCTCTATGACGGGCCGCGTGCCGGCCGCGAGCTGGCCCGCATGGGCACCATCATGGGCATCGTGCCCGCCATCGCGCCGACCCTGGGCGGCATCCTCCAGGCCTACTATGGCTGGAGAGCCAGCTTCATCGTGACGACGGCAGGCGCCATGGTGCTGTGCGGCGTCGTCTACCTGCTGCTGCCGGAGACGCTGAAGCAGCGTTCGGATGCCTCGCTCTCGCCGGCCGGGATCGCACGGTCCTTCGCCTCGCTCCTGCCGCACCGCGAATTCCTCGTCTATGTCGCGCTGTCGGCCTTCACCTATGGCGGGCTTTTCGCCTTCATCTCCGGCTCGTCCTTCGTGCTGCAGGGGTATTACGGGCTCGGCTCGATCGTCTACGGCCTGTCCTTCACCTTCTGCGTCGTCGGCTACATTGCCGGAACCATCGCCGGCCGGCGCCTCGTCTCGCTGCGCGGGATGGAAGGCACCATCGGGATCGGCTCGGCATGCCTGGCGGCAGGCAGCCTGCTGATGCTGGCGCTCGTTCTCATCGGGACCGGATCGTTCCTCGAGATCGCCATGCCCATGGCGATCTACACCTTCGGGGTCGGCCTGCTGATGCCGCAGGCGATGGCCTCGGCGATGCAGCCGTTCGGCGACCGCGCGGGAGCCGCATCGTCCTTCCTCGGGCTGGTGCAGATGATGGTGGGAGCCATCGTCGGGGCCTTCGTGGGCGTGACGGTGCCCTACGGGGCCGTCACCCTGCCCGCGACGATGGCGGTGCTGGGCGTCGCCGCCTTCGTCGTCTTCAAGGGGTGGGGAAAGACGCGCGGCAGCGCCGGCTGATCAGGCCCTCGCCTGCGCCGCCTCGCGCAGCCGCGCCAGCGTCGTCGCCGGGGTGATCGCCTCCGGATCGATCAGGACATGCAGGATCGACGGCTTGCCCGAGGCGACCGCGCGCTCGAAGGCCGGGGCGAACTCGTGCGTCGCCTCGACACGCTCGCCATGGCCGCCGAAAGCCCTGGCATAGGCGGCGAAGTCCGGATTCTTCAGCCGCGTGGCGGAGACGCGGCCGGGGTACTCCCGCTCCTGGTGCATGCGGATGGTGCCGTACATGCCGTTGTCGACGACGACGACGACGATCGGCAGGTCGTACTGCACCGCCGTCGCGAACTCCTGGCCATGCATCAGGAAGCATCCATCTCCGGCGAAGCACACGACCATGCGCTGCGGGAACTGCCGCTTGGCGCCGACGGCCGCGGGCAGGCCGTAGCCCATCGACCCGGACACCGGCGCGAGCTGGGTGGCGAATCGCCGGAAGCGCATGAATCGACCGACCCAGATGGCGTAGTTGCCGGCCCCGTTGGTGACGATGGCATCGTCCGGCAGCCTGTTGCGCAGCCAGGTCATCGCCTCGCCGTACTGGAACGGTCCGGGGATCGGCGCCGGCTGCTCGGTCCAGGCGAGGTAGTCCTCGCGCGCCTGTCGGGTCGCGGCGCGCCAGCGGATCTCGTTGGGCGGCTGCACCGTCTCGAGGGCGGCGGCAAAGCCCGGCGGCGTCGCGTTGATGCCGGCCGCCGGATGATAGACGCGGCCGAGTTCCTGGGGATCGGCATGGATGTGCACCAGCGTCTGCCGCGGCGCCGGGATGTCGAACAGCGTGTAGGCCTGCGACGGCACCTCGGCCATGCGGCCGCCAGCCAGGATGACCAGGTCGGCCGCCTCGATCCGCGCCTTCAGCTTCGGGTTCGGACCCAGCCCGATCTCGCCGGCATAGTTGGGATGGTCGGCGGGAAACAGCATGGCGCGCCGGAACGACGTCGCGACCGGCAGGTCGAACCGCTCGGCGAAGCGGCGGACGCGGCCGCAGGCCTGCTCGTTCCAGCCGCCGCCGCCGAGCACGAGGATCGGCCGCTCGGCCGCCCAGAGGCGCTTCTGCAGGTCGGCCATCTGGGTGAGGCCGGGCCACGTCTCGACCGGTTCGACGCGCGGGCCGGCGACGGCGGTCGTGGTCTCGAGCAGCATGTCCTCGGGGAGGGCGACGACCACGGGGCCAGGGCGGCCCTGCATGGCGACGTGGAACGCGCGGGAGACGATCTCGGGGATCCGGGAGACGTCGTCGATCTCGACCGCCCACTTCGTCATGCTGCCGAAGACAGCCTTGTAGTCCAGTTCCTGCCAGGCGCCGCGACCGCGGACGCCGCGCTCGATCTGGCCGACGAAGAGGATGAGCGGCGTGGAATCGTGCTCGGCGATATGGATCCCGGCCGAGGCGTTGGTGGCGCCGGGGCCGCGGGTGACCATGGCGATGCCGGGACGGCCGGTCAGGCGGCCGGTCGCCTCCGCCATCATGGTCGCGCCGCCCTCCTGGCGACACACCGTGACGGCGACCGACGCATCGTGCAGCGCGTCGAGAACGGCGAGATAGCTCTCGCCGGGAACGCAGAAGACGTGTTCGACGCCCTGGGCGACGAGGCAGTCGACGATCAGTTGTCCGCCGGTCCGCGCAGTCGTGTCCGTCATGGTCCTGTCCTGTCGCTCGCTGCCGCGGCCCGAGGGGCGCGGCGCATGTCGAAACCCTTTTAGGGAGGCCGGCCGGTGCTGTCATCCGGCCGGGACGCCCCCGGCGAGCGCGCTAGCCCGACCAGCCGGGGTCGGCCAGGATCTCGTCCGTGTGCTCGCCGAGGCGCGGCGGCGGGCGGCGCGAGACCTGCGCCTCGCCGTCGACGACGAGTGGCGAGCGCAGCGTCGGGACGACGCCGCCGGCGACGTGGGGGGCGTCCAGCATCACCTTCATGCCGCGCCAGAGCACCTGCGGATCCTCGAACACGTCGGCGACGGTGTTGATGGGACCCGCCGGCACGCCGACCTCCTCGAGGGAGCGGAGCAGCGTGTCGCGCGCGACCGCGCGCGTCCGCTCGGACAGCAGCGCGGCGAGCCGCTCCCGGTTTGCGATGCGCCGGGCGTTGTCGGCGAAGGCCGGGTCGTCGGCGAGTTCCGGCACGCCGAGCACCGCGCACAACCGGCGGTACTGGCCGTCGTTCCCCGTGGCGATGACGAGATGGCCGTCCGAGACCGGGAAGACCTGGTATGGCACCAGGTTGGGATGGGCGTTGCCCATGCGGGTCGGCGGCTTCCCGCCGATGAAGTGGTTGAGCGCCTGGTTGGCGAGAATGGACACCGTGGTGTCGAGCAGCGCCATGTCGATGTGGGCGCCCTCACCGGTCTCGTCGCGGCGGCGCAGCGCGGCCAGGATGCCGACCACGGAGTACACGCCGGTGAAGATGTCGGCCACGGCGACGCCGACCTTCTGGGGCTCGCCGCCCTTCTCGCCGGTGACGTCCATGATGCCGCCCATGGCCTGGATCATGAAGTCGTAGCCGGCGCGCTCGGCATAGGGACCGTCCTGCCCGAAGCCGGTGATCGAGCAGGTGACGAGCCGCGGGTTCAGCGCCCGCAGGCTCTCGTGGTCCAGCCCGTACTTCCTGAGGCCGCCGACCTTGAAGTTCTCCACGACGACATCGGCGTGCAGCGCCAGTCGCCGGACGACCGCCTGGCCCTCCGGGGTCTCGAAATCGACCGCGATGGAGCGCTTGCCGCGGTTGCAGGCGTGGAAATAGGCCGCCGACAGCGGATCGCCGTCGGCGCCCGGCACGAAGGGCGGTCCCCAGGCCCGGGTGTCGTCCCCGGCGCCCGGACGCTCGACCTTGACCACGTCGGCGCCGAGGTCGGCCAGCGTCTGGCCGACCCACGGCCCGGCGAGGATGCGGGCGAGTTCGAGGACCCGGATGCCATGCAGGGGGGGCAGGGTCATCCCGGCCTCAGAAGAACGCCTGCAGCCCGGTCTGGGCCCGGCCGAG
>CAZJCW010000153.1:0-10306 GCA_964544365.1 uncultured Alsobacter sp.
TGGCTTCCACCAGCAGCGAATGCTGCGCGACGGAGTAAATGTGCGCGCCGCGGGTCTGGCCGTTCCAGCGCGCCACGCGCGCGAGTCCGTGGGCGATGTCCTCGATCTCGACGTCGAGGGGGGAGGGGTCCAGCAGATCGAGCCGCCGGCCCGACAGCATTCTCTGCCAGGCGCGGGGCGCTTCCTTCGCCACGGGTCCGCGCGCCATCACAAGCTCCTGCCGAGGGCGGCACACTCGTCGTGGCGGAAGCAGCCGACGAGATGGTCGTTGACCATGCCGACCGCCTGCATGAAGGCGTAGACGATGGTCGGCCCGACGAAGTTGAAGCCTTCCGCCCGCAGGGCCTTCGACATCCGGCGCGACGTCTCTGTTTCCGCCGGCACCTGCGAGGGCGAGGCGAAGCGGTTCTGCACCGGCCGCCCGTCGACGAAATCCCAGAGAAAATCGGAGAATCCGCGCCGCTCGGCGATGGCGAGGTAGGCGCGGGCGGACTTGACCGACGCGTCGATCTTGGCGCGGTTTCGCACGATCCCGGCATCGCCCATCAGTGCATCGAGCTTCTCCGGCCCCCAGCGCACCATCCGTTCGGCGTCGAACCCGTCGAAGGCGGTCCGGAAGTTCTCACGCTTGCGCAGGATCGTGATCCAGGACAGCCCCGCCTGGAACCCGTCGAGCAGCAGCTTCTCGAAGAGGGCCCGGTCGTCGCGCTCGGGCACGCCCCAGTCGGTGTCGTGATAGGTCACGTAAAGCGGGTCGGTCCCGGGCCAGGGACACCGCGCCTTGCCGTCGGGGTGCAGGATGAGCGAGGTCATCCCTCCGCTTTATCCGCTTCGCCCGGGAACGGGAAGCGGGCGAAGCCGGGCTTCGACGCGACGAAGGCGAGGCCGCCGGCCGTGGGCTGCAGTCCCGCCTCCAGCGCGTCGCCCAGCCGGTCGAGCCGCAGCATGGCGAGGGCGAGGCCGCCCGGCACGGGCTCGCCGATCCGCCCGAGGGTCCGGTCGCCGGCCACGGCCTCCGCGCCCCCCGTCGGGGAAACGCCATCGAGGAACCTGACCGGCACGATCCGCGTCCGCGCCGTCCCGCGGTGCTCCATCCGGGAGACGACCTCCTGGCCGACATAGCAGCCCTTGTCGAAGTCGACGCCACCGAGCTGATCCATGTCCGCCTCGTGCGGGAAGGTGTCGCCGTAGACGAAGTCCCGCCCGCCCTCCGGAACGCCCAGCGCGATCCGGTGGGCATGCCATGCCTCGGCCGGCGCGGAGGCGATACGCTCCGCCTCGTCCCGCGGCACGATGGCCCGGTGGCCCATCTCCGCGTGGCGCGGATCGCGGAAGACGAATCCTCCGGTGCCGGCTGGAGGGCCCTCGTCCCACGTGGCCGCCACGCCCCAGACGCCGGAGAGGTTCTCCACCGTCACCCGCGCGCGCAGCTTGTAGAAGCCGAGCCGCTTGGCGAGGTCGGCCGCCAGCGCCAGCGGCACGTCGAGCCAGAACCCGCCGCCGCGTTCTTCCGGAGCCTCCGCCACGAGGAAATCGAACAGGATCTTGCCCTGCGGCGTCAGCAGCGCCGCATAGCCGGCCTGCGCGGGCGTCACGCGGGCCATCGCGCTCGTGACGAGGCCGTCGAGGAATCCCCGGGCATCCTCGCCCGTGACACGGACGACACCCCGGTCCGGCAGGCTTGCGGCTGGCATGGCCGATCTCCATCGAATTGCGCCGCAATGCTTGCGCTGCGGCTGCGCGTTACCTATGCGCTGGTCCAGGTACATCAAGAGACGCGCGGACAGTGACGCGTGCTCCCCGCGACCGCAAGGAGGGCCCGATGGCCGCGACCTACGACCTCGTTCTCCACGGCGGCACCGTCGTCAACCAGGACGGCAGGGGCACCGGGGATGTCGGCATCCGCGACGGCGCGATCGTCGCGCTCGGCGACCTTTCGCGTGCCGACGCCGCACGGCGGATCGACTGCACCGACCTGCACGTGCTGCCGGGCGTGATCGACAGCCAGGTGCACTTCCGCGAGCCGGGTCTGGACCACAAGGAGGACCTCGAATCGGGGTCCCGCGCCGCCGTGATGGGCGGCGTGACCGCCGTCTTCGAGATGCCGAACACCAAGCCCGAGACGACGACGCCGGAGGCTCTCGCCGACAAGATCGCCCGCGGCCGCCACCGGATGCATTGCGACTTCGCCTTCTGGGTCGGCGCGACCGGCCACAACACGGCGGATCTGCGCGATCTGGAGCGGCTGCCCGGAGCGGCGGGGATCAAGGTGTTCATGGGTTCGTCCACCGGCTCGCTGCTGGTGGAGGACGACGCCTCGGTGGAAGCCGTCCTGAGCCAGCCGCGCCGGCGCGCCGCGTTCCATTCCGAGGACGAGCCGATGCTGCGCGAACGCAAGGACCTGCGCGTCCCCGGCGATCCGCGCTCCCATCCGGTGTGGCGCTCGCCCGAGGTGGCGCTGAACTGCACCCGGCGCCTGGTCGAGATCGCTCGGCGCGTCGGCGCGCGCATCCATGTGCTGCACATCTCGACGGCGGAGGAGATGCCGTTCCTCGCGCAGCACAAGGATGTCGCGTCCGTCGAAGCGACGCCGCATCACCTCACCCTCACAGCGCCCGACTGCTACGAGCGCCTCGGCACGCTGGCGCAGATGAACCCTCCCGTCCGCGACGCCGCGCACCGGGACGGCATCTGGTGGGGCCTGCGGCAGGGCATCGTCGACGTGCTCGGCTCGGACCACGCTCCCCATACGCTGGAGGAGAAGGCCAAGACATATCCCGAATCGCCCTCCGGCATGACCGGCGTGCAGACGCTGGTTCCCGTCATGCTCGACCACGTGAACGCCGGCCGGCTGTCGCTGGAGCGCTTCGTCGACCTGACCAGCGCGGGTCCGAACCGCATCTTCGGAACGGCCCGGAAGGGGCGGATCGCGGTGGGCTACGACGCCGATCTCACGGTCGTCGACCTCAAGCGCCGCGAGACGATCACGAACCGCTGGATCGCCTCCAAGTGCGGCTGGACCCCCTATGACGGCGTCGCGGTGACCGGCTGGCCCGTCGGCACGCTCGTGCGCGGCGCGGTGGTGATGTGGGAGGGCGACCTCGTGACCCCCGCGACGGGCGAACCGGTGAGGTTCCTGGAGACGCTCGCCGGCCCCTGAAAGACAGGGGGCCGGAGCGGCTGTCGGGCGATGCGTCAGCCGCCGTAGCGGCTGGCCAACTCGCGGGCCAGCTTGCCACCCTCGTCGACGAAACGCCCGATGGCGACCTCGGCGGCCGGCGTGCAGCGCCGGTAGGTGTGGGCGTATTCCCGGTAGCCGCGGTTGTAGGCGCCGGCGAGGCGCTCGCGGCGGCCCGTCGTGCTGGCTTCCGCGTCGATGAGCTGGGTCATCCGCGTGCGCCATTCGCGCTCGTCGTTGCCGCCGCACAGCGGCCGCAGGAAGGCGAGCGCGCCGAGGATCTCCGACAGGCGGAGCAGCTTGGGCTCGTAGGGCGGGGGAGGCGGCTCGGGCTGCTCGACCTCGGCCTTGGCGTCCGGCGGCTTGGCCTGGGCCGGCGGCCGAGGCGTCGCGGGACGTGGACGCGGCGGCTGCACCTGCTGGGGCGGGGGAGGCGGCGCCGGTCGCTGCTGCCAGGGCCAATAGAACTGTGCGTCGGCGGCCACCGGCATCAGCGCGGCCAAGAGCAGCGCGAGGACCGCCGCGACCGGGCGGATCATCGGGCGCCGCCGGGCGCTCACGGCGCGGCCTCCACAACGGCGCGGGCGCGCTCCACGATGCCGGCGAGGCCGGGCGTGGTGCGCAGGTCGGCGATGTCCCGCGGCGCAATGAAGAAGGTTTCGGCCGCTTCCGGGCCGGGAACAGGCTCGCCCGCCAGCCAGCGGCCGGCGAAGGCATTGACGACGAAATGCCGGCTGATGCGGCCCTCGGCGTCGCGTTCGATCACCTCGACGTGCCCGGCGAAGCCGACGATCTCCGCGCTGACGCCGACCTCCTCGGACAACTCCCGCAGGGCGGCTTCCGCCAGCGTCTCGCCGACCTCGACGACGCCCCCGGGCAGCGAGAAGACCGCGTCGCCGGGCGGCTTCGTGCGCGAGGCCACGAGGACGAGGCCATCGCGGAACACGGCCACGCTGGCCGCGAGGATCGGCCGCGCGGGATAGAGCCGGCCGTCGCCGGCGGCAGGATCAGACGTGCTGGCCGCCATTGATGTGGATCTCGGCGCCGTGCACGTAGCTCGACTGGTCCGTGCACAGGAAATAGATGGCCTTTGCCACCTCCTCCGGCGTGCCCAGCCGGCGCATCGGGATCTGCGCCACGATCTTGTCGGTGCCGGGGGAAAGGATGGCGGTATCGATCTCGCCGGGCGAGATCGCGTTGACGCGGATTCCGTGGGGTCCGAAGTCTGCGGCCATTTCACGCGTCAGGCCGGCCAGCGCCGCCTTCGACGTGGCGTAGGCCGCCCCGGCGAACGGGTGGACGCGGGAGCCGGCGATGGAGGTGACGTTGACGACCGAGCCCTTCGCTTCCTTGAGCTCGTCCATCAGCCCGCGGGCCAGCATGACCGGCGCGAAGAAGTTGACCTGGAACACCTTCTGCCAGTCACGCAGGTCCGTCTCGATGGTGCCGAGCCGTCCGCCGCCCAGACCCTTGGGCGAAATGCCGGCGTTGTTGACCAGCGCGTCGAGGCGCCCGTTCTCCAGGCGGCGCTTGATCTCGGCAATGGCGTCCACCGTGTTCGCGGCGTCGGCGAGGTCGACCTGGATGTGGTCCTCGGGCCCCATCTCCCACGGGCAGTTCTCGGGAAAGGCGTGCCGCGAGCAGGTGATGACGCGCCAGCCCGCCGCCGAAAACCGCTTCACGGTGGCGTGGCCGATCCCCCGGCTCGCTCCGGTGAGGAGCATGACCCGGCGGGGGGAATTGGACGTGGCGACGCTGTTCGGCATGGGGCGATAAGCTCAGGTCCGGAGGAGTCGGTCAAGAATCGAGTCGCCGTCGCGGCCCCGGATCAGGGGTAGAGGCGCGAACGCTCCCAGTCTCCCGAGGGCTCGGGCCGCCGGAAGACGAGGCGGTCGTGCAGGCGGAACGGCCGATCCTGCCAGAATTCCATGTAGACCGGCCTGATTCGGAAGCCGGTCCAGTGCGGCGGGCGCGGAACCTCGCCGACGGCGAATTTCGCGGCATAGAACGCCACCGCCTTCTCCAGCGCGAAGCGGCTTTCCAGCGGTCGTGACTGCTGGCTCGCCCACGCGCCGATGCGGCTGTCGCGCGGGCGGCTCTGGAAATAGGCGTCGGCCTCGTCGTCGCTGACCCGTTCGACCGGCCCGCGCACCCGGACCTGCCGGCGCAGGCTCTTCCAGTGGAACACCACCGCGGCCTTCGGCGTGGCGGCGAGCTCTGCACCCTTCGCCGACTGGGTGTTCGTGTAGAACACGAAGCCGTCCCGGTCGGCGCCCTTGAGCAGCACCATCCGGACATCGGGCAGGCCGTCGGGGTCGACGGTCGACAGGGCCATGGCGTTGGGATCGTTCGGCTCGCTCTCGCGCGCCTCGGCGAACCAGGCTTCCCACAGGGCGAAGGGGTCGTCGGACCCGGTGAAGTCACCAGCCATTAACGCTTCCAAGTCATGAATCGATCACCGTTCAGGTCAGTGCAGCCACCTGCACGGCCACAGGGATCAAAGGGGTTATATGGCACAGGCCCGGGGGGAAAAAAGGACCAATGCCGTGGCGCTGCGTCGCCCGTGCCTGGCTTTTCCCGCCGTCGCACTGCTCGCCGGGCTGGCTTGCGCCGGTTGCTCCATGACCTTTCCCATCGGGCCGCTCGCGGAACCCGAGACGACCGGGTCCATCGTATCCACGCCGCTGCCGGTCCTGTCGGCCGACCTGAGCGGGGAGGACCTCGTCTATGCGGAGGACGCGATGGAGGTCGCGCTCGACCCGCTGAAGACCGGCGTCACGGCGCGCTGGTCCAACCCCGCGACGGGGCGCAAGGGCACGTTCCTGGCCGCGGGCGACGCCTTCGTGCGGCAGGACGAGGTGTGCCGCTTCTTCAAGACGACGATCAGCCTCGAATCGGGCGCGCAGGACCTCGTCGGTCTCGCCTGCCGGTCCGGCGCCGGTCACTGGCAGTTGCGGAAGGTCCGGCCGGCGACCGCCTGAGCCCGCCGCACAACACCGTTGCGCTGCGGCAACAGCCACCCCACATGACGGTGGAAGATCCGGATCCGTCCGCTCCCGGCCCTTGAGGCAACGGCGCGGTGGCCGGCATGGTGCGTGTCGCGCACCGCGAGAGGATGGACCACATGCGTGATCCCTACGACGTCCTGGGCGTTGGCCGCACCGCCAGCGAGGCGGAGGTGAAGAAGGCGTATCGACGCCTCGCCAAGACATGGCATCCGGACCGCAACCAGAATGATCCGAAGGCCCGGGAGAAGTTCTCCGAGCTCAACAACGCCTACGAGATCATCGGCGACGCGGACAAGCGCAAGAAGTTCGACGCCGGCGAGATCGACGCCGAGGGCAAGCCCCGGTTCAGCGGGTTCGAGGGCTTCGCCGGCGGAGCGCGCCCCGGCGCGGGCCGCGGCGGCTTCGAGAATTTCCACTTCGGCTTCGGCAGCGAGCCCGGCGGCTTCCGCCAGGGGCGCGGCGGGGCGGGATTCGACGCCAGCGACATCTTTTCGGACTTCTTCGGCGCCGAGGCGGCAGGACGGCAGGGCGCCCGCCGGGCGAGGGCGGGGGCCGACGTGCGAAGCGAAGCGACGATCACCCTCCAGGAAGCCGTGAAGGGTGTCGCCCTGCGCATCACCCTGCCGAACGGCCGCGATCTCGAGGTCTCCATTCCGCCCGGCGTCACCGATGGCCAGACGGTCCGGCTGAAAGGGCAGGGCCATCCGGGCCCGGCCGGCGGCACCGCGGGCGACGTGCTGGTGACGGTCCGCGTCCGGCCCGACCGCCGCTTCGCCGTCGAGGGGCACGACCTGCGACTGCGCCTGCCGGTGCGGCTCGACGAAGCGGTGCTCGGGGCAAAGGTGCGTACGCCGACCCTGGAAGGTGTCGTCGAGCTCACGATCCCGGCGAATTCCTCCACCGGCCGCACGCTGCGCCTGCGCGGCAAGGGCCTGCCGCACGCCGATGGCCGCGGCGACCTGCTGGTGACGATCGACGTCATGCTTCCGCCCGACGGCGATCGCGACCTAGAGGACCTGATGAAGCGCTGGGCGGACAGCAAGAGCTGGGATCCGCGCAAGGACCTGTGACGCGGCTCGCCGACGCGACACCGCCGGGAGGGCGACCGCCTCCCTAGACGGTCACCTGCGTTCCCACCTCCACCACGCGGCCCGTGGGGATCTGGAAGAAGTCCGTGGCGTCGCTGGCGTTGCGGGCGAGGCCGATGAACAGCTTGTCCTGCCACAGCGGCATGCCGGACTGCGCGGCCGGCTTGATCGACCGGCGCGAGACGAAGAACGACGTCGACATGATGTCGAACGTCCAGCCGAGCTTCCTCGCGATGGCGAGGCCGCGCGGGACGTTGGGGCTCTCCATGTAGCCGAACTTCATCTTCACCCGGGAAAAGTGCTCGCTCACCGGCATGATGGTGATGCGCTCGTCCTCCGGCACGCGCGGCGTGTCGGCCGTGGCGACCGTCAGGATGACGTTCTTCTCGTGCAGGATCTTGTTGTGCTTCAGGTTGTGGAGAAGCGCGGTCGGCGCGTAGTCCGGATCGCTCGTGAGGAACACGGCGGTCCCCTGCACGCGGTGCGGGGGTTTCTTCTCGAGATTGCGCACGAGCATGTCGAGCGGAACCTCGGCGCGCCGCGTCTTCTCCGACAGGATGCGCGTGCCGCGCCTCCAGGTGACCATCAGCAGGATCAGGAACGAGGCGAACAGCAGCGGCGCCCAGGCCCCGTCGAAGAGCTTGAGCAGGTTCGAGGCGAGGAACGTCGCATCGATCAGGAGGAAGGGGATGACCAGAAGCGCGGCCGACCAGGGCTTCCAGTTCCACAGCTTCCAGATCACCACGAAGGCCAGCGTCGCATCCACGACCATCGTGGTGGTGACGGCGATGCCGTAGGCCGAGGCCAGCGATCCGGACGACTTGAACAGGAACACGAGGACCAGCACGCCGATCAGCAGGAGGGTGTTGATCCGCGGGATGTAGATCTGCCCCGAATGGGTCTCGGACGTGAACCGGATGTCGATTCGCGGCAGGAGGCCGAGCTGGACGGCCTGTCGCGTCAACGAGAACGCGCCGGTGATGACCGCCTGGCTGGCGATGACGGAGGCCGCGGTCGCCATGCAGACGACCGGCAGGAGCATCCAGTCCGGGTAGAGCTGGAAGAAGGGATTGTCGATCTTGCCCTGGTTGGCGAGGATCAGCGCGCCCTGCCCGAAATAGTTGATGACGAGCGACGGCAGCACGAAGCCGAGCCAGGCCACCTGGATCGGCCGGCGGCCGAAATGGCCGAGATCGGCGTACAGCGCCTCGCCTCCGGTCACGGCGAGGAACACCGCCCCCAGCGTCACCAGGCCGATGATGTGGTGGTTGAGCAGGAACGCCAGCCCGTAGACCGGGTTCAGGGCCAGCACGACCCCCGGATCGTCGGAGATGTGCAGCGCGCCACCCAGCGCGAGGAGGGCGAACCAGAGCGCCATCACGGGACCGAAGAAGGCGGCCATCTTGGCCGTTCCACGGCTCTGCACCGAAAACAGCACGATGAGGATCAGCGCCGTCACCGGGATGACGTAGTCGTTGAACGCCGGCGTCACGAGCTTCAGGCCTTCGACCGCCGACAGCACGGTGATGGCTGGCGTGATCACGCTGTCGCCATAGAACATCGCCGCGCCGACGATGCCGAGGCCGAGAATCCACGTCTTGTCCCGCCCAAGCACGCGCTGGGCGAGGGCCATCAGCGACAGGGTTCCCCCCTCGCCGTTGTTGTCGGCCCGCAGCAGGATGATGACGTATTTCACCGTCACGACGAGCACGAGCGACCAGACGATCAGCGAAAGAATGCCGAGCACGTCGTCCCGGGCGATGGGGCCGATGCCGGCTCCGGGCTGGTTGTGGGCGCCGGATGCAGCCAGCAAGGCCTCGCGGAACGCGTAGAGCGGGCTGGTGCCGATGTCGCCGTAAACGACGCCCATGCTGCCGAGCGTCAGGGCCCAGAGCCCGGATCGATGATGGCCATGGGCTTCGGACGCGGCCTGAGCCACGGCGGGAGAGGCCGACTGGTGAGCCGGCGCGGCGTCGGCGACGGGCTTCCCGGACGGCGGCGCGGTCTGGTCCCGGCTGCCGGGGGAGGACGGATCGGATTGTTTCATCGCGATGTACTGGGGCCGGTCACGACACGCAGGGCCTCGAGGCCGCGCGGGCCGGCTTATAGCACCGTCCCGCAACCATGGCATCCGTCAGATTGTGGACGCCGCACCGCGGATTGCGTGTCCCTGGCCGACCGTCCGGTACGGCCCGTGCGGCAGCCTGGACGGGACGGTCCGCAAAAGACCCGGCCAAAAGCTTTCGCTTGACCGGGCCTTCGGCTATTGAGGGGCGAACGGCCCACGCTCAGCCAGACGGATTCCCATGCCCGAAGCCTCTCCGCTCACCTCCTCCCTGCTCGCTGGCAAGCGCGGGCTCGTGATGGGCGTGGCCAACAACCGTTCGATCGCGTGGGGCATCGCGCGTGCGGCCCACCTGCACGGCGCCGAGCTGGCGTTCACCTACCAGGGCGAAGCGCTGGAGAAGCGGGTGCGCCCGCTCGCGGCCGAACTCGGCGCGCACGTCGTCGGGCATTGCGACGTCACGGACGGCGCCAGCATCGACGCGGTCTTCGCCGAAGTCGAAAAGGTCTGGGGCAGGCTCGATTTCGTCGTCCATTGCATCGCGTTCTCGGACAAGGACGAGCTGACCGGGCGGTATCTCGAGACGAGCGAGGCGAATTTCACCAAGTCGCTGCTGATCTCCTGCTACTCGTTCACGGCCGTCGCGCAGCGCGCGGAAAAGCTGATGGACAAGGGCGGATCGCTGCTCACGCTGACCTACTACGGCGCCGAGAAGTGGATGCCGCATTACAACGTCATGGGCGTGGCCAAGGCGGCGCTGGAAGCGTCCGTTCGCTATCTCGCCGCCGATCTCGGCCCCTCCAAAATCCGCGTCAACGCGATCTCTGCCGGCCCGATCAAGACCCTTGCGGCCTCCGGCATCGGCGATTTCCGCTACATCCTGCGCTGGAACGAGTACAACGCGCCGCTCCGGCGGACAGTCACCATCGAGGAGGTCGGCGAGACGGCGGCCTATCTCGTCTCGGAC
>CAZJCW010000154.1:0-10281 GCA_964544365.1 uncultured Alsobacter sp.
CTCCCAGGAAGCCGAAGCCGCCTCGCTGCCGCTCAAGATGGGTCCAGGACCGGACGAGACGGCTCTTCTGATAGGCCAGGTGGGCCAGCTCGACCTGCAGCGTGCCCTCGCGGGTCCGGGCCCGGCGGCCGAAGATCTCGAGGATCAGCCCGGTCCTGTCGATGACCTTGGCGCCCCAGGCCTTCTCGAGGTTGCGCTGCTGCACGGGCGACAGCGCGCAGTCCATCATGACGAGGTCGATCGACTCGGCCTTGATGAGCCCGCCGATCTCCTCGACCTTGCCCTTGCCCAGATAGGTCGAAGGACGCGGTGATGACACCGTCGCCGGAAAGGCCTGCGCCACGGACAGATCGATCGCAGCCGCAAGCCCGACTGCCTCTTCGAGACGGGCCTCGTTGGCCCGAAGGTTCACGTGACCACCGGCGTCCTGAGTCTCGCCCGATCGGCGACGCGCGGAGGGATAGGGACCGACGACCAGGGTGCGCGTGCCGACCGCAATCGTCTTCTCTGGTTCGACGATCCGCTTCTCGGGCGGATCTTTCGGTATGCGGGGTCCCGTCACATCAGTCCTTCACTCCAGGCGCTCCCTCTTCGCCCGGTTCGAAGAGCGATACGGGGTGGCCCGGCATGATTGTTGAGATCGCGTGCTTGTAGACGAGTTGCGAATGACCGTCGCGCCGCAGCAGAACGCAGAAATTGTCGAACCAGGTCACGACGCCCTGCAGTTTCACGCCATTCACCAGAAAGATCGTCAAGGGGATCTTGTTCTTGCGGACGTGGTTCAGGAACGTGTCCTGGAGATTCTGGTTGCGTTCCGCAGCCATGGTTTTTTGCCCCTCACCAAGTTATCCAGCCGGACGGCCGTCGCGCGGCTCATTGAATCAAGTTCCGGATCGCCTCGGCCCGATTACGCTAGTCGACCCCGCTGGCTGCTGGAAGCAGATCGTTGGGCGGATGTTGCGCTTGTCCCGAAGCCGGACGTCCAGTGGCGGCCCGCCCCGCCACTTACCCGCCATGATTAACCGGCCGTGACAGTTCTGTCACCTCGTGGAACGCCGCCCGCAAGGCAAGGGCAACGGGCCCAGGGGTTCCGTCGCCGATCTGGTGACCATCGATGCGGACCACGGGTGTGACGGGGTTCGAAGCGGACGTGATGAAGGCCTCCGCAGCGTCACGGGCTTCCTGGACGGTGAACGGACGTTCCTCGACTGCCAGGTTGCGATGCTTGACGAGATCCATGACGCCGGTCCGGGTCACGCCACGCAGGATCGACGTGTCGGCCTGACGGGTCACAAGGCGGCCATCCCTGGTCACGATCCAGGCATTGCTCGAACCGCCCTCGGTGACATGGCCGGACGCGTCGACGAACCACGCCTCGGATGCGCCTGCTTCCTTCGCCTTCTGCTTGGCCAGCGTGTTCGGCAGGAGCTGGACGGTCTTGATGTCGGGGCGACCCCAGCGGTTATCCGGAACCGTGAGCACCGCGATGCCCTTCTGCGCCGTTCTGGCGGCGGCCGCACGGTCTGCCGACCGTGCGGTGACGACCACCGACGGCGGCAGGGCGGGATCCGGCAGGAAGTGATCCCGACGGGCAACGCCGCGCGACACCTGGAGATAGACGAAGCCGTCCCTCACGCGATTTCGCGCGACGGTTTCGTGCAGCACCGTCACCAGTGCGGCACGGGTCATCGGCGGGCGAATTCTCAGCTCCTTCAGCGAGCGCTCCAACCTGTCGAGATGGCGTGTCATGTCGACGAGAGCGCCGCCCGAGACCTCGCACACCTCGTAGACCGCATCGCCATACTGATACCCGCGATCCTCGATGTGCACCTGCGCGGAGCGATGGGGAACGTAGCGGCCGTTGACGTAGGCAATGCGGGACATGGGGCTTCCAGACGATGAGCGACGGCGGTCGGAGGAACGGGAACTCTTGATATGCTGTGCCGCGGGGCGTCAGCCGATCCCGAGCGATTTCAGCTTTCGATGCAGCGCCGAGCGTTCCATCCCGATGAACTCGGCGGTGCGCGAGATATTTCCCCCGAACCGGTTGATCTGAGCCGTCAGGTATTCACGCTCGAAGATTTCACGCGCTTCCCTGAGCGCCAGCGACATCAGCTTTTCGCCGCCCGCTCCGTTCGGGGTCGAGGGCACCAGCGAGCCCACCTCCGCTGGCAACAGGTCGGCCGTGACTTCTGTCTGCGGGTCGCCCTCGGCCAGGATCAGCAACCGCTCGATGTTGTTGCGCAACTGGCGGATGTTCCCGGGCCAGTCATGCGACTGCAGAACCGCCAGAGCGTCTTCCGCGATCACCCGCTTGGGCAGTCCGGTGGACGCCGAGATCTGGTCCATGAAGTGACCGATCAGTTCCGGGATGTCCTCCCGCCGCTCGGCCAGGCTGGGAACCCGGATGGGAACGACGCTCAGGCGATGCAGGAGGTCTTCGCGAAAGCGGCCGGCTGCGATTTCCGCAGCGAGGTCTCTTGCCGTCGAGGAAATGACGCGGACGTCGACGTGAACCCGCATCGTGCCGCCGACACGCTGGAAGTTCTGCTCGACAAGCACCCTCAGGATCTTGCCCTGGGTCTCGCGCGGCATGTCCGCGACCTCATCGAGGTAGAGGGTGCCACCATGAGCTTCCTCGAGGGCGCCGACCTTGCGCGTCCGGCCATCGCCGCCTTCGACGCCGAAAAGCTCGATCTCCATGTTCTCGGGCGTGATGGTCGCGGCATTGATGGCCACGAAGGGCCCGGAGGACCGGTTGGACAACCCATGGATCGTGCGGGCCGCAAGTTCCTTCCCCGATCCCGGTGCGCCGGCGATCATCACCCGCGCATTCGTCGCCGCGACCCGCTCGAGCGTCTGCCGGAGCTGGTTCGAGACCTGCGAGTGTCCGATGATCTTGCTGCCCTGCTGGGCCTTGACGCGCAGTTCCTTCACCTCCCGCTTCAGGCGAGACGCTTCGAGCGCCCGTTCCGCCACCAGCACGAGCCGGTCCGCCTTGAAGGGCTTCTCGATGAAGTCGTAGGCGCCGCGCTTGATCGCGGATACGGCGGTCTCGATGTTGCCGTGCCCGGAAATCATGACGACCGGAAGGTCCGGATGCTGCTCCTTGATGATGTCCAGGAGCTGGAGACCGTCGAGCCGGCTGCCCTGGATCCAGATATCCAGGAACACGAGCTGCGGACGACGCGCCTCGATGGCGCCCAAGGCCTCGTCGGAGTTTCCGGCGGTGCGACAGCGATAGCCTTCGTCGTCGAGGATCCCCGCCACGAGCTCGCGGATATCGGCTTCGTCGTCGACGATCAGGATGTCGGCACTCATCGTGCGCTTCTCCATTCGGGTCGGGCGGTCATGGATCGAGCCTCACGAGCCGACCACCGCGGCGGTTGACTGACGAGACGAGGCCGGAGGATCGCCGGCGACGGACGCCGGATCGGCCGGCATCCAGAGGCGGACGACGGCGCCACGCGGAACTGCGGGATTGTCGAGAAGTTCTATGCCGCCGCCATGCTCCTCCATGATCTTGCCGACAATGGCAAGGCCGAGGCCCGTGCCTCCTTCCCGGGTCGTCATGTAGGGCTCGAGAAGACGCTGGCGGTTCTCCGACGGGAAGCCCTTGCCGTTGTCGGCCACCTCGATCGTCAGGCGATCCGCATCGCGGCGAACCGAAACAGTCACCCTGCCCTGCCCCCGGTCGCCTTCAGGAACGGCCTCGACCGATTCGGCAGCGTTCTTCACGATGTTGGTGACGGCCTGGGACAGCAGGCGACGGTCGAAGCGGGCCACGAGCCGCGCCTCCGGGATCTTCTCCTCGAAGACGATGTCGGGGTGGCCGACGCGCAGCAGGAAAAGCACCTGCCTGACGACGGCCGCGAGATCCTCGTCGTCCGGCTGAGGCTTCGGCATCCGGGCGAACGACGAGAACTCGTCGACCATGCGCTTGATGTCGTCCACCTGCCGCACGATCGTGTCGGTGCACTGCTCGAAAACCTCGCGGTCCGTGGTGATCACCTTGCCGTACTTGCGCCGGATGCGCTCGGCCGAGAGCTGGATCGGGGTCAGCGGATTCTTGATCTCGTGCGCGATGCGGCGCGCCACGTCCGCCCAGGCGGCCGTCCTCTGGGCACTGACGAGGTCGGTGATGTCGTCGAGCGTGATGATCAGGCCCCGATCGTCCTCGGACGCCTGTTCCGCCGTCACGCGGACCGTCAGGGTCCGATCCTGGCCGGCGCGGTTGATCGTCAGATGACCCTGGAAGGCGCGCGGCCGGTCCTGCGGATCGGCAAGGGCGTCGGCAAGCTCAGGGAACGCATCATGAAGGGGCTTTCCCAGCCACCGCTCGCGAGAGATGTGCAGGAGGCGTTCGGCGGACGGGTTGATCACCGTGATGCGTCCGCGGGAATCGACCGATATGACGCCCGCCGAGACGCCGGACAGGACGGCTTCCGTGAATCGGCGACGGCGATCGATCAGGTCCCTCGCGGCCGTCAGGCGGTCGGTCTGCTGACGGAGCTCCGACGTCATCTTGTTGAACGTCTCGGCGAGATGTCCGAGGTCGCCCTCGCCGCGCCGCGACGGGACCTGAACGTAGAAATTGCCCGAGGCGACCTGATCGGTGGCATGGATCAGCCGGCGGATCGGAGCGACGAACCAGTTGGCGAAGCCGAGCCCCAGCCAGATCGCGGACAGAAGCAGGATGAGCGAGATCAGCGCGTACATGCTGGCGAACGCGACCTGCACCTCGAACTTCCGCTCCGCCAGCGTCTGGAAATAGAGCGACGCCTGCTGGGCCTGCGTCGGAAACTCCAGCGCCTTCGGGTCGATGGACCTCGCCACCATCAGGTAGACGTCGTCGAAACCCGGCACCTTGATGACGCCGCGAATGATTCGGCCGTTGGGTGGAACGAGGCAGGCCCCGGTCTCGCCCGCATCGGCGAGATCCTCGACCGTCGGGAGCAGAAGACCGTCGAGCGGCTGGATCTCGATCCGCTCCATGATCGAGAGGTCGGCGTGGATGAGCATCGCGACCGGGAATCCGAGGAACATCGCCCGCGAGCGCATGAATTCGCGGAAGAAGTCACGGTTCTGCTGGACGGCGAAACGGGCGCGCCCCACGTCGGCGGCCATCAGGCTGGTTTCGCGCCCGACCGTTCGGCACTGCAATTCCCGATACGCCATCGCGACTTCGACGGAGGTATTGAGAAGCTCGCTCACCTGCCGGTTCGACTGCGCGTCGAGCGATCGGTCGAGCGTCATCCAGCCCAGTCCGGCCACGAGAACGGCAGGAAGAACCGCAACGAACGCAAATCGACCGACGATTCGGACATGCAGACCGGCCGCGGCGATGCCCGCCCGGCGCGCGCGCACCAGCGCCCAGCCCTCCCGCGCCACGAGGCCGACCAGCATCAGGATCAGCACGCCGTTGACCACGAAGAGCGACAGGACGACCCTTGGCGTTGCCGGGACCGGCAGCATTCCGGCCAGGACGACGAAGCTGGCCAGGGCGGACAGCAACGCCAGCACCACGATGGCGCCGCCGATGTAGCCCCAGACGCGCGACGTTCCGCGCGGCAGCGCACTGCCGTCGGTCGCGTCGTGGGACAGGGCGGATACGGCCTGCGTCATGAGGTCCCCGGCACTCGTTCCCCTCCAGCGCGCGCCCGCTGAGGCGCTCAGGCAACAGTGTTGCAGTAACCCTACGCAAAAGCGGCTAAAATAGGGATTGCATCTTTGCCACACCCCCCTTCCGCGTCAACCGCTGCGTTACGGAACCGACCGTTGTCACCACGCCGCCTCGTCGTCGTCCGCGGACGGATCGATGGTCCTTCGTGCTGCGGCGGGCGGGCGAGGATGCCAGGGCCGGATCGCCAGCGGATCGCGAGCGGGGCGGATGGCGAAGCCGTCCGGAGTAACAAGGACGGAGACGGCTCCCGTCACCGTGAGCGCCGGACGATCGAGAAGAAGCGCCGGACGGCACCAGCCGGGCGCGGGAAGCGGCGAAATGATGACGGCGGCTCGCCGGCAGTCGTCCTCGAAGGCGGCGGGCCTAAGCACGATCGAGACCGCTTGCCCGTCGAAAAGGTGTCCGACGCAGCCCGTGGCGTCGCAGCGGGCCGACTGGCGGATCGTCTGGTCGTCGGCCGGACGGGGATCGGCGTCGGCCCGCAACCACTGATCGAGCACGAAGGTTCCGGGCGACTTGCCGACGAGGGCAAGGCGGCCGTCGGGCTGCCGGACCATGGCGGAGCGGCCGTCGGGAGCGACGACGAGGGCGGGTCCCGTCGTAACGCTGGCCAGAAGGATGCCAGCCAGGGCCGGGAAGACCGCCAGCCAGCGCCAGGACGTCGTCCAGACGACGAGCCAGACGCCAGCCGCGACGAGCAGGAGGAGCGCGGGCGTTCCGAACGACGGAACGAGCCCCCGGGCGCCCGGCCAGGAGGCGACCCGCGCGGCGAGCCACAGCATCGCCTCGACCCCGAGGCCCATGACCTGCCAGAACGGGGCGTCCAGCCCGAAGGGTGAGGCGAGCGCGCCGAGCAGCGCCATCGGCATGACGACGATCGACACCAGCGGCAGGGTCAGGGCGTTGCCGACCAGACCGAACAGGGTGAAGCGCTGGAAGTGGTAGAGGCCGAAGGGAGCCGTCGCGGCCTCGGCCACCAGGGTCGCGGCCGCGGTCCCGATGACGGCCCTGGCGATACGCCCCCTCCAGCGGGATCGGGGGCCCAAGGCCGGGCCGATGCCGGCCGATCCGGCGGAGGACGGCAGCAGCCCCGCCTCGCCCGCGGCGGCGACCGCGCCGGTCCGCTCGTAGAGGGCGATCAGGGCGGCGACGGCGGCGAAGGACATCTGGAAGCTCGGCCCCAGAACGCTCTCCGGTTCGAAGGCCATGACCAGCAGCGCGGCAAAGGCGAGGTTGCGCATCGACAGCGCGGCGCGGTCGGCAAGGACGGCGCCGAACAGGGCAACGGACATGACGAGGGCGCGCTGCGTGGCGATCTCGGCGCCGGCGAAGACGTTGTAGGCGCACCCGGCCGCGATCGCCACGAGCGCGGCGATCTTGCGGACCGGCCAGCGCAGGGCGACCGCAGGCACCGCGGCGGCGGCGGCGCGGACGAACCAGAACACCATCCCCGCCGCCAGCACCATGTGGAGGCCGGAGATCGACACGACATGGTAGATGCCGGCCGCGCGGAGCGCCTCGTTGACGGGTTCGGGGATCAGTCCGCGCTTGCCGGTGACCAGCGACGCCGCGACGGCACCGGGAGCGCCGCCGATGACCGCGACGATCCGCGACGTCAGGGCGTTGCGGGCACGATCGACGGCCGCCGAGAGGCGGAAGGCCAGCGGCGGCTCGAAAGGCGCGGGCGCGAGCGCGACGGGGCCGGTCAGGGAACCGACGGCGCCGATCCGCTGGAAATAGGCCTCGCGCGCGAAATCGTAGCCGCCCGGCCGGGATGCCGGCGGCGGGGGGATCAGCCTGGCCTGCGCCACGATGAAGTCGCCGGCCTTCAGATGCGCGGTATCGGGCAGGCTCACCCGGACCCGGAACGGGAGCCGGTCCGCCGGCCGGTCGGCGAAGGCATGGACGCGCAGCAGGATCCGCCCTCCCCCGGCCCGCGCCTCCGCCGTCTCGATGAACCCGCTCAACGATCCGGAGGCCGGGCGATCGAGGACCGGCGCCGCCACGTCGGCCGTGCGCCAGGCCGACAGCGCGAAGCCGGCTGCGGCCGCCGCCAGCGCCGCCAGGACGCCCCTCGCGAAGGGCCGATGGCGCGCCATGACCGCCGCGACGAGCGCAACGCCGGCAAGCCACGCCGGCGCTCCCGGCTCGGGCTCCGACCCCGCGGAGAAGTACAGGCCGATGCCCAGGGCCATGGCGACCGGCAGCCAGAGGAACAGCCGCCGGGCCTCGACGTCACGGGAGATGCAGTCCGCGGTCCACGCCAAGACCTTCCCAGCGACGGCCGTCCCCGCGACGGATTTCGCCGCGACCACCGGCGCACGGCCGGCCGGGCTGTCCGGTCGACCGCCAGGCGTGGCCCGGCCGGCCGGATCCGCCGCTCCGGGACCCTTTCGGACCTGTGCGTTCTCGGCGGCCTGCATCGACATGGGGGGCGCCCTTAACCTCGCCCGGCAATGATGGTACACGACGCGCGCCACAAACCAGCACCGGCCGGTTGTGGTATTCCCGATTCCTCTTCCGGACCGTGGCCCCGTTGATGAGCCGACCTGTCGTCACCCGTTTCGCTCCCTCCCCCACGGGATTCCTGCACATCGGCGGAGGGCGCACTGCGCTTTTCAACTGGCTCTACGCCAAGCGCCACGGCGGCAAGATGCTGCTGCGCATCGAGGACACGGATCGCGAGCGCTCCACCGAGCCGGCCATCCAGGCGATCCTCGAGGGCCTGCAGTGGCTGGGCATCACGTGGGACGAGGACGTGGTCTACCAGTTCGCGCGCGCCGCGCGGCATCGGGAGGTGGCCGAAAGCCTTCTCGCGCAGGGACGCGCCTATCGCTGCTATGCGAGCCAGCAGGAGCTGGAGGAGATGCGCGAGAAGGCCCGCGCCGAGGGCCGGCCGATGCGCTACGACGGCCGCTGGCGCGACCGCGACCCCTCCGAGGCTCCCGCCGGCGTCAAGCCGGTGATCCGCCTGCGCGCGCCGCAGGAGGGCGAGACCGTGGTCGAGGACAAGGTCCAGGGCCGCGTCGTGTGGCAGAACAAGGATCTCGACGACCTCGTCCTGCTGCGTTCGGACGGCAACCCGACCTACATGCTCGCGGTGGTCGTCGACGACCACGACATGGACGTCACGCATGTGATCCGCGGCGACGACCACCTCACCAATGCCGCCCGGCAGACCCAGATCTACCAGGCCTGCGGCTGGGACGTGCCCGAGATGGCGCACATCCCGCTGATCCACGGCCCCGATGGCGCCAAGCTGTCGAAGCGCCACGGCGCCCTCGGCGTCGACGCCTACCGCTCGCTCGGCTACCTGCCCATCGCCCTGCGCAACTACCTGGTGCGGCTGGGCTGGAGCCATGGCGACCAGGAGTTCTTCTCCACGCAGGAAATGATCGACGCCTTCGGCTTCGAGGGCATCGGCCGTTCCCCGGCCCGCTTCGACTTCGCCAAGCTGGAGCACCTCAACGGGCACTACATGCGCTCGTCCTCGGACGCGGACCTGGTCGCCGCCATCGAGACGATCCTTCCGGAGATCGGACCGCCCCGCGGCGCGCCGGCGGCGTTGACGCCGCGCCTGCGCGCCCAGCTGACGGCGGCCATGCCGGGCCTCAAGGAGCGCGCCAAGACGCTCGTCGAACTGTTCGACAGCGCCTACTACCTCTATGCCGCGCGGCCCCTCACCTTCGAGCCGAAAGCCGAGGCCCTGCTGGCGGACGGCGGGCGCGCGCGCATCGCCGCCCTGCTGCCGGACGTCGAGGCGATCACGGACTGGTCGGCGGCGACGACGGAGGAAACCGTGCGCCGCTTCGCGGACACCAACGGGCTGAAGCTCGGCCAGGTGGCGCAGCCGCTTCGCGCCGCCCTGACAGGCCGTTCGACGTCTCCGGGCCTGTTCGACGTGATGGACGTCCTGGGGCGTGACGAGTGCCTCGGGCGCCTCCGGGACCAGGCCGCCAAGGCCTGATGGCCCGGCGGCCGTCGGGTGCGCGCCGGGGCGACGGACTCCTGTCCCATCGCAAGGAGGGGTCGGCCGGCCACCGGCGCGGGGACACCCGCCTTTCGGTGTGGTTGAACGGCCCCGGGATTTCGGCTAGCACACGAAAGGCACAGCGAAAAAACACTGGAACCGGTTCGTTTGCCTTCGGAATTGGCAAACTGTCGTGTTTCGATGCGAAACTCGCGGCCTTTCGTGCCCGAGACGCAAGATCTGCGTCAGGCACATCGATGACTTCGGCCGAAGGATAGCGCCCATGAGCAGCGAGCCCGCCTCCCTGACCGTCAACGGAAAAAATCTCTCGCTTCCGACCAAGCAGGGGTCCATCGGACCGGCCGTCGTCGATATCGCCAAGCTTTATGCCCAGACGGGCATGTTCACCTACGATCCGGGCTTCACCTCGACGGCGAGCTGCGAGTCGCAGATCACCTATATCGATGGCGACGAAGGGGTCCTCCTCTATCGCGGCTACCCGATCGAGCAGCTGGCCGAGCACGGCGACTTCCTCGAGACCTGCTACCTGCTGTTGTACGGCGAACTTCCGACACCGACCCAGAAGTCGGATTTCGATTACCGCGTCACGCGCCACACGATGGTGCAC
>CAZJCW010000155.1:0-10266 GCA_964544365.1 uncultured Alsobacter sp.
AAGACCCCGGCCGGCTACGCCTCGGGCTCCTTCGGGCCGACCACGGCGGGGCGGATGGACAGCTATGTCGACCAGTTCCAGGCGGCCGGCGGCTCCATGGTGATGCTGGCGAAGGGCAACCGCTCGCGCGAGGTGCGCGAGGCCTGCGCCCGGCACGGCGGCTTCTACCTCGGGTCCATCGGCGGGCCGGCCGCCCGGCTGGCGCAGGACTGCATCCGCAAGGTCGAGGTGCTCGAGTACCCCGAGCTGGGGATGGAGGCGATCTGGAAGATCGACGTGGAGGACTTCCCGGCGTTCATCGTCATCGACGACAAGGGGAATGACTTCTTCAAGGAACTCAATCTAGGCTAGGCGGAGCCAGGATGAAGGACCGGAGCCCATGCCTGCCTTGCGCCGCCTCATCCTCCCGCTGGCCTGCCTGATGGCCGGGCTCGCTCCCGGCATGGCGGGAACCGTCGACACCGCGGAGTGCCGGCGCGACCTGATCGTGCTCGACACGGAGCTTTCCGAGGCGCAGGCCCGGCTCGTCAAGGCGCAGGACGGCTCCCGGTCGGACCAGTGCGCGGCGTGGCGCGAGCAGATCGGCACGTTCCGGAAGGCGGCGGCGACCTATCGCCGCTGCAAGACCGGCACCGACCGGCGGGTGCTGGCGGCGCAGATGGACAGCCAGGTCCTGGATTTCCAGAGCGCGATCGACCAGATCTGCAAGGGACGCTGAGCCGCTCCTCCCCGCGCTCCCGGCTGCGCCCCATGACGGCGGGTGAGTCGCGGGAGCAACACCGCCGGACTTTCGGACCGGTGCGGCATCGATGGCATTTTCAACCCTCCGTTAACCACTTCCGGGCGGAGTCTGGGCAAGTCTAGAGTGCAGGTGATTCGGCCACGGCCGGCCGCCGCCGTCGGGCCGGCGGCGCGTGAGCAATGGAGACCGCACAGGATGGCCGTCGACGCGGGGGCAGACGACAGATCGTCGCGGGGAGCAGCCCGCGGCGTCCGCGCCCCCGGCGACGCAGGACGGCGCCCAGGGCTGTCCCTCCTGCGATGGCGGCTCGCCGCGGCGACCGCGCTGACGCCGGTTCTCGCCGCCCTGCCCGGTCCAGCCCGCGCGGAAGGCTCCTTCCTCGACCTCATCGCCCAGCTCCCGGCCCGGCTCGATCCGCACGGCGCGGTCGGGCTCGCCGTGTTCATGGGGCTGGTCATCTTCTCGACGACGACCGCGCTGATGCACATCAGCCAGCGCAAGCGCTGGGCGGATCGCGATTCGCTCCTGTCGGCGGAGAACGCCGACCTGCGCGCGCGCAACGACCGCGCCGACATCCTGCTCTCCGCCGAGCCGCAGGTCATCGTGTCGTGGGGCGGGCGCAGCGGCGAGCCGGAGATCGAGGGCGACCTGTCGCTCGTGGCCGATGCGCTGACGCCACGCCGCATCCTCGGCTTCGGCAGCTGGCTGCCACCGGCCGAGGCGCAGGCGCTCGAGGCCGCCGTGGAACGGCTGAAGCAGCGCGGCGAAGCCTTCCGCATGACGCTGAAGAGCGTCGGCGGGCGAATCCTGGAAACCGAGGGGCGTCCGGTGATGGGCCGCGCGGTGCTGCGCATCCGCGAGGTGTCCGGCGACAGGCTGGAGCTGCTGCATGCGCGCGAGCAGCTGGCGGCAGCCACCGGCCGGCTGTCGTCGCTCAACGCGATGCTGGCGGCGGTCTCCCATCCGATGTGGCTGCGCGACGTCGACGGCCGGCTCGCCTGGGTGAACGCGGCCTATGCGCGGGCCGTCGAGGCGCCGAACGGCGACGAGGCCGCCGCCCGGGGCGTCGAACTGCTCGACCGCGTCGTCCGCGAGGAGGCCCAGCGCCAGCGCACCCGCGTGGGCAGCTACAAGGGTCGCGTCCCCGTGGTGATGGCGGGCGACCGCCGCATGTTCGACGTCTACGAGACGAATGCCGACACCGGCGCCGCCGGCATGGCGATCGACGTGTCCGAGGTCGAGGCGCTGCGCGCCGATCTCAAGCGGCTGCGCGACAGCCACGCCATCACGCTCGACCAGCTCCCCACCGCGGTGGCGATCTTCGACGGCACCAAGCGCTTGAAGTTCTGCAACGCGGCCTATCGCGAGTTGTGGCAGCTCGACGCCGCGTTCCTCGACTCGCAGCCCGTGGACGGGGAGATCCTCGACAGGCTGCGCAACGAGCGCAAGCTGCCCGAGCAGGCCGACTACCGGGCCTGGAAGAAGGGCGTTCTGGAGGCCTACCGCTCCTTCGAGCCGGCCACCACCTCCTGGTACCTGCCCGGCGGGCGGACGCTGCGCGTCGTCGCGAACCCGAATCCGGACGGCGGCGTCACCTACCTGTTCGACGACGTGACCGAGCGCTTCCATCTGGAGACGCGGTTCAACGCGGTCCTGCGCGTGCAGGGCGAGACCCTGTCGGCGCTCAAGGAAGGCGTCGCGGTGTTCGGCATGGACGGCCGGCTCACCCTGTTCAACCCTGCTTTCGCCCAGCTCTGGGCCTTGACGGAGGACCAGCTCGCCAATCGTCCCCATGTGGAGGCGCTGATCCGCTCGGCGATGCGGCTGCATCCCGACGAGACGGCCTGGAGCGAGGTGCGCGGCGCGGTGACGGGGCTGGACTACGCGCGCAAGAGCCTCGCCATGCGCATGGAACGGCGGGACGGCAGCGTGCTGGACTGCGCGGCTGCCCCGCTGCCCGACGGCGCCACCCTGCTGACCTTCGGCGACGTGACCGCGACGGTGAACGTCGAGCGCGCGCTGAAGGAACGCAACGAGGCGCTGGAGAAGGCCGGCGAGCTGCGCGAGAGCTTCGTCCACCACGTTTCCTACGAGCTGCGCTCCCCGCTGACCAACGTCATCGGCTTCACCCAGCTGCTGGCGGCCGGCACCGTCGGGCCGCTCAACGAGCGGCAGAAGGACTACGCCGGGCACATCCTGCGGTCCTCCGCGGCGCTGATGGCGATCATCGACGACATCCTGGACCTCGCGACCATCGACACCGGCGAGATCGAGCTGACGCTCGGCCAGGTGGACATCCGCGAGACCATCAAGGCCGCGGCCGAAGGCGTGCAGGACCGGATCGCCGAGGCCGAGCTGAGGCTCGTCATCGACGTGCCGGCGTCGATCGGCTCGATGGTGGCAGACGCCAAGCGCGTCCGGCAGGTGCTGTTCAACCTGCTGTCCAATGCGGTCGGCTTCTCGCGCAAGGGCCAGACGGTCACCGTCATGGCGGAGCGGACGGACGGCGAGGTCGTGTTCCGGGTCCGTGACGAGGGGCGCGGCATCCCGCCCGAGATGATCAGCCGGGTGTTCGACCGCTTCGAAAGCCACACCAAGGGCTCGACGCATCGTGGCGTCGGGCTCGGCCTCAGCATCGTGCGCTCCTTCGTCGAGCTGCATGGCGGCCGTGTCGCCATCGACTCCGCGCCCGGCCGGGGCACTGTCGTGACCTGCACCTTCCCCGCGGACGGAATTTCCGACAGGGTGGCTGCGGAATGACGGGGAACGCGGCCATGGCCATCGATACCGCCCCGAGGTTGCCGTCGGCGACATGGACGGTGGATCTTCCCGACGAGGCCGCCACGGCGCGCCTCGCGCGGCTCCTGTCGCCGTCCCTGGCGGCGGGCGACCTCGTCACGCTTTCGGGCGAACTCGGCTCGGGGAAGACGAGTTTCGCGCGCGCGCTCCTGCGCATCCTGGCGGAAGACCAGGCGCTCGACGTCCCCAGTCCCACCTTCACGCTGCTGCAGACCTACGACACGCCGCGCTACCCCGTGGTGCACGCCGACCTGTACCGGATCGGCGGCGTCGACGACCTGGCGGAGCTCGGCTGGGACGAGGCGGCAGAGGGCTCCCTCGTCCTCGTGGAATGGCCCGAGAAGGCCGGCTTCCTGGTCGAGGCCGAGCGGCTCGACGTGAAGCTGGCCAACGGCCCCGACGGGGCCGGCAGCCGGGTCGCGACGCTGACCGGATGGGGCGGCTGGGCGGCGCGGCTTGAGCGGGCGCGGGCCATCGCCGGGCTGCTGGACAAGGCGGGCTGGGCCGAGGCCCGCCGCGACTACCTGCTGGGCGACGCGTCGACGCGGGCCTATGAGCGGCTCACGCTGGGCGACCGCACCGCCATCCTCATGATCAGCCCCCGCCGGCCCGACGGACCTCCCGTGCGGATGGGCAAGCCCTACAGCGCGATCGCGCGGCTGGCGGAAAGCGTGCACCCCTTCGTCGCCATGGACCAGGCCCTTCGGGCGCAGGGACTCAGCGCGCCGGAGATCTACGCCATGGATCTCGACGCCGGTCTCCTGCTCATCGAGGACCTCGGCGACGAGCCGGCTGTCGGCCCTGCGGGGCCGATCCCCGAGCGCTATGCGGAAGCCGCGACGGTTCTGGCGCAGTTGCACGGACGGACGCTGCCGACCGTGATCCCCGTGACGCCGGACAGCGACTACGCGCTGCCACCCTACGACCAGGATGCGCTGTCCATCGAGGTCGAGCTTCTGCTCGACTGGTACCTGCCGCACATCGCGGGGGTCACCGTGTCCGGCTCGTCTCGGGCGACCTTCGTCAACCTGTGGCGTTCGGTGCTGGAGCCCATCGTGTCGGGCCCGGCGACGTGGGTGATGCGCGACTATCACTCGCCCAACCTGATCTGGCTGCCGGACCGCGAAGGGGTGCGGCGCGTCGGGCTGATCGACTTCCAGGACGCCGTGCTGGGCCATGCGGCCTATGACCTCGTCTCCCTGCTTCAGGATGCCCGGCTCGACGTGCCGGAAGACCTGGAGCTGAAGCTGCTCGGCCACTACGCCCGCCTGCGCAAGACCGCCGACCCCGCCTTCGCGATGGGGGACTTCGCCAAGGCCTATGCCGTTCTCGGTGCGCAGCGGGCCACCAAGATCCTCGGCATCTTCGCGCGGCTCGACCGGCGCGACGGCAAGCCGCAATATCTGCGGCACCTGCCGCGCATCCAGCGCTATCTGGTGCGTGACCTCGCGCATCCGGTTCTGTCCGACCTGAAGGTCTGGTATGAGACCGTGACGCCGACGCTGTTCGCTCCCGCCTGAGCCGCGGCGTCCCGAACCGAGCCCGAACCGCCGTGATGCCTGCCCGCGATGCGTCCGCCGTTTCCGATACTGCCATGGTCCTGGCCGCCGGCCTCGGCGTGCGGATGCGTCCGCTGACGCTGACGACGCCGAAGCCGCTTGTGAAGGTGGCGGGACGGCCGCTCATCGACCACATCCTCGACGCGCTGGCCGAATCCGGGATCGCCCGAGCCGTCGTCAACGTCCACTATCTCGCCGGGCAGGTGGAAGAGCATGTCGCCTTGCGCACCGCGCCGCGGGTCACGATCTCGGACGAGCGCGACCGCCTCCTGGACAATGGCGGCGGCGTGAAGAAGGCGCTGCCGCTGCTGGGCGCGACCGGACCCGGCGCGAAGCCCTTCTTCGTCCTCAACTCCGACAGCTTCTGGATCGACGGGCCGCGACCGAACCTGGAGCGGATGGCCGAGGCCTTCGATCCCGAGACGATGGACCTCCTCATGCTTGTCGCCGCCTCGTCGACCGCGACGGGATATGACGGGATCGGCGACTACCTGATGGATGCGCAGGGACGCCTGCAGCGCCGCGGCGAGCGGCAGGTGGTGCCGTTCGTCTATGCAGGCGTCATCATCATCAAGCCGTCCCTGTTCGACGACACGCCTGACGTTTTTTCCCTGAACCTCCTCTTCGACCGGGCCCAGGCGAACGGGCGTCTCTTCGGCCTGCGGCTCGACGGACATTGGCTGCACGTGGGTACGCCGGACGCAGTCGGGCTCGCCGAGGCGAAGATCGTCCAGAGCGTACGCTGAGTGACGGCCCGCGATCGTCCCCGCGTCCTGACCATCCCGCCCGGGGCGCCGTTCCTGCCGACGCTCGCGGACGCCCTGCTCTCCGGCTCGCTGGTTCCCGGCTGGCCCGACCCCGCCGACCCCCTGTCGCTGTCCGAGGGCACGATCCTGGTGCCGACCCGACGCGCCGCCCGCGCGCTCGCGGCCGTTCTGGCCGAACGCCTCGGCGACCGGGCCGTCCTTCTCCCGCGGATCGTGCCGCTCGGCGACGTCGACGAGGCCGAGGATGCCCAGGCGCTGGATCGCGCGGGACTGGCCTATGCGGACGAGGGTTCCGCAGGAAAGACCTCCGAAGGCGCGCCGCTTCCGCCGGAGGCAAGCCCAACGGCACGCCGGCTCGCCCTCGCGCAACTGGTGCTCGCGTGGGCGCGCAGCGTGGACCGGGCTTTGCTGCGGCTCGACGAGGACGAGCAGCTTCTCGTCTCCGCGACCCCGGCGGACGCGATCGCGCTGGCGGGTGAGCTCGGCGCGCTGATCGACACGCTGTCGATCCACGGCAAGACCGTGGACGACATCTCGGCGCTCGTGCCCGACGCCTACAGCCGCTACTGGGACATCACGCGAAGCTTCCTGGAGATCGTCGCGCGGCAATGGCCGGACCTCTGCCGCGAGGCCGGCGTGATGGATGCCGCGCTGCGCCGCCATCTCCTGCTGACGGCGGAAGCCGAGCGGCTGGCGCGGCAACGGCCGGACGGGCCGCTGGTGGCGGCCGGGTCGACCGGCTCGATGCCGGCGACCGCGGCGCTTCTGGCCGCCATCGCCCGGCTGCCGCGCGGGGCCGTCGTGCTGCCAGGGCTGGATCTGCAGCTCGACGAGCACAGCTTCGCCACCATCCTTCCCGACGAAGAGGCCCGGCACCCCGGCCATCCCGGCCATCCCCAGGCCATGCTGGCGAAGCTCCTCGCCACGATCGGCGTCCGGCGCGAGGAGGTGGCGACGCTCGGGACGCAGCCTCCCGCCCTCGCGGCGCGCGAGACCCTGATGTCCGAGGCGCTTCGCCCGGCCGAGACCACCCATCTGTGGCGCGACCGGGCCGACAGGATCGGGGCCGACGCCGTCGCGCTGGCCCTCGAAGGCGTCACGGTCCTCGAGGCCGCGGACGACCGCGAGGAGGCGCTGGCGATCGCCGTCGCGCTGCGTGAGGCGCTGGAGACGCCCGGGCGCCTCGCGGCCCTGGTCACGCCGGATCGCTCGCTTGCCGAACGCGTGTCGGCCGAGCTCGCGCGGTGGGACATCGTGGTGGAGGACTCCGCCGGGCAGGCGCTCGACCGGTCGCCTTCCGGCGCGCTTGCGCGGCTTGTCGCGGAGGCGGCCGAGGCGGATTTCGAGGCTGCTTCGCTGCTGGCGCTGCTGGCCCATCCCGGTTGCCGGCTCGGGCTGCCGGCAGCGGTGTTGCGTCGCGGCAGGGTGGCCCTCGAGATCGGGGTCCTGCGAGGGACGGCGCTCCCCTCCGGACTGGACGCGCTGGCCGCGGCCATACCCGGAGCGCGGGCGATCTGCGCGGGCCGGCGCGCGCGGCGACCGCAGAAGCGTCTCGGGACGGACGACTGGGCGGCGGCGGTCGCGGTCGTCGATGCCCTGTCGCGCGCCTTCGCCGGCTTCTCGCGGCGCGTCCATGGCGGATCGGTCGACATGATGACCCTTGCCATGGCGCACGAGACCGCCTTCGCGGCGGTGGCGACGCCTGCCCCGGGGGACGACGGCGGCGCCTTCGAGGGACCGGCCGGCGAGGCTCTGGCCGGCCTTTTCGATGCGGCCCGGGAACAGCCCGCAGCCTCGCTGACCGGCACGTTCGCGGACTATCCGTCGTTCTTCCACCGGCTGATGACCGGCCAGCTGGCACGGCGTGCCGCGGCCGGACACCCCCGCATCCGCATCCTCGGGCTGCTCGAGGCGCGCCTTCTGCCGGCCGACCTCGTGGTGCTGGGCGGCCTGGACGAGAAGACATGGCCGCCCGAGCAAAGGGGGGACGCCTTCATCAACCGGCCGATGCGGCTGCAGCTTGGGCTTCCGTCGCCCGAGCGACGCATCGGGCAGACCGCGCACGATCTCGCTCAGGCCATGGGCGCCGGGCACTGCGTGCTCACCCGGGCCGGCAAGCGGGGCGGCGATCCCACCGTTCCGTCCCGCTTCCTGCAGCGACTGGAGGCGGTGGCGGGGAAGGACGCCTGGGCGGCCGTGAAGGAACGCGGCGAGAGGCTGCTGTCGCTGACGCGGCTGCTCGACGCGGCAGGCCCGCCGGTCGCGGCCACGCGCCCGGCGCCGCGGCCGCCGTCCGATGTCGTTCCGCGGTCGCTCAGCGTGACCGAGATCGAGACACTGGTGCGCGACCCCTACGCGATCTACGCCCGCCACGTGCTGGGGCTCGATCCGCTCGATCCCGTCGGCGCCTCGCCTGACGCCGCGGTGCGCGGCACGCTGATCCACGCGATCGTCGGCCGGTTCGCAAGGGAGGCGCGGATCGGCTTTCCTGCCGATCCGATGGCACGGTTGATCGAGATCGGCCGCGAGGCCTTCGCGGCCTCGCCCGAGCTTGCCGGCCGACCGGACGTCGAGGCCTTCTGGTGGCCCCGGTTCGAGCGGATCGCCGCGGCCCTCGCGGCATGGGAAGTCGCCCGGAGGGCCGACGGACGGACCGTGGAGGCGGAGGTCTGGGGCGCGCTGCCCATCGCCATTCCCGGGGACGAGATCGGGTTCACGCTGCGCGGCCAGGCCGACCGGATCGAGGTCGACGCGAACGGCGGCTACCGCATCATCGATTTCAAGACGGGCGCCGTGCCGACGGCGAAGCAGGTGAAGACCGGCTTCTCGCCGCAGCTCACGCTGGAGGCGGCCATGGCGAAGGCAGGCGTGTTCGAGGGCGTCCCCGGCGGCGGGACGGCGCGCGAACTGCTCTATGTCAGGCTGGGCGGCGGCAGCCGCGCGCTGGTCGACTCGCCGGTCCGCGACCGCGCCGGCGGACCCGACCCCGACGCACTCGCGGGCGAGCATGTCGAGCGCCTCGCCATGATGATGCGCGAGTTCATCGCCGGGGACCGGGCGTTCCTGTCCCGGCCCCACGTCAAGTTCCGCAAGCAGTACGGCGCCTACGACCACCTCGCCCGGGTCAAGGAATGGTCGATCGCCGGCGCCGATGACGACGGCGCGTCCGGGGGCGACGACGGGGGCGATGCGTGAGCGGCGACCTGACCATCCCGGCCGACACGAGGCTCCAGCAGCAAAGGGCCTCCAACCCGCGGGCCTCGGCCTGGGTGTCGGCCAATGCCGGCTCGGGCAAGACCTTCGTCCTCTCGCGCCGCGTCGTGCGCCTCCTGCTCGACGGCGTCGATCCCTCGACCATCCTGTCGCTGACCTTCACCAAGGCGGCGGCGGCGAACATGGCGAACAAGGTCTTCGAGATCCTCGGCGGCTGGGTCTCGCTCGACGACGCCGCACTTGCCGCGCAGCTGACGGACGTCGATGGCGTGCCGCCCTCGCCCGAGCGCATGGCGGTGGCGCGCCGGCTGTTCGCCCGCGCGGTCGAGACGCCCGGCGGACTCAAGATCCAGACGATCCACGCCTTCTGCGAGAGACTGCTCCACGTCTTCCCGTTCGAGGCCAACGTCTCGGCCGACTTCCAGGTGCTGGACGACGCCGGGGCGGCCGAAATGCTGGCCGAGGCAAGGCACGACCTGCTCGCGTCCGCCGCCGCCCATCCCGACGGCGCAGATGCCCGCGCCATCGCGGCCGTCGAGACCGCGGCGGGCCAGGCGGCCTTCGAAACGCTGATGAGCCAGGCCCTTGGCCTGCGTTCCTGGCTGCGGGAGCACGCCCGCGGCGAGGACGGCATGGCCGCCTACCGGGACCAGCTGGCGCGCGCGCTCGGCATATCCCCGGACGAGACGGCGCAGGATGTCGCGCGGATGATCGCGGAGGACGGCATCGCACCGTCCGAATGGCCCTCGATTGCGGCAACACTGGATGGTTTTGCCGTCTCCGACCAGAAGCAGGCCGACCAGTTCCGCAAGGCTGCCCTGGCCCAGGGCGACGAGCGCGCCGCCTGCTACGCCCTGATTTTCCTGACGAAAGAGGACGAACCGCGCAAAACCCTCGTCACCCAGGCGGTCCGCAGGGCGCACCCCGGGCTGGCCGCGTCGCTCGAGGCCGAGCGCGACCGGATCGTCGACCTCGTCGACCGTCGGAAGGCGGTCGCGACCATGGCCAACAGCCTTTCGCTGATGCGCCTCGCCGACGCCGTCTCGCGACGCTACGAGCGGGCGAAAAGCGCGCGCGGCATGCTCGACTTCGACGATCTCGTCGCGCGCACGCTGACCCTGCTGTCCCGCGCCGACGCGGCGTGGGTGCTCTACAAGCTCGACCAGGGCATCGAGCACATCCTCGT
>CAZJCW010000156.1:0-10248 GCA_964544365.1 uncultured Alsobacter sp.
GCCGACGTCATCGGCCTGCATTTCTTCTCGCCAGCCCAGGTCATGCGGCTCGTCGAGGTGGTGCGGGGTGGAGCCAGCAGCCGGGAAGCGCTGGCCACCGGAGTGGCTGTCGCCAGGCGTCTGGGAAAGCTGCCTGTCGTATGTGGCAACGGCGACGGGTTCGTCGGGAACCGCATCCTCGCCGTGTGGCGGCAGGTGGCCGAGTTCGCGGTCGAGGACGGCGCGCTTCCGCACGAAGTGGATGCGGCGCTGGAGGGCTTCGGGCTTGCCATGGGGCCTTTCGCCGTGTCGGACCTGGCGGGGCTCGACATCGGCTGGGCCCGGCGAAAGAGGCTCGCAGCAACGCGGGATCCGGTCCGCCGCTACGCATCCGCCATCGCGGACGCGCTGTGCGAGCGAGGGCGCTTCGGACAGAAGACCGGTTCGGGTTGGTATCGCTACCCGGAAGGCAAGCGCGAAGTCGACCCGGACGTCGTGGCCCTAGTCGAGCAGACGTCTGCCGAGAAGGGCATCATCCGCCGCCCTGTTCCGGCGGAACTGATCCAGCGGCGTGTGCGTGCGGCGATGGTCAACGAGGGCGCGAAGATCCTGGCCGAGGGGATCGTTGCGACCGCCGCGGCGATCGACCTTGTCCTGGTCCACGGCTACGGCTTCCCGGCGTGGCGGGGAGGGCCGATGTTCGAGGCGGACACCCTCGGGCTCGACTCCGTGCTGGCGGACGTTCGGGATCTGGAGGCAGCCTTCGGTCGCGGCTGGGAGCCGGCGCCGCTGCTCGCCGATCTCGCCCGGTCCGGGCGTCGTTTCGCCGACCTGCCGCCGCAGGGCCCGCTGGCGGGTTGACGCAGGGGTGTCGCGGATCATGATTTCGCCATCAATGGAGACCATCGAGCCGCCCATGACCGTCAGCACCGGCGACACAGAACCTGCCTTGGCGGCTCTACCGGCTGCCGGCGGGAGAGTGCGGGCCGTGCTGTGGGGCGGAGCGGTGCTGGCGGTGGTGGCGGCTGGCCTCGTCCTGTGGTCCGCGCGCGCGGACGCGGTGTTTGTCGACATGCTCTCCGCTGCCGTTGCCTGGTGCTTCTGAAAGTTCCCGCTCCGATGTCGTCACCAGACCCCGCCCGTCCGTCGGCCACGCGTCTTGCCTTGCCCCTGCTGGCCTTCCTGTTCGGCGCGGTCGGACTTCTGATGGCGGTCGCTGTGGTCTTCATGCCCGGCAAGGACGGGCAGTCGCCCGCCGCCGTCGGCGGTCCCTTCCGGCTCGTCGACCAGGAAGGACGGACCGTGACGGAGAAGGACCTGGAAGGTGCCCCCTCGCTGGTCTTCTTCGGGTTCACCCACTGCCCGGACGTCTGTCCGACCGCGCTGCAGGAAATCACCACGATCTACGATGCGCTGGGTCCCAAGGGAGACCGGCTCCGCAGCTTCTTCGTCACCGTCGATCCCGAGCGGGACACGCCCGATATCCTGAAGACGTATCTTTCGAGCTTCGATTCACGCATCCGGGCCCTGAGTGGTGACCGTGCGGCGATCGAGGCGATGCTCAAGTCGTGGCGCGTCTACGCCCGCAAGGTTCCGCTCGACGGCGGCGGCTACACCATGGATCACACCGCGCTGATCTACCTGATAGACAAGCGCGGGCGCTTCGTCGGCGGCTTCAACCTCCAGCGTGCGCCGGCTGAGTCCGCGCGGGAACTCGAGGCGATGTTCTGATCCGCCCGCCGCCCCGGCCAGACCGTGGGTGGTCTTGTTCCAGCGGTGCGGTGCGACGACCATCTCCCAGAGCGCGGCCCAGGCCGCGGCGGAGATCAGCAGGACATACGGGACGAAGAGCAGCAGGTCGACGGGCGAAAGCCTGATCCGCGCGCGGGCCGCGCCGACCACGATCGGCCATATCAAGGCAGCCAGTCCGGCCACGAGAACGACCAGACCCAGCGACAGCTGGGCCGTGTCCTTGATCGAACCGGTTTCCCGGATCAGGCCGAATCCGAGGCTGAGGATGGTAGCCGGACCGGCCAGCGCAGTCAGAACGGTGCACCACCCGTGACCGAAGATCACGACCGAGGCGAAGGGGTCGGCCTGCCGGCTCGCCATGCCCGTTCGCGACGCCACGATGCTGGTCTGGATCCATCCCTTGAGCCACCGGGTGCGCTGGAAAAACCAGCCGACAAAGGTCGCCGGCGCTTCCTCGGCCGTTTCGGATGACAGCACGGAGACCTCATAACCAAGGCTCGCCAGCCGAAGGCCGAGATCGGCGTCCTCCGTGACGTTCCAGGCGTCCCAGCCGCCCGCGGCGTTCAGGGCGGTCCGGCGAAAATGGTTCGACGTGCCGCCCAGAGGGATTGGCAGGCCCATGCGCGCAAGCCCCGGCAGAATGACCGCGAACAGGGCCGCGTATTCGAGCCGGCAAAGGCGGGCGAAGACGCTGTCCGCATCATTGTGGATCGACAGGACGGCCTGGATGCTGGCGAGCCTGGGTCCGGCGACCGCAAAGCGGGCCGCTGCAAGCCGCAACTGGTCGCTCGCGGGCTCGTCCTCGGCGTCGAAGATGACCAGCAGCTCGCCCCGTGCAAGGGCAAGCCCGATGTTGAGGGCCCGAGGCTTGGTCCGGGGCAAGCCCGGCGGGCAGACGACGATTCGCTGGGTCTCGGGAAGCAGGTGACGTTCCAGCGCCGCACGTGTCGACAGGTCGTCGTGCTCCACCAGGAACAGCACTTCGAGTTTCGCCGGCGGATAATCGAGACGCGCCAGGGACGCGCACAACGCGGGCACGACCGTTGCCTCGCGGTGCAGGGCAACGAGCACCGAGTAGGTCGGCAGAGACCTGTCCGGCAGGCGGACTTCGTGAGGCACGGGAGGCAGGCGAGGGCTTGGGCTTTCGACCGTCGCGGCCAGCCTGACGACGATGTTGACGGCGACGACGCAGCACAGCGCTGCCGCCACGTCGAACAGGCCGGGAAGTCCCCAATAGCCGATCCAGAAGCTTGCCAGGAAGACGAGCAGCAGAGCCAGCCGGATTTCCCCGCGGCTCGCCTCGTCGCGGAACGACCGCCCCGGCGCACCGTCCGCCAGAGCGTTCGCCGCTCCTGCCGCAAGGCTGCCGCCGCCATCGACCAGTACCGCCCGCTCGAAGCGCGCCGGCGTCGTCAGCGCGAACCCGTCAGCCCGCCGGCCGCCTGCCGCGAGAGCGAGCAGGGGGCGAATGCGCAGCCCGGTCGGGGCGGCCACCCACCGCGCCTGCTGGCCTGGCCGGAGCGGCGCGACACCGGCGGCCAGCACTGTCGCTGCCCGGTCCGTGACGATCACCTGCGGTGCCGCCAGGAAGGCTTGCCCGCAATGGCTCGCGAGCGCACGGTAGAAGGCATCCGCCTCCATGTATCCACCCGCCATGAGTGCCGCATCCGTGCCGACGCCCTGCCGTCTGGCGTCCATGTCGGCTGCGAGCAGGTCAGCGGCCGTAACGCCATGGCCGAGCAGGAACGTGAGATCCGTTGCGCGGAGGAGGCCCTCGCCGTCTTCGACCCGGATGTCCGTCATTGCGGTACTCCTGCGTTTCCCGACGCGCCCGTCGGTGCTAAGCAACGGACACGTGCGACATTGAAGCGTCGCGACCGGACCGCCGCCACGGAGGCAGGGTTGAATCGTTGGGCGTGCATCGCGGTGTTATTCAACCTGCTGCTGCAGGTTCCGCTGGTTGCGCCGACGGTGGTTTTCGCGCAGCAGTCCGCACCCCCCGGGGGGGCTTCAGGCACGGCACCGGCGGTCACGCTGCCGAATTTCTGGGAGACGTCGCAGCGGCTGGAGCGGCCGGACCTGTCCGGGCTCCGCTCGATCCGCTTCCTCACCGACGACGACTATCCGCCGATGCACTTCATGACCGAGGATGGGCGGCTCGCCGGCTTCAACGTCGATCTCGCCCGCGCTGTCTGCGACGTGCTGAACGTCGCGTGCACCATCCAGGCGCGGCGCTGGGACACGCTCCTCGACGCGCTCGGCGAAGGGCGCGGCGATGCGGTGATCGCCTCGATGCGCGCGACGCCCAGGCTGCGCTCCAGTCACGCACTGTCACGACCCTATTTGCGGACGCCGGGCCGCTTCGTCGCCCGGGCGCCGGGGGAGCCGGTGACGCCCGAGACGGTTTCCGGCCGCACCGTCGCGGTCGTCGCGGGCAGCGCGCATGAAGCCTATGTCCGCACGTTCTTTCCTGCCGCCGTGCTCAAACCCTTCGACGACCTCGACAAGGCGCTCGCCGGCTTCCAGCGCGCCGAAGCCGACCTTCTGTTCGGTGACGGCCTGACTCTCGCGATCTGGCTCAACGGCAACGAAGGCGCGCGCTGCTGCGCCTTTTCCGGCGGCGCCTACACAGAGAGCCGCTGGTTCGGCGAGGGCGTCGTGGTCGTGATGCGGCAGAACGAGGCGGTGCTCCGGCGCGCCGTGGACTATGCCCTGCAGCGCGTGGCCGAGACGGGCCTGCACGCGGAGTTGTATCTGCGGTACTTCCCGGTCGGCTTCTACTGACGGCTCTTGAGCCGCAGGTCGGCTGCTGGCCCCCCTGCGCGGCATCGTTGACCGGCGGCGGCATCGTCCATAGTGTGCCGCCTCCCTGCGGCCCCGGCTTGTCCGGTGGGCCGACCAACCCGATTCGACCTTGCCGGACCGACGCGCCATGACTGCGCCTGCCGATACGACGAGCCTGCTCGAAACCGCCGCCCAGGCCAGCGCGTGGCCGTTCGAGGAGGCGCGCAAGCTGGTCGAGCGGGTCAAGCGCACCGGGCAGACGCAGGTGCTGTTCGAGACGGGATACGGACCTTCGGGACTGCCGCACATCGGCACCTTCGGCGAGGTCGCGCGCACCACGATGGTTCGGCACGCCTTCCGCGTCCTCACCGAGGATCGTATCCCCACGCGGCTCGTCGCCTTCTCCGACGATCTCGACGGTCTGCGCAAGGTTCCGGACAACGTGCCGAACCGCGAGGAGATGGCGCGTTATCTCGGCAAGCCGCTGACGCAGGTGCCCGACCCCTTCGGCACGCATGCGAGCTTCGGCGAGCACAACAACGCCCGGCTTCGCGCCTTCCTCGATCACTTCGGCTTCGAGTACGAGTTCCTGTCCTCGACCGAGTGCTACAAGGCCGGCCGCTTCGACCAGACCCTGCTGCTGATGCTGGCCCGCTACGATGCGGTGATGAGCATCATGCTGCCCTCGCTGCGCGAGGAGCGGGCGCAGAGCTATTCGCCCTTCCTGCCGATCCACCCCGAGACCGGCATCGTCATGCAGGTTCCGGTGGACGAGGTGAAGCGGGATGCCGGCACCATCGTGTGGCGCGACCCGGCGGACGGCCGGCGCTTCGAGACCCCTGTCACCGGCGGACACTGCAAGCTGCAGTGGAAGCCTGACTGGGCGATGCGGTGGGTGGCGCTCGGCGTGGACTACGAGATGGCGGGCAAGGACCTGATCGACAGCGTCAAGCTGTCGGGCGAGATCTGCCGCGCTCTGGGCGGAACGCCGCCAGACGGCTTCAACTACGAACTCTTCCTCGACGACAAGGGGCAGAAGATCTCCAAGTCGAAGGGCAACGGCCTGACGATCGAGGACTGGCTTGCCTATGCCAGCCCGGAGAGCCTCTCGCTGTTCATGTTCCAGAAGCCGCGCGAGGCGAAGAAGCTGCACTTCGACGTCATCCCGCGCAATGCGGACGACTATCTCAGCTTCCTGGAAAAGTACCCGAACCAGGCGCTGCGCGAGCAACTCGGCAACCCGGTGTGGCACATCCATTCGGGTCATCCGCCGCCTGCGGAGACGATCGCGGCCGCCGGCAGCGACAGCGGCACGGCCGTGTCCTTCGCCATGCTGCTCAACCTCGCGGCAGTGGCCAACACCGAGGACCCGCAGGTGTTGTGGGGCTTCCTGCGGCGCTACGCCCCGGCCGCCTCGCCGCAGAACCACCCCCGTCTCGACCGGATGGTCGGCTATGCCGTCGCCTACTTCCGCGACTTCGTGCGGCCGGCCAAGGTCTACCAGCCTGCCGGCGATGCGGAGCGGGCGGCGCTCGCGGATCTTTCCGAGGCGCTGGCGGAGCATCTGGGCTCGACCGACGCCGAGGCCCTTCAGGCGGTGGTCTACGAGGTGGGCCGTCGTCATTTTCCGGATCTCAGCGGGAAGTCCAAGAGCCCCGACGGCCGCCCCGGCGTGTCCCAGCAGTGGTTCCAGACCATCTACAGGGTCCTGCTCGGCAATGAGCGCGGTCCCCGCTTCGGGTCCTTCATCGCGCTTTACGGCGTGGCGGAAACCCGCGCCCTCATCGCCAAGGCACTGACGGGGCAAATCATCTCCGACCATCAGGCATTCCTGGCCTCCCGCAAGGCCGGCTGACGTGGAGGGCCGGCCGGCGTGATCGTGGGGGCGGGCTCGCTCACGCTGCTCGCCGGGGTCGTCTTCGGCACCAGCGTGCTGTCCGGCGTCTTCGGCATGGCCGGCGGCATGATCCTGCTCGGCGTGCTGCTGCTGATGATGGACGTGGCACCCGCCATGGTCCTGTTCGGCCTGATCCAGCTCGTGGCCAATGGCTGGCGCACCTGGCTTTGGCGCGACCACGTGACGTGGCGCATCGTCGCCGGCTATGCGGCGGGAGCGCTGGTCAGCTTCGGGCTGATGAAGCTCATCGCCTTCCTGCCGGACAAGGCGCTGATCTACATCCTGCTCGGCTCGCTACCGTTCGTGGCGAACCGGCTGCCGGCATCGCTGGCGCCCGACATCGCGCGCCGCGGTGCTCCGTTCCTGTGCGGACTGGTGCTCATGGTGCTGCAGCTGATCGCCGGTGCGACCGGCAGCATCCTCGACCTGTTCTTCAATCGCAGCCCTCTGGACCGCAAGCAGATCGTTGCCACCAAGGCCGCGACGCAGGTCGTCGGCCACCTGCTGCGCGTCGCCTATTTCGGGACCTTCGCCTCGGCGCTCGGCGAATTGCCTCCCGCGTGGCTTCTCGGCGTCCTCGCGCTGTGCTCGGTGCTGGGTACGACCCTCGCGGCCCGCATCCTCCACCGGATGACCGACAGCGGCTTCAAGCACTGGAGCCGGTTGCTGATCAACACGATCAGCGCCTTCTACGTGCTGCGCGGCTTCTGGCTTCTGCTGGCCTGAAGCCTTACTGGCTGACCCACATCACCCGGGCGATCCAGGCGACGCTGTCGCTCGGCAGCACGATGTCATCGTGCTGCGGATTCAGGGACGACAGCTCGACGGTCTTGGCCGTGCGCCGCTTCAACTCCTTGACGATGAGCTCGCCCGCCTTGGTCTTGACGACGACACGGTCGCCGCGCCGGACGGGAGCGGTCTGCGAGCAGACGAGGATGTCACCCTTTCGGTACAGGGGCATCATGCTCTCGCCCGTGACCTCGAGCGCATAGGCTCCCTGAGCCGGCAGGTCGGGGAAGTTGATTTCCTCCCAATGGGATCCGACTGGTTGTCCGTCCGGCGCAAAGAAGCCGTCGCGGCCCGCATCCGCGATCCCGAGAAGGGGCAGCGTCCGGCTGGAGGGCTGCGGTCCGCTGGCACCGACCAGGGCCATGAATTCGTCGAGAGACGCGCCGGTGGCGTCGAGCACCTTTGCCAGCGACTCCGTGGACGGCCAGCGCAATCGCCCATCGGGAGAGACACGCTTGGACTTGTTGAAGGTCGTCGGATCGAGACCGGCTCGCTTTGCCAGCCCCGATGCGGTCAATCCGTATCGCGCGGCGATCGCATCGATGGCAGTCCAGATCTGCCCGTGTGTCAGCATGGACCCCCCTTGGCCCCGCGTGGCAGGGTTGCCCCCCGCCGGCGAAGACGACAACCACCCTGTCATTATCCGCCCCCAAGCCTTCCGCCGCCGCCGTCGTGGTTGCTCCCCCCCGGACGCAACCTTAAGCATAAGATGTCTGCACCGGAACTCGTATCGTGACAATCATATATAAACTGCTGCCTGACGAATTGTGGAAAGCTGCTCTTGCGGCAGGCATTTTTCGCGGCTCTCCGCTCGACCTTTCCGACGGTTACATCCATTTATCAACATCTGAGCAAGTGCGGGAGACGGCGAGGCGGCACTTTTTTGACGTTGCGTCCCTTCTTTTGGTGGAGGTCGAGACGGAACGTCTAGGCTCCAGCTTGCGCTGGGAACCGTCGCGGGGCGGAGACCTCTTCCCGCACCTGTATGGACCGCTCGAACTGTCGTCCGTCGTGCGTGTCCGGCCGGTGCCGCTCGCGCCCGACGGCACGCCGATCATACCCGAGGATGTGCCCACGTGATTCGCGCTCTTGCCCTGCGCGGCCTGTCCGCGACGATGCTTCCGCTCCTGCGGACGATGGATGCCGAGGCGGCGCACGACCTCACCATCCGCGCGCTGCAGGCGTTCTCCCTGCCGCCCTGTGCCGACCCGGCCTCGCTGGCGGTGGAGACGTTCGGGCTGCGGTTCCCCAATCCGGTCGGCATGGCGGCCGGGTTCGACAAGAACGCCGAGGTGCCGGATGCCCTGCTCGGGTTGGGCTTCGGCTTCACCGAGGTCGGCACGCTGACGCCGCGTCCCCAGGCAGGCAACCCGAAGCCGCGGATGTTTCGGCTGCCGGACGATGAAGGCGTGATCAACCGGCTCGGCTTCAACAACGCAGGTCATGACGCGGCCTTCGAGCGGCTGTCGGCACGTGCCGGCCGCGGCGGGATCGTCGGCGTCAATGTCGGGGCGAACAAGGACACCGAGGACCGCGCCGCCGACTATGTCGCGGGCATCGCGCGCTTCGCGTCGCTGGCGTCCTACTTCACGGTCAACGTGTCCTCGCCCAACACGCCGGGGCTGCGCGACCTGCAGCACGAGGCTGCGCTCGATGACCTGCTGGCCCGCGTCATCGAAGCGCGTGACGCCGCTGCCGCATCGGGGCCGCGGCGGGCCGTGCTGCTCAAGATCGCGCCCGACCTGTCCCAGGGCGACCTCGACGGCATCGCCGCGGTCGTGAAGCGACGGGCCGTCGACGGGCTGATCGTCTCCAACACGACGGTGTCGCGTCCGGCCAGCCTGCGCCACAAGGTGCTGTCCGCCGAGCAGGGCGGATTGTCGGGCCGGCCGCTGTTCCCGCTCTCGACGCGGGTGCTGGCGGAGACGTGGTGCCGCCTCGACGGGGCGATACCGCTCATCGGGGTGGGCGGGATCCACTCGGCGCAGAGCGCGCTGCAGAAGATCGAGGCGGGGGCGACGCTGGTGCAACTCTATTCCGGGTTGGTCTACGCCGGGCCCTCGCTCGTCGACGAGATCAAGGCGGGGCTTGCGACCGCGGCAGATGCGGCCGGCGGGCTCGACCGGCTTGTCGGGCGCCGTGCCAAGGAACTCTGCGCGGAGCCTTTTCCGGGAAGCTGATCGGCGACCGCCATGCGCGGCGCCGACCCGGGTGCTAGCTCTTGTTGCCGCCGAGCAGCCTCATCACCAGCCATACCGGGACGACGATGACGGCGCCGTAGACCAGCCAGCGCAGCACCTCGCGAACGGCCCCGAAGCCGAGGTCCAGGATGCCGTCGATCAGGTTCTTGATGCCGCGGATGATGTCGGGCGGGGTCAGCCCGAACAGCGCCAGGAACGCGCCGACCAGCAGCGACATGAACACCAGCTTCAACAGCACGGAGCCCGGCGAGCCGCCGAGAATGCGAGAGAGGTCCTGAGCCATCGGTACTCCCATGTGATCCCGGCCGGATCGGCGGACTGCCGACCCGGGACGGTCAGGCCGAACCCAGCGGAACGGGTTGTCCGGCGGCAATCTTTGATGCCGCGATGACGGCCTGCGTGCGGCTCTCGACGCCGAGCTTCTGCAGAATGGCGGAGACGTGGGCCTTCACCGTGGCTTCCGACACGCCCAGTTCGTAGGCGATCTGCTTGTTCAGAAGCCCCTCGGACAACATCATCAGCACGCGCACCTGCTGCGGCGTGAGGCTGCCCAGGCGCTTGACCAGATCGCTCGTCTCGCGATCGGCCGGCGACGACAGGTCGACGTCCGACGGTGTCCAGGTGCCGCCGTCGAGCACGGCGCGGATCGCTCCGCGCATCGTATCGACGTCGACCGACTTCGGGATGAAGCCCGAGGCCCCGAACTCGATGCACCGGCGGATCACGCCGCGGTCCTCGTTGCCGGATACAACCACGACAGGCGTTCCTGGGTGCTGCGCGCGCAAGTACATGAGGCCCGAAAAGCCCTGGACCCCCGGCATGGTGAGATCGAGCAGGACGAGATCG
>CAZJCW010000157.1:0-10225 GCA_964544365.1 uncultured Alsobacter sp.
CGCTGGGGGAGGGCACCTACAAGGCGAAGAACATCATCGTCGCCACCGGCGCGCGGCCGCGCGTCCTGCCGGGCATCGAGCCGGACGGCAAGCAGATCTGGACCTATTTCGAGGCGATGGTGCCGCAGGCGATGCCGAAGTCCCTGCTCGTGATGGGCTCGGGCGCCATCGGCATCGAGTTCGCCTCGTTCTACCGCACGATGGGCGCGGAGGTGACCGTCATCGAGCTTCTGCCGCAGATCCTGCCGGTCGAGGATGCGGAGATCGCCGCGCTGGCACGCAAGCGCTTCGAGAAGCAGGGCATGAAGATCGTCACCGGCGCCAAGGTGACGAAGGTCGAGAAGTCCGCTGCCGGCGTCACCGCGACGGTCGACGACGGCAAGTCGGTGCAGGCCATCTCGGCCGAGAAGCTGATCTCGGCGGTCGGCGTCGTCGGCAACGTCGAGGGCCTCGGGCTCGAGGCGCTGGGCGTCAAGCTCGACCGCGGAACCATCGCGACGGATGGGCTGGGCCGCACGAACGTTCCCGGCATCTGGGCCATCGGCGACGTCGCCGGTCCGCCCATGCTGGCGCACAAGGCGGAGCACGAGGGCGTGATCTGCGTCGAGACCATCAAGGGCCTCCACGCGCATGCCATGGACAAGCTCAAGATTCCCGGCTGCACCTATTGCAACCCGCAGATCGCCAGCGTCGGCCTGACCGAGGCCAAGGCGAAGGAGCAGGGCTACCAGGTCAAGGTCGGCCGCTTCCCGTTCGTGGCGAACGGCAAGGCCATCGCGCTCGGCGAGCCCGACGGATTGGTCAAGACGGTGTTCGACGCCAAGACCGGAAAGCTGCTCGGCGCGCACATGGTCGGCGCCGAAGTGACCGAGCTGATCCAGGGTTACGTGGTCGCGATGAACCTCGAGACCACGGAAGAGGATCTGATGCACACGGTCTTCCCGCATCCGACCCTCTCCGAGATGATGCACGAGAGCGTGCTCGACGCTTACGGGCGGGTGATCCACACCTGACGGCCGCGCTTGCGCCGTGGCCGATCCTCGCGACAATGACGCGGTCGGGAATGCCGGCGGCAACAGTGGAGGGTGGCATGGGTAAGGTCGATGCGAAGGGCGTTGCCGTGTTCCTGGCCGTCGGCTTTGCGGCGGGCTGGCTCGCGAGCCTGCTCGTGGGGGGTGGCGGGCTCATCCGGAACATCCTGATCGGCGTGGTGGGGTCCTTCGTCGGCGGGTTCCTGCTGAATGCCTTCAACATCAAGCTCGGGATCTCCAACCCGCTTCTGAACCAGATCGTGACGGGGGCCATCGGCGCCGTCGTCGTGGTGATGGTCGCGCGGATCCTGGCATGGTGAGCGGACCCGCGTGATGGACGGTTTCACCACGGGCGCGCCCGGCCCAGGCCTCGGGTTCCTGTCCATGCTGCTGGTCGGCTTCCTGGCCGGCTGGATCGCGGAGAAGATCACCGCCTCGCGGCATGGGATCCTGACGAACATCCTCGTCGGCATCGCCGGTTCGTTCGTCGGCGGCAAGCTGGCCGAACTCGTGAACGAGCCCGTCCACGGCTTCTTCCGCACGCTGGTGGCGGCCATCGTCGGTGCCGTTCTGGTGCTGTGGCTGTGGCGTCAGGTGCGTCAGCCGCCGGATCCCCGCTGATCGGAGTGCGACGATGGTGGCGGCCGACCGGCCTTGCCGCCGGGGTCGAAAGTCACTAGGTGCAGGCTGCGCGGCGGACACCGCGCATGGAGACCGCGATGGCGCTGCTCGTCGATACCCTGGGCCAGGACCCGCGCAAGACGCCGGGTGCCGATGAACGCCCGCGCCATCCCGAGAAGGCTCACCGGCCCGACCAGCCGGTGCTGCGCAAGCCCGAGTGGATCCGGGTCAAGGCCCCGGGCTCGCCGAAATGGGCCGAGACCAACCGCATCGTGAAGGAGAACAAGCTCGTCACGGTGTGCGAGGAGGCCGGCTGCCCGAACATCGGCGAGTGCTGGGAGAAGAAGCACGCCACCTTCATGATCATGGGCGACACGTGCACCCGCGCCTGCGCCTTCTGCAACGTGAAGACCGGCCTGCCGGGTGCGCTCGACCCGCATGAGCCTGCCCACATTGCCGAAGCGGTCGCCAAGCTCGGTCTCAGCCACGTGGTGATCACGTCGGTCGATCGCGACGACCTGCCGGATGGCGGGGCGGAGCACTTCGCCCAGGTGATCCGCGCCATCCGCGCCCTGAGCCCCGGGACCACGATCGAGGTGCTGACGCCCGACTTCCTGCGCAAGGACGGCGCGCTGGAGGTCGTGGTGGCCGCGCGTCCGGACGTGTTCAACCACAACCTTGAAACGGTGCCCTCGAACTACCTCACCGTGCGACCGGGTGCCCGCTACTTCCATTCCATCCGGCTGCTGCAGCGGGTGAAGGAACTCGACGCCTCGATCTTCACCAAGTCCGGCATCATGGTCGGCCTCGGCGAGGAGCGGAACGAGGTGCTCCAGCTGATGGACGACCTGCGCTCCGCCGACGTCGACTTCCTGACCATCGGCCAGTACCTGCAGCCGACCAAGAAGCACCACCCCGTGCTGCGCTTCGTGACGCCGGACGAATTCCGGAGCTACGAGACGATCGCGCTGACCAAGGGGTTCCTTCTCGTGTCATCCTCGCCTCTGACGCGCTCGTCGCATCATGCGGGCGACGATTTCGCCAAGCTGAAGGCGGCCCGCCTGGCGCGGCACGGCCGCTGACCGACCGATGCCCAGCTTCCGGTCCTCGCGCCGCGTGCGCCACAGCCCGTCGGACATGTTCGACCTCGTGGCCGACGTCGAGAAGTATCCGCTGTTCCTGCCCTTGTGCGAGGGGCTGACGATCCGCCGGCGCACGAGCGGCGACGACGGGACCGAGGTGCTCGTGGCGGAGATGACGGTCGGCTACAAGGCGATCCGGGAAACCTTCACCAGCCGCGTGACGCTGGACCGCCCGCGCCTCAAGATCCTCGTCGAGTATGTCGACGGACCGTTCCGGCACCTGGAGAACCGGTGGAGCTTCAAGCCGCAGGACGGCGGCTGCGACGTGGAGTTCTTCATCAACTACGAGTTCCGCAGCCGGACGCTGGGCCTGCTGATGGGCGCGATGTTCGAGAGAGCGTTCCGCAAGTTCTCGGAAGCCTTCGAGCAGCGCGCCGACCTGGTCTACGGCGTCGGCGGGCGCAGGATCGCCAGTCCGGCCCCCTAGCGCCTGGGGGGGGCGGGGCGGGCCGACGGACTTAATGGGACGTTCAACTTGCTCTTCTAGGTTGAAGAACGTTTTGTTTTTCACCTGACGGAGGGCCGATGGGCGTGGCGGCGGGAACGAATCCGGCGATCGACGAGGCAGGCGCCGCCCGGGCACGCCTGATGTTTGCGGCGACGCTGTTCGGCTCGGCCCTGTTGCTCTTCGCGGTGCAGCCGATGTTCGCGAAGATGGTGCTGCCGGTGCTCGGCGGAACGCCGGCTGTCTGGTCGGTCGCCATGGTCGTGTTCCAGGCGTTGCTGCTGGCCGGCTACGCCTATGCCCATGTGCTGGCGCGCCATGTTCCGCTCGGCATCGCCGTCGCCATCCACGCCGGGCTGATGGCGCTCGCCATGGTCGCCCTGCCGGTCGCCATCGCGGCCGGGTGGGGCAGGCCGCCGGCGGACGGCGAGGCGCTTTGGCTTGTCGGCCTGTTCGTGGCGTCGGTCGGTCTGCCGTTCTTCGCGCTCTCGGCGAACGGACCTCTGCTGCAGGCGTGGTACGCCGCGCGGGGAGGGCAGGGCGCGCAGAATCCCTACCTGCTGTATGCGGCCTCGAACCTCGGTTCCTTCGCCGCCCTGATCGCCTATCCACTGGTCTTCGAGCCTGCCCTGCCGCTCGACACCCAGAGCCACTGGTGGAGCATCGCGTTCGTCGGCGTCGCGGTGGCGATCGCCGGCTGCGGCTTCCTGGCGGTGCGGGCCGGCGGCTTCTCGATGCCTGCCGCGGGCCGGGGCGACTCCGTTGCCGCCGGGCCGGGCGCCTGGGGCGAGAGGCTTCGGTGGGTCGGGCTCTCGATGGTGCCCTCGGGCCTTCTCGTCGCGGTGACCGCCCATATCCAGACGGACATCGCCGCCATTCCGCTGCTGTGGGTCGTGCCGCTGGCGCTGTTCCTGCTCACCTTCGTCCTGGCCTTCCGCGACAAGCCGGTCGTGCCGGATTCGGCGCTCTTCTGGACACAGGCCTGGGGCACCGCGATCGCGCTCGCCTCCTTGAAGTTCGGCGCGTTCGCGCTGTGGGTCATGCTGCCGCTGACGCTGGGCCTGTTCTTCGTCAACGCGATGGTCTGCCACGGCACGCTCTATCGCCGCCGCCCGCCGGCCTCCCGGCTCACCGAGTTCTACCTGTGCCTCTCCATCGGCGGGGTGATCGGCGGGCTCTTCGCCGGTCTGGCCGCGCCGCACCTGTTCTCGACGGTGGCCGAGTATCCTGCACTGCTGGTCGCCGCGTTGCTGTGCCGGCCCGGCGCCTTGCAGGGACCCTGGCGGGATGCCTGGAAGGACATCTCTCCGGTCTTCGCCGTCGCACTGGCCGTGACGGTGAGCGCCACGGTGACGTCCCTCGTCATCGGCGACACCTTCGCCGCCGAATTCGTTCTGCTGGCCTGCGCGGTCGCCGGGATGATGATCTTCAGCCGCTCGGCGCGGCGATGCGTCGTGCTGGGAGTGATCCTGTTCCTTCTCGTCATCGTCGGCGGACTGATCGGGCCGGATCTCGGCGAAAGCCGGCGCAGCTTCTTCGGCGTGCACCGGATCGCCGAGAGCAAGGACGGCCGCTTCCGGGTGCTCTTCCATGGCACCACCATCCACGGCGCCATGCGAGTCCGCGAGGAGGACGGTCGCCCGGCGGCGGGCCGGCCGGATCCCACCACCTACTACGCCACGGGCGGCGCCATCGCCGATTCGATGGAGATCGCGCGGGCGCTGCAGGGGGGCGCCGTGAAGCACATGGCCGTCGTCGGTCTGGGCACCGGGAGCCTCGCCTGCCAGCGCCGTCCCGGGGAGGCGATGACCTTCTACGAGATCGACCCCGAGGTGATCCGCATCGCGCGCGATCCGGCGCTGTTCCGGTTCCTGTCGGTGTGCGGTTCCGATGCCGCGCTGGTGCAGGGTGACGCGCGTCTCACCCTGGCGGGGTCGCCGGACAGCTACACGATGATCCTCGTCGACGCGTTCTCCTCGGACGCCATTCCGACGCATCTCCTCACCCGCGAGGCGGTGTCCCTTTACCGGCAGCGGCTGGCGGAGGGCGGTGTGCTGGCCTTCCACATCTCCAATCGGCACTTCGACCTGAGCCGTCCGCTGGCGCAGCTGGCGGAGGAGACCGGCGCGCGCGCCTTCGTGCGTCGCGACAGCCGTGACGAGCCGTTCGAGCAGCGCATGAAGGCGGCTGCCACGGTTCTGCTCATGCTGCGGGGCGATGAGGCGGCGAAGGCGGCTCAGGCGGCCGGGTTCATTCCCGTCAAGCCGGACGCGACCCGCAGGCCGTGGACCGACAACTACGTCAACCTCATCGCGGCCATGCTCGACATGAACCGCCCCTGATTGGTCAGCGCGACGCGGCCTCGATCAGGTCGAGGGCGTCGCGCACGGCCGCCGCGCGGATGCCGGCACGGCCGAGATCGCCGTAGCGGCGCTCCAGGTGAAGGGTCGGTCCGCCGCGGCGCGCGGCGGCAAGGTGCACGAGGCCCACCGGCTTCGCGGTGCTGCCGCCTCCCGGCCCGGCGACGCCGGTCAGCGACACGGCGACACCCGCGGTGGATGCGGCGATGGCGCCCTCGGCCATGGCCCGGGCGACGGGCTCGCTGACCGCGCCGTGCGTGGCGATCAGGCTTGCCGGCACGCCCAGCATCGCGACCTTGGCGTCGTTGGAATAGGTGACGAATCCGCGGTCCACCACGTCCGACGAGCCGGGGATGGCGGTGAGCGCCGCGGCGACGAGGCCGCCGGTGCAGCTTTCGGCCGTGGCGACCGTCAGGCCGCGCGTGCGCAGATGGGCGAGCAGGGCGGCCGCGCGGGTCTCGAGCGCCGGATCAAGCAGCATCGTCGGCCTCCTCCGGCAATTCGATCGTGGCGAGCGCCTGCGCGACGATGCCTTCCTTCCGGCCGGTGAACCCCATCTGCTCGGAGGTGGTCGCCTTGATCGCGACGCGGCGGGGCGAGATCCCGCAGATCGCGCCGATCCGCTCCCGCATGGCATCGCGGTGCGGGCCGATGCGCGGGGCCTCGCACACGACGGTCACGTCGACGAGCCGCAGCGTCCCGCCGCGGGCGCGCAGGCGCTCCATCGCGAAGGCGAGGAACCGGTCGGAGGAGGCGCCCTTCCAGCGCATGTCGCTCGGCGGAAAGTGCTCGCCGATGTCGCCGTCCGCGAGGGCTCCCAGCACCGCGTCGGTGACGGCGTGGAGCACCACGTCGGCGTCGGAGTGGCCGAGCAGCGCGCGGTCATGGGCGATGCGGACGCCGCCGAGGGTGACGTGGTCGCCCTGCGTGAAGGCGTGGACGTCGAAACCGGAGCCGACACGCGTTTCCATGCGGGGCCTGCCCTTCCGTTGGAGGTCCTCGGCGGCGCGGGCGAGGTCCCCGGGGGTCGTCAGCTTCACGTTGGCGGGATCGCCGTCCACCACGCAGACGGGGTGGCCGGCCCATTCCATGACGGCGGCGTCGTCGGTCAGCGTGCGGACGCCCGCGGCGGCGGCGCGGCGATGGGCGGCGAGGAGCGCACCGAGCGCGAAGCCCAGCGGCGTCTGTACGGCGCGGAGCGACGCGCGATCGGGGGTGGCGGTCACATGCCCGGCCGCGTCGATCACCTTGATCGTGTCGGTCACCGCCACGGCGGGAATGGCCGCGCCTTCGGCCAGCGCGGCCGCCACGACACGCGCGACGAGATCGGCGTCGACGAAAGGCCGGGCTGCGTCATGCACGAGGACCAGGCCGGGCGGCGTTTCCAGCGCCTGCAGCGCCTCGAGCCCCGCCAGGACCGAGGCCTGCCGTGACGCTCCCCCCGCCACCGGCGGAAGCAGCCGGTCGCGCACGGCCTGCGGAAGCTTCGCGGTTGCCGCGCCGTAGAGCGCCGCGTCGGCGGGCTGCCAGACGACGAGAAGGGGGCCCTCGGGCACGCCGGACGCCAGGGCCGACAGGCTGCGGGCCAGGACGGGCAGGCCCGCCAGTTCGGCATATTGCTTGGGCACCGGACCTCCCGCGCGCTCGCCGCGTCCGGCGGCGACGACGAGGCAGGCCACGACGGGTGAAGGGTTCCGGGTCATCGCTGTCGTGTCGCGCAACTGCGCCGCTTCGTCAAACGAGGAGCTTGGCCTGTAGCGCAGGCGAGCCGGGCATGCCAAAACGTCGCGCAGAAAGCGTCTTGTTGCACTGCAAAAAGAGGCTAGAATAGAGGCAGGTCACAGGGCCGCTGAAAAAATATGCACGTCCCGTCCCCCGACGTCACCACGCCTGCCGCCGGGACCGACGGCAAGCCGGGCTTGCCGCCCCTCTCGATCGGTTCCGTGACACTGGACGGGCGAGCGTTCCTCGCCCCGATGTCGGGCGTCACGGACGCGGGCATGCGACGGATCGCCCGGCGTTTCGGCGCATCCCTGGTCGTGTCCGAGATGGTCGCGTCCGACGAACTCGTGAAGGGCTCCGCCGAAGCGCGGCTGAGGGCCGAGGGCGGCGGCATCGACCCGCACGTCGTCCAGCTGGCCGGTTGCGACGCCGCCTGGATGGGCGAAGCGGCCAGGGTCGCCGAGGCGGCCGGAGCCGATATCGTCGACATCAACATGGGCTGCCCGGCCAAGAAGGTGACGGGCGGCTACGCCGGTTCCGCCCTGATGCGGAACCTCGACCATGCGGTCACGCTGATCGAGGCCACGGTCGCCGCCACGCGGCGACCGGTCACGGTCAAGATGCGGCTGGGCTGGGACGACAACAGTCTCAATGCCGCAGAACTGGCGCGCCGGGCGCAGGATGCCGGGGCGCAGATGGTGACCGTCCATGGACGCACCCGATGCCAGTTCTACAAGGGCCGCGCCGACTGGGCGGCCGTCGCCCGGGTCCGTGAGGCGATCCGCATCCCGCTCGTGGTCAATGGCGACTGCGGCACGCTCGAGGACGCGCGGGCGATGCTGTCCGCTTCCGGGGCCGACGCGGTGATGATCGGCCGGGCCGCGGTGGGCCGTCCGTGGCTGGTCGGCGCCATCGCCGCCGGGCTCGAAACCGGCGCCGCGACCCTGCTGGAGCCCGACTTCGCGGAACGCAGGGCCGCCGCGCTCGACCACTACGACAGTCTCCTGTCCGCCTATGGAGTCGCCGTCGGCGTCCGCCATGCGCGCAAGCATCTTGCGGCCTACGCGGATGATGCGGCGCGCGCCGGCGTGCCGGTCGCCGCGTCCATGCGCCACCGGCTGGTGACATCCGAAGATCCCGAGGCCGTGCGGTCCATCATCGCGCGCCTCTATTGTCCCGAAGCCATGGATCAGGCTGCATGAGCCGTCTCAGCCGCACGCGCGACGTTGGTCGCCTCGCCATGCCGCCCCTGGAGGACATGGCCAGCGCCGACGCGATCCTCAACGCCCTGCCTTTGCCCGTCCTGCAGGTCGATGGGGACAACCAGGTCATGGAGGCCAACGCCGCCGCCGAAAGCTTCTTCCAGCTCAGCCGTTCCGCGCTTCGGCGGAACACGCTGGCCGACCTGCTGCCGTTCGGCTCGCCGGTCATGGCTCTCGTCGACGAATCTCGCCGGCGCCGCGGCAGCATGAACGAGTATCGCGTCGACATCGGCACCCCGCGCACGGGATCTGACCGGATTGTGGACGTCTTCGTGACACCCGCAGGGGAGGGTGACCAGAAAATGGTCATCATGCTGCAGGAACGTACTATTGCTGAAAAAATAGACAGGCAGCTCACCCATCGCGGCGCCGCGCGGTCCGTTGGCGCGCTCGGCTCGATGCTGGCCCACGAGATCAAGAACCCCTTGTCGGGCATACGCGGTGCCGCGCAGCTTCTCGAGACGGGCGCCGACGAGGGCGACCGGATGCTGACCCGGCTGATCATCGACGAGACCGACCGGATCGTGAAGCTCGTGGACCGGTTCGAGCATTTCGCCGACGGCCGGCCGGTGGAGCGCGAGGCGGTCAACATCCATGCGGTGCTGGAGCATGTGAAGCGGCTCGCTGGGTCGGGCTTTGCCCGGCACGTGCGCCTCCTGGAATCCTACGATCCCTCCCTCCCGCCGGTCCTGGGCAATCGCGATCAGCTCGTCCAGGTGTTCCTGAACCTCGTGAAGAACGCCGCCGAGGCCATCGGGCCCGATGCGCTCGACGGCGAGATCGAGCTGACCACGGCGTTCCGCCCGGGTGTTCGCATCACGGTGCCGGGTTCGCAGGACCGCGTCAGCCTGCCGCTGGAATTCTGCGTGCGGGACAACGGTCCGGGCGTTCCGCCGGATCTGATCCGCAATCTGTTCGATCCGTTCGTGACCACGAAGGCCTCCGGCAGTGGCCTCGGTCTTGCAATGGTGGCGAAGATCGTCGGCGACCATGGAGGTGTCGTGGAATGCGAATCTCTTCCTCGCCGAACCACGTTCCGCGTTCTCATGCCGATGCACGCGGCGCGTGACGGGCGCGCGTCAGAACAGTAAAGGGTCGCAACCCATGGCCAATGCCACCATTCTCGTGGCCGACGACGACGCGGCGATCCGCACTGTCCTCAATCAGGCCCTGGCCCGGGCCGGCTATGAGGTCCGCTCGACGGGTACGGCCTCCGGCCTCTGGCGGTGGGTTGCCGCCGGCGAGGGCGACCTGGTCGTCACCGACGTCGTGATGCCCGACGAGAACGCTTTCGACGTCCTGCCGCGCATCAAGAAGCTGCGGCCCGACCTCCCGATCATCGTCATGAGCGCGCAGAACACGTTCATGACCGCGATCAAGGCGTCGGAGCGCGGCGCCTACGAATACCTGCCGAAGCCGTTCGACCTGAAGGAGCTGATGGCGATCGTTGCGCGGGCCCTGTCGCGCCCGAAGGCGCCGGTCGCCTCGCCCGATGCCGAGCAGCCCGAGGACATTCCGCTCGTCGGCCGTTCGCCGGCGATGCAGGAGATCTACCGCGCGCTCGCGCGCCTGATGCAGACGGACCTCACCGTCCTGATCACGGGCGAGTCCGGGACGGGCCAGGAACTCGTCGCGCGGGCGC
>CAZJCW010000158.1:0-10196 GCA_964544365.1 uncultured Alsobacter sp.
TCGGCCCGCGCCTCGGTCTCCTCCTCGGCCTCGCCCTCCTTGGGCGCGCCCTTGCCCTCCGGGCCGGCATAGGTGGCCTCGAGGTCGATGATGTCGCGCAGCAGGACCTTGCCGTCGTTGAGTTCGTCGCGCCAGATGATGATGGCCTGGAAGGTCAGCGGGCTCTCGCAGAGCCCGGCGATCATGGCCTCGCGACCAGCCTCGATGCGCTTGGCGATGGCGATCTCGCCCTCGCGGGACAGAAGCTCGACCGACCCCATCTCGCGCAGGTACATGCGCACGGGATCGTCGGTTCGGTCGGCAGGCTCCGCCCGCTCGGCCTTGGCCACGACGGCACGCGGCGCGGCCTCGACGAGATCGCCGCTCTCCTCTTCCTCGTCGGCGCCCTCGGCGGCCTCGGGCCGCTCGCCGTCAGCCTCCTCCGACTCGACGACGTTGATCCCCATCTCGTTGAGCATGGCGAGGATGTCCTCGATCTGCTCGGAGGTCACCTCTTCGGACGGAAGGACTTCGTTCAGCTCCTCGTAAGTCACAAACCCGCGCTTTTTCGCGAGCTTGATCATACGCTTGACGGCCTGGTCGCTGAGGTCGAGAAGCGGGCTGTCCGTCTGCGGCACATCCGCCACGTCGCCGTCCGCCTTCTCGTTCGTCTTCGTCGCCATGCCATCGCTCCACTTCAGACACGACCCGTACCGAAGCACGTCCCGCGCGACACCGTTCACGCATGAGTGGGCTGGACAGGCCACGCCCATCCGCCCGCTCCGCATCTTGCCCCATCAGACTCGCGAATCGCTTAAGTGCCACTTAACCGTTCCGCCACCCGGAACATTCCGTGCGGCGAATGCGACGTCCCGACGGGTCCTGCACCCCTGCAGCACCAAGTACCCCGACGAACGCATGGAACCAGCGGACTGCGGCAAGCAGTCGCACCCTTCCGGCGTTCGGTCTCAATCCCCTTCTTCAGGCTTCGTCTCGGCCGCCAGGGCGTCCCGATCGGCCTCGACACCTTCGATCGCGGAGATCTGCACCTGCAGATCGCGGATCCAGGCGAGGTTCGCTTCGGTATCGTCCTGGGCGAAGGCCGTTTCCGCCAGCCTGAGTTCGATATGTAGCGTGAGGGCGCGCCTGTGCAAGGTCATCGCCTGACGCAACGTATTCCTCACTTCCAAGGGATCGGCCGCCGAGTCAAGGCACCAGCGGTCTCCAGGACGCACGGCTGACGCAAGCCTGACCAGCGTTGGCGCATGGCCGGCCTTCTCGAGGGCGTGCCTGAGCCAGGGATCACCCTTCGCCGCCGCGTCGACGGGTGCCCCGTCCGCGACCACGTCGAGAAGCGCCTCTCGCAGCCGCACGGCATCCGGGTGAACGAGATCGATGGCGGCCAGGTTCTCCACGAGTTCGCCCAGAACCGGCGCATGCGAGACCAGCGCCATCACGATCAGCGCCTCGCGCGGCGACGGACCGGGCGCCTGGCTGAAGAGCGGGCTCCGTGCCAGGCTCTGGCTGGCCCGGAGCTGCTCGGGGACACCCGTCGGCCGTCGCGGATCGCGTCCGCCGCCGCGGCGCGGCGTCCAGTTGCCGCGTTCGCCACCGCTCCATCCTCCGGCCTGACGGCCACCCGCCTGGGGAAGGATCGCGCGCAGCCGTACCTCCATCTCGGCCCGGTAGTGGCGCCGCAGATCCTCGTCCTTCACGCCGGACAGGATCTCGCGCAGTCGCTTCTCCAGCGCGGCGCGCCGTTCCGGCGTATCGAGGGGGCCGGCTTCGACCTCGCGGGCCCACAGCACGTCGACGAGCGGCTGCGCGGCATCGAGCACGCGCGCAAGGGCCTGCTGCCCCCCTGAGCGCGCGAGATCGTCGGGATCCTGCCCCTCGGGCAGCATCGCGAAGCGCAGCGACTTGCCCGGCTGCAGCAGCGGCAGCGCCGTGTCCACCGCCCGCCAGGCCGCGCGCCGGCCCGCCTTGTCGCCGTCGAAGCACAGGATCGGCTCGTCGGCCATGCGCCACAGCAGGGCGATCTGGTCCGGTGTGAGCGCCGTTCCCAGCGGGGCGACGGTATTCGCGAAGCCGGCGACGCTCATCGCGATCACGTCGACATAGCCCTCGACGGCGATCACCGTGCCGCGGTCGTGCGCCGCCTTGCGTGCGTTGTGGTGGTTGTAGAGAACCCGACCCTTGTGAAAGAGCGGCGTATCGGGCGAATTCAGGTACTTGGCCGGGACATCCTTCTCCAGCGCCCGGCCACCGAAGGCGATGACCCGTCCCCGGACATCGCAGATCGGGAACATCACCCGGTCGCGGAAGCGGTCGTAGGGAACCGCGATGTCGTCGGCCGTGACCAGAAGGCCGGCTTCGACCATGACCTCGACGGACACGCCCTTTCCGGCGAGGTGATCGCGCAGGGCGAAGCGTTCGGCCGGGGCGTAGCCGATTCCGAACTGCTCGCGCGTCTGGATCGTCAGCGCCCGGCCGTCGAGATAGTTGCGCGCGCGGCTGCCGCGCCCGCCCTTGAGCTCCGCCTGGAAAAATGCGGCGGCGAGAGCCATCGCCTCGCCCAGGCCCTTGGCTTTCTGCTCCTGTTCGACGGCTTCCCGCGAAACCTTGGGCAATTCGACGCCGGCGAGGGCGGCCAGCTTTTCCACGGCCTCGGGGAAAGGCAGGCCCTCCGTTTCCATGAGGAACGTGAAGATGTCGCCGTGCTTTCCGGAGGAGAAGTCGTGGTAGAACCCCTTCTGGTCGTTCACGAAGAACGACGGAGACTTCTCCGCGTTGAAGGGAGACAGGCCCTTCCACTCGCGCCCCGCCTTCTGAAGGCGCACGCGCTTGCCCACGACCTCCGACACCGGAAGCCGCGCACGGATCTCGTCGAGTATGCCGGGCGGGAAGCGCATTGTGTGGAGATATAGGGCAATCCGGATTCGACCGGAAAGCCCGGCGAGTTACACCCGTTATCCACAGGGGCGCGGACGCGGTCGATCCCGCGCCGGCCGGCGGAGCGGGCGCAACCTCCACGGCGGAACGATGAACGGTTGCACGGGACGGGACCTGCGCCCGTCGCCAGCGCGTATCCGGCGACTGGAATCGCTGCTACGGTTTCGGCCCCGCACCACCGAGAAGCCGGTTCTCCCGCCATGAAAAGCCTCGACGACAAGCTGGAGCGTATCCGCGAAGGACGCTACGTGCCGGCCGACTTCATCATCGCCGACGCCAAGGACGGCGACATGGGTTTCGGCCTGCCGGCGCCGGGCCCGGGGCCCCACGGCCGCAGCAAGACGAAGGCGGCCTATCTCGACGCCATGCGGGCCATGACGGGCAGCGGGTTCGTGGACATCATGCTGATGTCGGCTTCGACCGCCGAAACGCTGACCGGGGAAGGGCTGTTCGAGAGCAGCCGGGTCACGCCTGCCGTGCGGCTGAACGATACGACCGACATCTGGTCGCAGCGCGGCGGGTCGTACAAGGCGAGCGGATCACGGCCGTTCCGCACGGCGTCCGTGCCGCTGGTGGCTCCCTTTGCCGACCTCGGACTCTATTCCGTCACCTTCATGAACGACATCGAGCGGGATCTCGAGAGCCTGGAGGCCTACCGGGCCTTCCGCGCGGAGACGCTCGCCACGGGCACGCGGCATTTTCTCGAGGTGTTCAACCCTCCCATCGACATCGGCATCCCCGTCGAGGGCCTCGGCGACTACATCAACGACAGCATCGTGCGGGCACTCGCCGGCGTCGTCAGCGCCGAGCACCCGCTGTTCCTGAAGATGCAGTACAACGGCCCCCGCGCCATGGAGGATCTCGCCGCGTACGACCCTTCGAGGCTCATCGTCGGCATCCTCGGCGGCGCCAAGGGCACGACGCGTGACACGTTCGAGCTGGTCGCCCAGGCCGAGCGGCACGGCGCGCGGGTCGCTCTGTTCGGGCGCAAAATCAACCTCGCCGAGGCGCCCGTCCCCCTCGTGGCGATGATGCGCCGCGTCGTCGAGCGGGACGTCAAGCCGGCCGAGGCGGTGCGCGCATACCACGCCGAACTCGCCAGGCTGAACATCGCACCGACGTTGTCGCTGGACGACGACCTCGCCGTCACCGACCCGGTCCTGAAGGCCGGCTGACATGCGTCGCGGCGTCCTCTGCGCCGGCGCACTGACGGTCGACCGCGTCAAGCGCATCGCCGGCTGGCCGCCGGAGGAAGGACTCGCCGAAATCCTCGGCGAGGACCGCCAGGGCGGCGCATCGAGCTTCAACATGGCCGTCGACCTCGTGAAGCTCGGCGCCGACTTTCCGGTCGCCGTGCAGGGCCTTGTCGGCGAGGACGCCGACGGCCGGTTCATCCGCGCGACGCTCGCCCAGCACGGCATCGACACCTCCGCCATCGCGTCGACGGACGGGGCGCCCAGTTCCTACACGGAGGTGATGACCGACGCCGCGACCGGGCGCCGCACGTTCTTCCATCGCCCCGGCACCAATGCGGTGATGGGACCGGAGCATCTCGATGTCGCCGCCTCGAATGCCCGGTACCTGCACCTCGGGATGCCGGGGATCCATGAACGCCTCGACCGCCCCGACGGCGCGAACGCCAGCGGCTGGGTGAGCGTTCTGCGCGCCGCGCGCCGCGCCGGAATGAAGACGAACGTGGAACTCGTGACGCTCCCGCCCGCGCAGATCGCCGCCGCGGCCCGTCCCCTGCTGCCGCATCTCGACCTTCTGATCGTCAACGACTCGGAAATCGGCGCGACGGCCGGGGTGCGGACAGTGCAGGACGGCCGCACCGACGTGCGGGCCTGCCTATCCGCGGCGCGCGCCGTCATGGCCGACGGCTCCATGGACCTGGCGGTGGTGCATTTCCCGCTGGGCGCCATCGCCGTGGCCCGGGACGGAAGCGCCGTGGCACAGCCGTCCGTGGCGGTGCCGCCGGAAGCGGTGGCCGGCGCCAACGGCGCGGGGGACGCGTTTGCCGCGGGAGTCCTTCTCGCGCTGCATCGCGACAGGACGCTGCGGGAGGCGCTGGTGCTCGGCCACGCCGCCGCGGCAGCCAGCCTGCGCGCCCTGTCGACCGTCGGTTCCGTGGACCCGGCGGAGGATTGCCTGGCTCTTGCCGCCCGCTGGGGTTGGCGGGATCCGCTCGAAATCGTGCCCTGACCCTTCGCCGAAAGATCACCGATGGCCAAGTCCCCCACCGCATCCGCCCGGAAGACCACCCGCGATCCCGCCCTCGACCACGCCTTCGCGCTGCTGGAGCGGTTGCCGCTGGTGGACGGGCACAACGACCTGCCCTGGGTCATCCACTCCGACGAGCAGGCGCGGGGCGACGTGGCGGTGTGGGATCCGTCCCGCGTGCACCAGGGCCACGACACCGATCTGCCGCGCCTGCGCGACGGCAAGGTCTCGGCCCAATGGTGGGCGGCCTTCCTGCCGACGGATTCGCCGCAACCCGCCCGGACCACGCTGGAACTGATCGACATCATCATCCGCCTCACGGAGGGCTATCCGGAGACGTTCCTCCCGGCCCGCAAGGCCTCCGACATCGTGCGCGCAAAGGCAGCGGGCAAGATCGCCTCGTTCATCGCCGTCGAAGGCGGCGTGGGGCTGGAGAACAGCCTGTCACCGTTGCGGGTGTGGAACGCCGCCGGTGCCCGCCTGATGACGCTTTGCCACAACGAGACGCTCGACTGGGTGGACAGCGCCACCGATGCCCCACGCCATGGCGGCCTCACCGCCTTCGGCCGGCAGGTCGTCCTCGAACTGAACCGCCTCGGCATGATCGTCGACTGCGCCCATGTCTCGCACGACGTGATGCGGCAGGTGCTGGACATCACCCGCGCGCCCGTCGTGTGGTCGCACTCGAATGCGTTCAGCCTCTGCAATCATCCGCGCAATGTCCCCGACGACGTGCTGGACCGCGTCCGGGCCAATGGCGGGATCGTCATGGCGACCTTCGTGCCGACCTTCATCAACCAGGCGATGCGTGACTGGTACCGCGCCTTCTGCGACCCGTGGGGCAAGGCCATGCACCTCCCGCCCGAGCGCGAGAAGGAGGTCCTGGCAGCGGCCGGCCCGATGCCCGGCGGCACGCTCGACCAGCTGGTCGGGCACATCGAATACATCGCCCAGCGCGCCGGAATGAGCCATGTCGGCATCGGCTCGGATTTCTTCGGCGGCCGAACCCCGGACGGACTGGAGCATGTCGGGCGCTTCCCGCACCTGCTGGCGGCCCTGATCCGCAGGGGCTGGAGCGACGATGCCATCGCGGGCATCGCCTCGCGCAACTTCCTGCGCGTGTTTCGCGCCGTCGAGCGCGTCGGTCGCACCCTGCGGCAATCCGAGTTGCCGCGCGTGGGACGCGTGGAAGACTTCGACCGCTAGACGAGGGCCGCCGCGGAGAGGGAGGCAGGCGGCCTACAGGCCCATCTTGCGCTTCAGCCAACCGGCATAGAAGGCCGAGAGCGCCTGCAGCCGGGGGCCGGCATTGTCCGCGTACATCAGCGACGGCCCCATGACGTTCTCGTAGGCTCCCATCATGGGGACCTGCTTCACCACCTTGCCGTTGACGACGACGAGGCCGGCGCCTTCCATGTAGTCCGTGACCCGGAGGACGCCGCGGTGATCCGCGTCTCCACCGCCGCCGGAACCGAACTGCACGGCATCGACGCGGATCACGAGGACCGGCGCGCTGCGGTCGCGCGGGTCGATCACGTCGGCGAAGACCCTGGTCGCTTCCTGCGTCAGCACCTGCTGCGTGCGGTCGGCGAAGAGACCGTACTGTCCGAGGCCGAAGAACCCCGCCCCCTTGGTGCGCATCGGGCTGACGTCCACGACGACGCGGCTGAAGCGCTGCTGCGCCGAGGCCGGATCGGCGCCGGCGAGCGAGACGAGGCAGGACGCGACGAGCGCCGCGAACAGGGAGAAGAGGGAACGATGGGCCTTCACGACATGAACTCCGCTGCAACCGGACCGCGTCGCCCTCCCATCGCATCCGACCAACCGGACGACCATGATGCAGGACAAGCGGGCAGGGTTTGGAAAAGGGCTCGCCCCGGACGAAGGCCTCGCCGTCCGCGGCAGTGACCCGGGGCGCTGACCCATCGAAAGGGCGGGCGAGCGCTCCGGGCATCACGATCCGGCGTCACGATCCGACGCCCTCGCGGGCCGGCAAAGGGCCGGCTGGCATGCTAGACGAACGCGACGTCGACGATCTCGTAGCTCTTGCCGCCGCCGGGCGTGTTGACCTCGACGCTGTCGCCCGTCTTCTTGCCGATCAGGGCACGAGCAATCGGGGACGAAATCGAAACCTTGCCGGACTTCACGTCCGCCTCGCTTTCGCCGACGATCTGGTAGGTCTTCTCCTCGTCGGTGTCCTCGTCGATCAGCTTGACTGTCGCGCCGAACTTGATGGTCGAGCCTGACAGCTTGGTCACGTCGATGATCTCGGCGCGAGAAAGCTTGTCCTCAAGCTCCGCGATGCGGCCCTCGTTGAGCGACTGCTGTTCCTTCGCCGCGTGATACTCGGCGTTTTCGGAAAGATCGCCATGGGAGCGCGCTTCCGCGATGGCCGCGATGATCCGGGGACGCTCCACCTGCTGGCGGTTGCGCAGTTCCTCTTCGAGGGCCTTGTAGCCCCCGGGGGTCATCGGAATCTTGTCCATATCCGTTCCGTAGCAGCCTGGCCTTTGAAGACGGCAGCGCCATGGCCCAGAGGGGCACCCGGCGAAGCTGTCGTGGGACAACGAAAATGGCCCGAGCCCGCCCCGCTGGATCGCCCCGGCGGACGTCAGACGTCCGCCGGGGCGATCCATAAGCCGAAAAGCTTATGCTCCGACGGGCCTCCGACGAGGAAGGCCCGGCCGGCGCATCAGGTCAGGCCCGTGCCCCGAAGTAATCCTGCAGCGCGCGCACCTGGAGGTCTCCGCCGAGATAGGCATCGATCCCCTGCACGGCCGCAACCGCGCCCGCTAGCGTGGTGTAATACGGCACCTTATGCAAGAGGGCCGCCCGGCGAAGCGAACGGCTGTCCATCAGGGCCTGCTTGCCCTCTGTCGTGTTGAACACCAACTGGATGCCGCCGTTCTTGATGGCATCGACAACATGGGGGCGCCCTTCGAGCACCTTGTTGATCTTGGCGGCCGGCACGCCGTTTTCCTCGAGGAAACGCTGCGTGCCGCTGGTGGCGACGATCTGGAAGCCGAGTTCCGACAGCAGCTTCATGCTCGACAGGATCCGCTCCTTGTCGCCGTCCCGCATCGAGACGAACACCGTACCGGCCTTGGGAACCTTCGTTCCGCCGCCGAGCTGGCTCTTCGCAAAGGCGACCCCGAAGGACTTGTCGAGCCCGATGACCTCGCCGGTCGACCGCATCTCCGGGCCGAGCAGGACGTCGACGCCCGGGAACCGCGCGAACGGGAAGACGGCCTCCTTGACGCCGATGTGGTCGAGCGGCTTGGACGTCAGGCCGAACGAGGCGAGGCTTTCCCCCGCCATGATGCGCGACGCGATCTTGGCGATCGGCTCGCCGATCACCTTGGCTACGAACGGCACCGTGCGCGAGGCGCGCGGATTGACCTCAAGCACGTAGATATCGCCGTCCTTCAGCGCGTACTGCACGTTCATCAGGCCGCCAACGTCGAGCGCGAGGGCGAGTTCCCGCGTCTGGCGCTCCAGTTCGGCGATGACCTCCGGCTTGAGCGAATGCGGCGGCAGGGCGCAGGCCGAGTCGCCCGAATGGATGCCGGCCTCCTCGATGTGCTCCATGATGCCGGCGATGAACACGTCCTTGCCATCGGCGAGACAGTCGACGTCGACCTCGATCGCGTCCGACAGGTAGCGGTCGAACAGGAGCGGGTTCTTGCCGAGCACCGTGTTGATCTGGCCCGTCTTGTCGTTGGGATACCGGGCCTTGATGTCGTTCGGCACGAGCTCAGGCAGCGTGCCGAGCAGATACCGGTCGAAGGTCGCCTCGTCATGGATGATCTCCATGGCGCGGCCGCCCAGCACGTATGACGGCCGGACCACCAGCGGCAGGCCGAGGTCCTGCATCACCAGCCGGCTCTGCTCGACCGAATAGGCGATGCCGTTCTGCGGCTGCTTGAGGCCGAGCTTGTCGAGGAGCCGCTTGAACCGGTCGCGATCCTCGGCGAGGTCGATGGCGTCGGGCGACGTGCCGAGGATCGGGATCCCGGCGGCCTCCAGCGCCTTGGCCAGCTTGAGGGGCGTCTGACCGCCGAACTGCACGATCACCCCGAGCAGCGTCCCGTTCTCGCGCTCCTTGTGCAGGATCTCGATGACGTCTTCCGCCGTCAGCGGCTCGAAATAGAGCCGGTCGGAGGTGTCGTAGTCGGTCGAGACCGTCTCCGGATTGCAATTGACCATGATGGTCTCGAACCCGGCGTCCGACAGCGCGTAGCACGCGTGGCAGCAGCAATAGTCGAACTCGATGCCCTGGCCGATGCGGTTCGGACCGCCGCCGAGGATGACGACCTTGCGGCGGTCGGAGGGCGCGGCCTCGTCGGCCGGCGCGCCGGCGAAGGGCGGTGCATAGGTCGAGTACATGTAGGCGGTCGGCGAGGCGAACTCGGCCGCGCAGGTGTCGATGCGCTTGTAGACCGGCCGCACCCCGAGGGCGCGACGGCGCTTCGTCACCTCGGCCTCCGGGAGCCTGGCGAGCACGGACAAGCGCGCGTCCGAGAAGCCCATCGCCTTGAGCTGGCGGAAGGCGCCCGGCGTGGACGGGACCCCGAGGGCGCGCACCTTCTCCTCGGTGGCGACGACCGCCGCAAGCTGCTCCAGGAACCAAGTGTCGATCTTGCAGGCCTGGTAGATCTGCTCGACGTCGAAGCCCAGCCGCATCGCCTGCACGACCTTGAGCAGCCGGTCGGGCGTGGGCGTGCCCAGTGCGGCGCGGATGGCATTCTTGTCGTCGCCCTGCCCCAGGCCCTCGATTTCGATCTCGTCGAGGCCCGTGAGCCCCGTCTCGAGCGAGCGCAGGGCCTTCTGCAGCGATTCCTGGAAGGTCCGGCCGATGGCCATGGCCTCGCCGACGGACTTCATGGACGTGGTCAGCGTATGCTCGGCCCCGGGGAACTTCTCGAACGCGAAGCGCGGGATCTTGGTGACGATGTAGTCGATGGTCGGCTCGAAGGAGGCCGGTGTGGCGCCGCCGGTGATGTCGTTGGCGATCTCGTCCAGCGTGTAGCCCACGGCGAGCTTGG
>CAZJCW010000159.1:0-10144 GCA_964544365.1 uncultured Alsobacter sp.
TCGATGACGACCTTCATGTAGGGCATGGTGGTGGTGAGCAGCGCCGACATGCCGACGATGTCGGGCTGGTGCTTCTCCATCGCCTCCAGGTAGTTCTCGACGGGGTTGTTGATGCCCAGGTCGATCACCTCGAAGCCGGCGCCCTCCATCATCATGCAGACGAGGTTCTTGCCGATGTCGTGGATGTCGCCCTTCACCGTGCCGATGACCATCTTGCCGATCTTCGGCGCGCCGGTCTCGGCAAGCAGGGGGCGCAGGATGAACATGCCGGCCTTCATGGCGTTGGCCGACATCAGCACCTCCGGCACGAAAAGGATGCCGTCGCGGAAATCCTCGCCGACGATGCGCATGCCCTCGACCAGCGCCTCCGTCAGGACCTGGTAAGGCGTCCAGCCGCGCTCCAGCAGGATGCGCACGCCCTCCTCGATCTCCTCCTTGAGGCCGTCGTAGAGGTCGTCGTGCATCTGCTCGACGAGTTCGTCGTCGCTGAGCGAGCGAAGGTCGAGATCGTCATCGGCCATGGGCCACGTCTCCGGATCCTGCGGGCCCACGCATGGCGAGGGACCCTTGGTAAGCTTGCGCGGGTTTGCCCCAGACGAGTGTCGCATGCAAGACACCGCCTGAGACGAAAGCGACATACCTCATCCGGGTTGACGGAGCGTGCATATCGCGACTGCGACATGGAGCGCGGCTGGCGAACGGCAAGGCTCGTGCTTGCGGGTGCGGGAGGAGCGCCACCCCGGCGGGAGGCCTCGACAGGCGCGGTCGTCCCGCCCAGACTGGCATGGCCAACCACGCCTTTTCCCGCCAGCGCAGGAGGCCTGCCATGATCCCGACCATCGATGTGTCTCCCCTCTTCGGCCCTCCGGGCGAGGCCCGCGACGCGGCTGACCGGGCGATCATGCAGGCGGCCGCGGAGGTCGGTTTCATGTCGATCCGCGGGCTCGAGGGACATGTCCCGGTGGGCCGGGAGGTCCGGGCCGGGCTGCTGCGGCTGTTCTCGCTGCCCGATGCAGAGAAGGCGAAGCTGCTGCGGCGCAGCTTCGATCCGGCCCGCCCCAACGTCTATCGCGGCTTCTTCCCGCTGCAGAACGGGGCTGCAACCTACAAGGAAGGCATCGACATGGGCCCGGACGTCGCCCATCCGGCGTCGCGGGCGGACGACGGCGATCCGCTGTGCGAGCCGACGCCGCTGCCCGACGAATCCGTGCTGCCCGGCTGGCGTTCGGCCGTCGCCGCGTACTATGTCGGGATGGAAAAGCTCGGGCGCACCCTGATGAGTTCCATCGCCAGGGGGCTGGGCCTGCCGGAGTCGCAGTTCGATGCCGCCTTCGTCGGCGGCATCTCGACCCTGCGGCTCATCCACTATCCCGTGCGCCCGCAGGACAGCTTCGAAGGCGCCGATCCGGACAAGGCGTGGGTCGAGCACGAGGGCCGCAGGCGCTCCGTCTCGGGCGGCGCGCATGTGGATTCCGGATTCGTCACGCTGTTGGCGCAGGACGGGGTCGAAGGACTTCAGGCAAAGCTGGGCGACGGACGCTGGATCGACGTACCGCCCGTCGACGGGACCCTGGCCGTGAACTTCGGCAAGCTGCTGGACCGCTGGACGGGAGGTCGGATCAGGGCCACGGAGCATCGCGTGCTCGGGCCGGGACGGACGCGACATTCGATCCCGTTCTTCTACGAGCCTGCCGTCGATGCCGTCATTTCGCCCTTGCCTCTGCCCGACGCCGAAAGCTTCGCGCCGTTCAGCTATGGCGACCATCTCTGGGACGCGATGGTGAAATTCGTCGAGTTCCGCGCGCTCGACGGCATGCGCCGGCCGCGCGGTGTCGGCAAAGCGGCGTGACCCCTTCGGCGCGCGGGGGCGCGGCGTCGAGGCCTGAGCAGCGAACGTCGCGCACGGAGCAATCGGGCTGCACTTGATCGCGGACACTGCGTCGCCGACTATCCCGGCTGCGACTGCATCGGCCCCTGCCTCCCGCGGAAAGCATGACATCCATGGACGCCTCCTCCGAAGCGCGCGGCCGCCGCGGCCGCCGGGCCGGGCGCGACCCGGCGCCGGCCCCGGCCGCGAAACCGCAGCCGCGTTTGCCCTTTGCTCCCGTCCCTGCCGTATCGGCGGACGAGCTGGAGGCGATCCACGAGGCGTCCCTGACCGTGCTCGAAGAGATCGGCATGGACTTCCTGCACGATGGAGCGCGGCAGATCCTCAAGGAAGCCGGTGCCGAGGTCGAGCCGAATGCGCTGCGCGTGCGCTTTCCGCGCCAGCTTATCGAGGCGCAGATCGGCCTCGCGCCGCGGTCGTTCACGCTGCATGCGCGCAATCCGGCGCGTGCGCTTGAGATCGGCGGCAATGCGGTCGCCTTCTGCTCGGTTGCGAGCGCTCCCAACGTGGCCGACCGGGACGGCGGCCGCAGACCCGGCAACCGGCCCGATTTCCAGAACCTGATCCGCCTCGGCCAGTCGCTCGACGCGGTGCATATGTGGGGCGGCTATCCGGTCGAGCCGGCGGACGTCCACGCGTCGGTTCGCCATCTCGATGCGCTTTTCGACATGCTGACGCTGTCGGACAAGCCGATCCACGCCTATTCGCTCGGCCGCGAGCGGAACCTCGACGCGCTGGAGATGACGCGCATCGCGCGAGGAATCGACCGCGAGACCCTGGACCGCGAGCCCTCGCTGTTCACCATCATCAACTCATCCTCGCCGCTGCGCCTCGACGGCCCGATGCTGGAAGGCATCATCCAGATGGCCCGGGCGAACCAGGTGACGGTGCTCACGCCGTTCACGCTGGCCGGCGCCATGGCTCCGGTGACGGTCGTCGGCGCGGTGACGCAGCAGAACGCGGAGGCGCTGGCGGGGCTCGCCTTCACGCAGATCGTGCGGCCCGGCGCGCCGTTCGTGTATGGCGGATTCACCTCAAACGTCGACATGAAGTCCGGTGCCCCGGCCTTCGGCACGCCGGAATACATGAAGGCCTGCCTGCTCGGCGGCCAGCTGGCGCGCCGCTACGGCGTGCCCTATCGCTCCTCGAACGCCAATGCGGCGAACACGATCGATGCCCAGGCTGCCTATGAGAGCGTGTTCTCCCTGTGGGGCGCGATCATGGGCGGGGTCAACCTGCTCATGCATGGCGCCGGCTGGATGGAGGGCGGCCTGCACGCCTCCTTCGAGAAGATGGTGCTCGACGCCGACCTTCTCGACATGGTCGCGGAGTTCCTGCGACCGATGAAGGTGGACGCCGAGGAACTGGCTCTCGATGCCATGCGCGAGGTCGGGCCGGGCGGGCACTTCTTCGGCTGCGCGCATACGCAGGCACGCTATCGCACCGCATTCTTTGCGCCGATGATCTCCGACTGGCGCAACTACGAGAGCTGGCGCGAGGCAGGCTCGCCGACCGCCTACGACACGGCGAACCGCCTTTACAAGCAGCGCCTTGCCGCCTTCGAGGAACCGCCGATGGATGCCGCCATCCGCGAGGAACTCGAAGCCTTTGTCGCCCGCCGCAAGGCCGAGGGCGGCGTGCCGACGGACTTCTGAGGGGCACAGGAGATCTGCATGAGGCGGATGCCCTGCGCCCCTGCTCAGACATCGGGAGCTACACCATGAAGACCCACGCCCAGGCCGTCGTGATCGGGGGCGGCGTCGTCGGAGCAAGCGTGCTCTATCACCTCACCAAGGCGGGGTGGAAAGACGTGGTGCTGATCGAGCGTTCCGAGCTGACCTCGGGCTCGACCTGGCATGCCGCCGGCGGCATGCACACCATCAATGGCGATCCCAACGTCGCCAAGCTGCAGCAGTACACCATCAACCTCTACAAGGAGATCGAGGAGATCTCCGGCCAGTCCTGCGGGCTTCACATGACCGGCGGCCTGATGCTGGCCGGCACGCGCGAGCGCATGGACTGGCTGAAGATGGTTTATGCGCGCGGTCGCTACCTCGGCATGCACCTCGACATGCTGTCGATCGAGGAGGCGTACAAGCTCTTCCCGCTGATGGACCCGAAGCATTTCGTCGGCGCGATCTACGATCCCATCGAGGGCCATGTCGATCCGTGGGGCGTGACCAACGCCTATGCCAAGTCGGCGCAGATCCAGGGCGCGACGATCTACCGGCACACCCGCGTCACCGACACGGTGCAGCGCGAGGACGGGACGTGGGACGTCGTCACGGAGAAGGGGACGATCAACGCCGAACACGTCGTCAACGCCGGCGGGCTGTGGGCGCGCGAAGTGGGCCGGATGGTCGGGCTGGAACTGCCCATCCTGGCGATGGAGCACCAGTACATCATCTCCGAGGACATTCCTGAGCTCGCCGGAGCCGAGAAGGAGATGCTCCACGTCGTCGACTTCGAAGGCGAGATCTACATGCGCCAGGAGCGCGGCGGCATCCTGCTCGGCACCTACGAACGCGCGGGGGTGCCGTGGTCGGAAAAGGAGACGCCGTGGACCTTCGGCCATGAGCTTCTGCAGAACGACCTCGACCGGATCGCGCCGTCGCTGGAGGTCGGCTTCGCTCACTATCCCGTGCTGGAGAAGGCCGGCATCAGGAAGGTGATCAACGGGCCCTTCACCTTCGCGCCGGACGGCAACCCGCTGATCGGCCCGGTCCGCGGGATCCGCAACTACTGGGTCGCCTGCGGCGTGATGGCCGGCTTCAGCCAGGGCGGCGGCGTCGGGCTCGCGCTGGCCAACTGGATGGTCGACGGCAATCCCGGCTTCGACGTGTGGGCGATGGACGTGGCGCGCTATGGCGAATGGGCGACGCTGGCCTACACCAACGCCAAGGTGCGCGAGAACTATTCCCGCCGCTTCCGGATCCGCTTCCCCAACGAGGAACTGACGGCCGCGCGCCCGCACCGCACGACACCGATCTACGACCGGCTCAAGGCGGAGAACGCGGTGTTCGGCGACAGCTACGGGCTGGAGCATCCGCTCTGGTTCGCGCCGAGCGGCACCGCGCCGGTCGAGGACATCACCTTCCGCCGCTCGAACGCCTTCCCGCACGTGGCGGAGGAGGTGCGGACGGTGCGCGAGCGCGTCGGGCTGATGGAGATCTCCGGCTACGCCAAGTACGAGGTGAGCGGGGAGGGTGCGGAGGCTTACCTGTCCCGCATCATGGCCAATCGCATGCCGGCACAGGGGCGCATCGTGCTGACGCCGATGCTGAACCACGAGGGCAAGCTGATCGGCGACTTCACCGTGGGCAAGCTCGGCCCCGAGCGCTTCATCGTGGTGGGGTCCGGCCCGGCCGAGAACTACCACATGCGCTGGTTCCTGAAGGAGCGGGCCGGCAGCGGGGTGCGGGTGGCGGCCTACGGGCAGACCCTCCAGGGGCTGAGCGTGGCCGGTCCGAAGTCGCGCGAGCTGCTGCAGTCGCTGACGCATGTCGACCTGTCGACGCCCGCCTTTCCCTTCCTGACGATCCGCGAGATGGACCTGGGGCCGATCCCCTGCATCGTCGGGCGCATCACCTTCACGGGAGACCTGGGCTACGAGATCTGGGTGTCGCCGGAGTACCAGCGCGCGCTCTTCGACCTCCTGTGGGAGAAGGGGAAGGCCTTCGGCATCGGGCATTTCGGCGGACGGGCGCTGAACGCGATGCGGCTGGAGAAGAACTTCGGCACCTGGGCACGCGAGTACCGGCCGATCTACGGACCCTACGAGGCGGGCCTCGGCCGCTTCGTCGACCTGAAGAAGAACGATTTCATCGGCCGTGCCGCCGCCGCGCAGGAGAAGGACACGGGCGGCAAGCTGCGGCTTGTCGTCTTCGCCGTCGATGCGCTGGATGCGGACACGATCGGTGACGAGCCGGTCTGGCACGACGGCAAGGTCGTCGGCTGGATCACGTCCGGCGGGTATGCTCACGGGGCGAAGACCTCGGTCGCGATGGGCTATGTGCCGAAGGAACTGGCGGGTGCCGAGACCGGCTTCGAGATCGAGATCATCGGCGAACGACGCAAGGCGACGCCGATCCGCGAGCCGCTGTTCGATCCGAAGGGCGAGAGGATGCGCGGGTGACCGGCGGGGTCCGCGCGTCGTGACGCGCTGCGTCATCGGCATCGACACCGGCGGAACCTACACGGACGCCGCCGTCGTGGACCCCGCCGCGCGGCGCGTGGTTGCTCGCGCCAAGGCTCTCACCACGCGCGGCGACCTCGCCGTCGGCGTCGGCGAGGCGCTGGGCGCGGTCCTGGTGCAGGCCGCGGCGGAGGGGGTCGCACCGGGTGACGTGCTGCAGCTTTCGCTGTCCACCACGCTTGCCACCAATGCGATCGTCGAGGGCCATGGTTCCACGGTGGCGGTGATCCTGGCCGGATTCGACGACGCGATGGTCGAGCGGACTGGCATCGCCGCGTCCTTGCCCGGCACGCGCATCCTGCGCGTCGCCGGCGGCCACGACCATGCGGGCGAAGAGCAGGCACCGCTGGATCTTGCCGCCGTCGAAACGTTTCTCGCCGAGACCGGCGATGCCGTCGCGGCCTACGCCGTCGCGTCGCACTATGCGGTCCGCAACCCCGCCCACGAGCACGCGGTCCGCGACGCGGTCGAGAGGCTCGCCGGTCGGCCCGCGAGCCTGTCGGTCGACCTGTCCCGGGCGCTGGACGCGCCTCGACGGGCGCTGACGGCGGCGCTGAACGCGCGGATCGTCGCCCGCATCACGGCGCTGGTGGCGGCGGTGCGGCGGGCGATGGCGGCGAACGGGCTGTCGGCCCCGCTCATGGTGGTCAAGGGCGACGGCTCGCTCGGCGCGGCCGACGCCGTGGCGCTGCGGCCCATCGAGACGATCCTGTCGGGTCCGGCGGCCAGCGTCGTGGGCGCGCGGTTCCTCTCCGGGCTGGACGATTTCGTCGTGTCCGACGTCGGCGGGACCACGACGGACGTCGCGCTCGTCGAGAAGGGCTGGCCGCGGCTCGACCGCGACGGCGCGGACGTGGGCGGTCGCCGCACGCTGGTGCGTGCCGTGGCGATGCGGACCTTCGGCCTCGGCGGCGACAGCGAGGCCACCCTTGCGCCCGACGGCGGCGTGATCCTGAAACCGAACCGCGTCGTGCCGCTGTCGCTGCTGGCGGCGCGCCATCCGGCGGTGCTCGACCGAATGCGGCTCTCGCTCGACGATCCGCAGGGGGAGCCCTATGCCGGGCTCTACGTCCTGCGCCCGTTCGGCGCTCCGGCCGACGTTCCTTCCGCGGGCCTCGGTGCGCGTGAGCGCGAGCTCCTTGCCGGGGTGGCGGACGGGCCGGTTCCCCTCGGCCGGCTGGTGCATGGTCCGACCCGGATGAAGGCGCTCGAGCGGCTCGTCGCCCAGGGGCTGCTCCACGTCGCGGGATACACGCCGAGCGATGCGGCGCATGTGCTGGGCCTGCAGTCGCAGTGGGACCGGGAGGGGGCCGTGCTGGGCGGCCTGCTCCTGCAGCGCCGGCTGGCCATGACGGCAGCAGGCACGGCGCAGGCGCGCGAGGAGGCGGCGCTCGGCTTCGCCCGCGCTGTGGCCGAGGCGATGACGCGGCAGACGGGCCGCGTGCTGATCCAGTCGCTGGCGGACGGGTCGGTGGCGCCGGACGATCCGTTCGTCACCGCCGTCGTCGACGGTACGGGCCGGCACGGGGGCCTCGCGGTGTCGCTCCGGCCGGCTGTGCCGCTGGTGGCGGTGGGCGGGCCGGCTCCGGTCTTCTACCCGGAGGTCGGCCGAAGGCTGGGATGCGCGCTCGTCCTGCCGGACGATGGCGACGTCGCCAATGCGGTCGGCGCCGCCGTGGCCCTGGTGCGGGCGCAGGCCGTCGTCGAGGTGACCGCTGCCGGCCCGGGGCTTTGGCGGGTTCATGCCGACGGACCGCCGCGCTCGTTCATGGATCCGGCCGAGGCGCTCGCCGTCGCCCGGAACCTCGCCCGACTGGAGGCCGCGGCGACCGCTCGGGCCATGGGCGGGACCGGCGACGAGGTCGAGGACCACATCGACCGGGCGGACATCCCCGGCGCCGTCGGAGACAAGGGGCTCGTCGCCGCCACGGTGGTTGCATCATGCTGGGGCGCCGCCGCGCCGCCGGCCGTCGAGACAGAGGAGACCGCCCGTGCCCGTCTTGCTTGAACCTGTTCCGCCGATGCTTCAGGGCGAGGGGGCGCTGGAGGGCGTCGGCGCCCATGCCGTTCGCCTGGCCGGCGAGGGAGCGACGGTGCTGCTTGTGGCCGACCCCGGGTTGAAGGCGTCGGGGATGATCGACGCCGCCGCCGCCGCGCTGCGGGCTTCAGGCGTCGTGCCGGTGGTCTTCTCCGACATCAAGAGCGACCCCAGCGCGAAGCAGGTCGACGCCGGCGCGGCCATGGCCCGCGAGGCCGGCGCCAAGGCGGTGGTGGCGCTCGGCGGCGGCTCGGCGATGGACGCCGGCAAGCTGGTGGCGGCCATCGCCGGAGGCGCGGCCCCGGCCGTCAGTTACGCCCTGTGCGCCAACCCGTTCCCGGCCGGGAGCCTGCCCAAGATCTGCATCCCGACCACCTCGGGCACCGGATCGGAAACCACGCGCGTCAGCGTGATCGGCGACGACGCGGGCGCGAAGCAGTGGTACTGGGGCCCCGAACTTCGCGCCGACCTCGTCGTGCTCGATCCGGCGCTGACGGTGGGGCTGCCGGCCCACCTCACGGCGGCGACGGGCATCGACGCGCTGGTCCATGCCATCGAGGCGGCGACGAACCGCAATGCCAGTCCGGGCAACGACGTCTACGCGCATGCCGCCATCCGGCTGGCGGTCCGTCATCTGGAGACGGCTGTGGCGAAGCCCGCCGACATCCCCGCGCGCGCCGGGATGCAACTCGCCGCGGCGTTTGCCGGCGTCGCCATCGACAATGCCGGGACCGCGATCGGCCACAACATCGGCCATGCTCTGGGCTCGCTGAGGCCGATCCACCATGGGCGGGCGGTGGGCGTCGCCATGGTCGCCACGCTGGGGTGGAACGTCGAGGGCGACGACGGCGCGTTCGCGTCGGTCGCCGAAGCGATGGGGCTGGGGCGCGATGCGGCCCAGGTGCCCGCCGCGTTCGAGCGCCTGATGCGGTCGACCGGCGTGAAGCTGTCGCTCTCCGGCGAGTTCGACGGCATCTCGCCCGCCATGCTCGCAGCGCAAATGTCGCGGCCCGAGAACGAGGCGATGCGGCGGTCTAACCGCCGGGAACCGGACGATACCGACATGCTGCGCTTCGCCGAAGCCGTGCTTGGGCAGAGCTGAGACCCGGCCGGACGAAAAAGACCAGGGGAGGGACCGCATGAAGATCACCGGCATCGAGATCAGCCAGCACCGCTATCACTTCGACCCGCCCTTCCATGCGAGCTGGGACACGCGGCCCCGGACGTTCTGGGACGCCACCATCGTCCGCGTCCAGACGGACGAGGGCGTGACCGGCATCGGCTCGGGCGACCTCATGGTCGGCTTCGCAGGGCACGAGCACCTCTTCATCGGGCAGGATCCGATGGACATCGAGCGGCACTACCGCGTCATCAACAACATCCAGTTCCACTATGGCCGCTGCTGGCCCCTCGACCTCGCGCTGTGGGACCTCGCAGGCAAGATCACCGGCCAGCCGGTCTACAAGCTGCTCGGCGGACTGACGGACCGGGTCAAGGCATACGCCTCCTCGGGGACCCTGCGTGCGCCCGAGGCGCTGGCGGACGTGGCGGAACGCTACATCGAGCAGGGCTTCAAGGCGATGAAGATCCGCTTCCATCGCGGTGACTGGCGCAAGGATATCGCGGCGCTGGCGGCGGTGCGGGCCCGCATCGGCAACCGGCTCGAATTGATGGTCGACTGCAACCAGGGCTGGCGCCTGCCTTGGGACACCTATCCGGCATGGTCGCTCAAGGACGCCGTGGTCGTCGCGAAGGAACTGGAGCAACTCGGTGTCCACTGGATGGAAGAGCCGCTGCACCGGTCCGACCGGGAGGGCATGCGCCGCCTCCGGGAGATGACGTCGGTCCGCATCGCCGGCGGCGAGATGACGCGCGAGCTCTACGAGTTCCGGGATCTCATCGTCGACCAGTGCCTCGATGTGCTGCAACCGGACGCGGCACTGGTCGGCGGCATCACCGGGCTGCGCCGCGTGGCGGCCATGGCGATGGAGCACAACCTCGTCTTCACGCCGCACACCTGGAC
>CAZJCW010000160.1:0-10042 GCA_964544365.1 uncultured Alsobacter sp.
TGGTGCCGCAAGAGGGATTCGAACCCCCGACCCCCTCATTACGAATGAGGTGCTCTACCAGCTGAGCTATTGCGGCGCACGGGGTGCAGGAACACACCGTTTTGTCATCGCGAAGACCCTCGCGAGGACGCGGAGGTCATAGACGCAAGGGCGCGTCTTGGCAAGCGGGTGCCTGGGTTGCCGTCGTGCCGCGATCGGAACCAGGCGCCTTGCCGCCGGCCCGGGCCATGGACACCCGGCCCGGCGTCCTACTGCAGGTAACTGCGACCCCGCTGCGGGCTTTCGCCCTGCTCGGGGCCGGGATCGTCAGGCGGCGAAGCCAGCGGGAAGACGACCGGGGTCGGATGGGTCGCGCGACGCGACGGGATCGGACGCGCATCGGAGGGACGCAGGTCGGGGCCGTCGGCCGGGATGGCGTCTCTCGCCGGCTCGGTCGCGGCCGGCGTCGGCTGGGCAGCCGGTTCCGGATCGTCCGCCGCGCCGATGGCCCGGGCCGGCGGCGCCGGTTCGGCCGGCTCGACGATGATCTCCGCCGCGACGGGCTGCGCCACCACGGCCGCTTCCGGCTGCTCGACCTGGGGCTCGTCGACATCCACGAGGACCGCGTCCGTGGCCGGCAGCGGCAGGCGGGCGGCGGGAGGAACCGGCACGGCCCGCTCCGGTCGCGGCGCGCTCAACTGCTCCACGGGCGTCCCCCAGACGAAGGCGTCGAGCCGGCCCGTGACGGGCGAGATCGGCGCCCAGCGGTCGGAGATCACGCCGTCCGCGATCCACGCCGGGTCGCGCGGGGCGCGCGAGGCGCGCGAGAGCCACTCGCGCACCGACCCGCTGGCGTCGCACTCCTCCTCGATGTCGGCCATCAGCAGGCAGACCCGAACGGGCGGGCGCCCTTCGAGCAGCGGCGCCAGGACGGCGCGGGCGCGATCGAAGTCACGCGCGGCGAAGGCCGCCTGGCCGACGGCGATCCGCGCCTCCGGCTCGCGCGGGGTCAACGACAGCAGCTTCTCCGCCCGCGACAGGCGATCCCGTGCCGAATCGCCCGGCCGCACGGCGACATAGGCCTCGGCGAGATCGGGGTGGGCCTCCTTGCTCCAGGCGGTCTCGATCGCTCGCGAGGCCTTGCGCAGGTCGCCGCGCCGCGCATGCAGGCGCGCCAGCAGCGTGACCGCAGGCACCAGCGCCGGGGCGAGCTTCACCGCCTCCTGCGCCTTCTGCAGCGCGAGGTCCGGCTCGCGCTCGGCCCGCGACAGCGCTTCCGCAGTCAGCAGAACCGCGCGCTGGCGCCGATAGGAGGCCTTGTCGATGGCGCGGGCGCCGCGTTCCAGCGTCGCGAGCGCGGCGGCCCAGTCGGAATCGGCGCACTGGTACTCCAGCAGAGCCTCGCCGGACCACGCCACCGTCGGAGCGAGGCGCGAGGCCTCGGCCGCATAGGCGCGCGCCGCCGCTGCGTCGCCCTTCCGGCGCGCCTCGACGAACAGGCCGCGCAGGCCCAGCACGCGGGTGTCCGGATCCTCGAGCATCCGCTTGAAGGCACCCTCGGCAGCGGGCCGGTCGCCCGCCATCTGGGCCGCCTGCGCCTTCAGCAGCAGCACCAGGGGTTCGTCGCCGATCAGTTTCCCGGCATCCTCCGCATTGCGCCGTGCCGCGCGCGGATCGCCCGCGCCGACGGCGATCATGCCGCGCGATACGGCGGAGAAGCCGCGCGCGCGGCGTCGCGCCCGTGCGGCGAAGCCGATGGTGGCGGGCAGGCGAAGCAGCGTCCGCAGCAGCCACCAAGTCAGCATGAGCACGAAGGACAAGGCGGCCACGAGACCGACGGCCGCCAGCACGCTGGTCTCGACCCGGTATCCCTCGACGGTCATCACGACCTCGCCGGGCCGCTCGACGAGCCAGGCCGCACCGAAGGCCAGCGCCACGAGGACGGCGATGAAGACGAGGACGCGGATCATCGCGTGGGCACTCCGGACGAGGCGGTGGCGGCGATGACCTGCTCCACCGCGGCTGCGACGAGGGAATCGGCCGCCTGTCCCGCCGCCAGCCGGGCGCGAAGGCGATCGATGAAGGGTTGCACCGGCGCCCTGGCGTCGGCGGGCAGGGTCTCGAGATCCTTGAGCGCCGCGGCGAGGTCGCCGCGCTTGAGGGCCGTCTCCGCGCGGGCGCCGACGGCGCCCGGCTTCTCGCCGGCCGGCTCGCCGACGGGCCGCACCCGCACCGCGCCGCCGATCAGTGCCGTGACCCGGTCGACCACGCCGGCGGAGGGGCCGGGATCCTGCACCCGCGCCAGCGCGGCGGCCTGCGGCGCGAAGGCCGACGCCAGTGCCGGCGCCTGCGGCGCGCCCGTCGTCGCGAACGGCTTCAGGCGGGCCACGAGGGCGGCATCGCCGCCGCCGGCCTCGAGCGCCGCGAGCTCGCGGGCAAACGGCGTCCCGCGCGACACGGCATCGCGGATGAGCATGGCGACGGCCAGCGCCGCGCTCTCGCGGCCGGCCACCACCACCGGGGGCAGGGCGACGGGAGCCTGCGCCGCGGCGTCGCCCGGCGCGGCCGGTCGCGCCGCCAGCTGGGCAACCGCGCGGTCGAGCCGGTCGATCCGCTGGCCCAGCATCGTCACGTCGCCCGGTGCCACCTGCGGTCGGGCGCCCAGCGCCGAAAGATCGGTGCGCAGGGCCTGGAGGGCCGCTTCGGCCGCCTGCGCCCGCTTCTCCAGCGCCTCCGCGGTTCGGCGCGTCGCCCGGTCACCCACCGCGGTTTCGAGCGCGGTCAGGCGGTCGGGCGTCTCCGCCCCCGGGCCCACGAGCGTCATCACCAGCACGACGAGCCCGGCACCGAGCACGCCGCCGACGAGACCGAGGCCGAGCGGGGCACCGACGCCGGGATTGCGCGTGCGGGGAGGCGGCGGGTCCGCGCGGACCGGCTCGACCGGCGCGGCCTGCGGCGCCTCCGGATCTGGACGGCTCCCGGGGATCGGTTCGGCAGCGGCGTCGGAAAGGCTCTTCGGGGCTTCGTCCCGGTCCGGATCCCGTGCGACGTCGTCGGGCCCGGTCGGGGCGGAAGCCGCGGCGGCGGGCGCGTCGCCGTTCGCGGCGGCGAGCGTGGCGTCCGGATAGCCGTAGGGATGGGGCACGGGCGGCAGGTCGCCGTCCGGCGGCGCCACGGGCGGGGCGGGGTTCTCGGTGGCCGCCATCTCGACGGCCGCGACCCGCGGATCCTCGGGCTCGACCGTCGAGGCCGCCTCGGCGACGGTGCTGGCCTCCAGCTCGATGGTCGCCGCCTCGCGCCGCGCTGCGGCCCGTGCACGACGGCCGCCCGGCCGGCCGTTCTCGCCGGACACGACTTCGCCGCCGGCGGCCGGCGCCGGACCCGAGACTGCGTCCCCGTCCACCGGGTCGCGCGGCTTGCCGTCGGTCTCGCCTGCCATGGAACCTCGATCTCCCGCCAGCATCGCGCCGGCCCGTTGTTGCCGTTATAGCGCGGTGCCGCCTGCGCGGCACCTCTCCTTCCGTCTCGGGCGCACCGGCCCGACACCACCACGATGGCTGGCGGGCGTCTTTGCTGTGCCGCAAGGACGGTGGGGCAACCCGGTCCCGCCTCAGGCCCCGGCGTCGGCGATGCGGGCGAGAAGCGCATCCTCGTCCGCCCGCGCGGCGATCAGCACGGTCGTGGCGCCGGCCTCCTTCAGCGGTTCGGCGACATCGGCCGACAGGCACAGATGGGGCAGGCAAACCATGGCCGCTTCGTGGCCGGCCGCCACGAGGGTGGCGACGAAGGCCTCCGCGCTGCGCCGCGAGTAGTGCAGCGCCACGGTGGGCGTGTCACCGGCGAGCAGGCCGGCGGCCAGCCCCGGTTCCGGCGCCCGACGCGCAGAATAGACCTCCGCCGTCGCGACCGCGAAGCCCGCCGCGCGCAGGCTGGCCTCCAGCACGGGCTTGCGGTCCACCCCGGCGAGGTAGAGGACGCGGCCGCCCGGCGGAAGCTGCCGCGCGAGGCTCCCGGCAAGCGCGACGGCGTCGCCGCCGCCGTCCAGCACCGTGCGGAACCCCGCCCGCCGCGCCGCGGCCGCCGTCCGCTCGCCGACCGCGTGGAGCGGCAGGCCGGCCAGGGCCGGTGGAGGCGGCAGCGCCGCGAAGGCGAGGAAGGCGTTGGCGCTCGTCGCCGCCACCGCGTCGAACGGGCCGGCCGGGATCGGCGCCCCCGTCGCCTCGACCGCCAGCAGCGGCACGATGACCGGCTCGTGGCCCATGGCCGCGAGCCGCGAGGCGGTTGCCTCGGCGGCCGGCGACGGGCGGGTCACGATGACGCGCATGGCGCGTCAGTGCGCGAGAATGTCCGAAGGCGCGCGCGACAGGATGTCGTGGCCGGCATCGGCGCCCAGCGTCGCCGCCTCGGCGGCCAGGCCCGCCCGGCGGCTCTCGAAGCTCTCCGAGCCGTCGGCGCGCAGCACCAGCCCGCGGAACGACACCTCGCCGCCGCGCACCACCGCATGCCCGGCGATCGGCGTCCGGCACGAGCCGTCCAGCACGGTGAGGAAGGCGCGCTCCGCGGCGAGCGCGACCCCGGTCGCGCCGTGCACGATCGCCGCGATGGCGTCGAGCGTCGCCTTGTCGCCGGCCCGCGCGGTGATGGCGATGGCGCCCTGCCCCACGGCCGGCGGAAAGCTGTCGATGTCGAGCAGCGACGTCGCGCGGTCGGCGAGGCCGAGGCGCTTCAGGCCGGCCAGCGCCAGCAGCGTCGCATCGAACGCGCCCTCGGCCACCTTGCGCAGCCGCGTGTCGACATTGCCGCGCAGCAGTTCGGTGGTCACGTCCGGCCGCAGCTTGCGGATCAGCGCCTGCCGCCGCAGGCTCGCCGTGCCGACCACGGCGCCGGGCCGAAGCTCCATCAGCGAGGGCGCCGAGCCGCCGATGAAGGCATCGCGCACGTCCTCGCGCGGCAGATAGCCGGCGATCGCGATGCCGTCCGGGAAGGCCGTCGGCATGTCCTTGGCGGAATGAACGGCGAGGTCGACGTCGGCCGCCAGCAGCGCCGTGTCGATCTCCTTCGTGAAGAGGCCCTTGCCGCCGGCCAGCGCCAGCGCCCGGTCCTGGATCATGTCCCCCGACGTCTTGATGACGACGATCTCCACGGCGTCGAGCGGCCAGCCGTGGCGGGCGGCGAGTTGCGCCTGGACCTCCCTCGCCTGCCACAGCGCCAGCGGGCTTCCCCGCGTTCCGATTCGCAGGCGGATCTGCACGGCCACTCTCGTCTCCCCCGTCGTTGCGGGCGCGATCACGTCCGTGTCCCCCGACACGTTTCCAACGCACCCGTGCCGGACTATAGGTCGACAGGTCGGGCGGCGAAAGCGGAAGCCGTCCGGCGACAGGGGCCCGCTGCGTGCAGCGAGACGAATGGTGGGAGCTGGCATGCGCGTCCTGGGGATCGAGACGACCTGCGACGAAACGGCGGCGGCGGTCGTAGGCACGGACGAGACGGGCCGCGGCATCATCCTGTCGAACGAGATCCTCAGCCAGATTGCCGAGCACGCGGCGTTCGGCGGCGTCGTGCCCGAGATCGCGGCCCGCGCCCATGTCGAGGTGCTGGACGTGCTGGTGAAGCGCGCGCTCGAGAAGGCCGCCACCACCCTCGACGAATGCGACGCCATCGCCGCCGCCGCCGGCCCCGGCCTGATCGGCGGCGTGATCGTCGGGCTGACCACGGCCAAGGCCCTGGCCATGGTCGCGAAGAAGCCGCTGATCGCCGTGAACCACCTCGAGGCCCACGCCCTCTCGCCCCGCCTGACCGAGGGCATCGCCTTTCCCTACCTGCTCCTGCTGGTCAGCGGCGGCCACACGCAGCTCCTCGCCGTGCGCGGCGTCGGCGACTATGTCCGCCTCGGCACCACCATCGACGACGCCATCGGCGAGGCCTTCGACAAGACGGCCAAGCTCCTCGGCCTGCCCTATCCGGGCGGGCCGGAGGTGGAGAAGGAAGCCCTGAAGGGCGACCCCGAGCGATTCGCCCTCCCCCGCCCCCTGAGCGGGCGCGGCGTGCCCGATTTCTCGCTCTCCGGCCTGAAGACCGCGGTGCGGCTCGAGGCGGAGAAGATCGCCCCGCTCTCCGCCAAGGACGTGGCCGACCTGTGCGCCTCCTTCCAGGCCGCCGTGGTCGACGTGATCGTCGACCGCACGCGGGTCGCGCTTCGGCTGTGCCGCGAGGTCGCCGGGCACCCCAACGCGCTGGTCGTGGCGGGAGGCGTCGCCGCCAACCAGACCGTGCGCCGGGCCCTGCAGCGCCTGGCCTCGGAAGCCGGCCTGCGGCTGGCCGCGCCGCCGCCCGCGCTGTGCACCGACAACGGCGCGATGATCGCGTGGGCCGGGCTGGAGCGGCTGCGCGAGGGCCTCGTCGACGACCTCTCGGTCGCCCCGCGGGCCCGCTGGCCGCTCGATGCCAACGCCGCCGCGCGGCCGGGTCCGGGCAAGCCATGATGTTCGAGACCGTCGGCGTCATCGGCGCGGGCGCGTGGGGAACGTCGCTCGCCAACGCGGCCGGCCGCGCCGGCCGCCGCGTCCTGCTGTGGACGCGCGACGCGGACCACGCGGCGGAGATGGCCGACCGGCGCGCCAACGAGCGCCGTCTCCCGGGGGTCGCGCTGCACGAGGCGGTCGAGCCCACCGCCGACCTCGGCCGCGCCTGCGCCGTCCGCGCCATCCTGCTCGCCGTGCCGGCACAGGCCCTGCGCCAGGTCGCGGAGGCCATGGCCCTGGTGGTGAAGCAGGGCATCCCGGTCGTCGTCTGCGCCAAGGGAATCGAGCGCGGTACCGGCCTGTTCATGACCGAGGTCGTCGCCGACCTGCTGCGCGGCGTCATGCCGGCCGTGCTGTCGGGCCCGAGCTTCGCCGAGGACGTCTCGCGCGGCCTGCCGACCGCCGTCGTGCTGGCCGCGCCCGTCGACCTCGTCGCCGAGGAACTCGCCCGGGCGCTCAGCTCGTCGAGCTTCCGCGTCTATCACGGCGGCGACGTGCGCGGCGTCGAGATCGGCGGCGCGGCGAAGAACGTGCTGGCCATCGCCGCCGGCATCGTCGCGGGGCGGGGACTCGGCGAGAGCGCCCGCGCGGCCCTCACGGCGCGCGGCTTCGCCGAGCTGTCGCGCTTCGCGCGGGTCTATGGCGGCCGGCCGGAGACCTTGATGGGCCTCTCGGGCCTCGGCGACCTCATCCTGACCTGCGCCTCGCCCCGGTCGCGCAACTTCGCCTTCGGCCTCGATCTGGGCCGCGGCGTGGCGGTGGACGCGGCCGGCGGCGGAAAGCTCGCCGAGGGTGTCCACACCGCCGGCGTGCTGGTCGAGATGGCGAAGGCGCGCGGGGTCGAGATGCCCGTCGCGGAGGCGGTGAACGGCGTCCTCGCCGGGACAATCGGCATCGATGCCGCCATCGAGGCGCTGATGACCCGACCGATCAAGGCCGAGGCCTGAATCCTCTCGACTTGGCAGCCGCCCAGCCTAGTTTCCGCCAGGCCGATCGAGGAGAACGCCGCATGGCCCACTGGCTCTACAAGTCCGAACCCGACGTCTGGTCCTGGCAGCAGCAGGTCGAGGCGGGCGCCAAGGGCACCTACTGGAACGGCGTGCGCAACCACAGCGCGAAGCTGAACCTGATGGCCATGAAGAAGGGCGACCGGGGGTTCTTCTACCACTCCAACGAGGGCAAGGAGATCGTCGGCATCGTCGAGGTCGTGAAGGAAGCCTATCCCGACCACACGGCCGAGCCCGGCTCGCCGTGGGTGATGGTCGACGTCAAGGCCGTGAAGGCGCTGAAGACCCCCGTCACGCTGGCGCAGGTCAAGGCCGAGCCCCGCCTCGCGAAGATGTCCCTCGTCACGTCGATGCGCCTGTCCGTGCAGCCGGTCACGGACGAGGAATGGGACCTCGTCCTGAAGATGGGCGGTCTCTGAACGGACTTTATGGGACTTATTTCCTTGACATGCGATCTTCTGCATGTCAGCGTCGGGACGTTCCGCATCGGCGGTGCGTCGCGCCCATCCTGGCAAGAGGGGCCGGCGTCCGTCGGGGCTCCGGCCGACCGTCCGGCCGGAGGATGCGGAGGCGGTGGCTCCGCGCGTCCGTATTGACGGACCGGGCGGCGGAGTGGCCCGACTGGGGACCCCCGGGTCGCCAAAGCCGGCCTTCCACGGCGTGCGCGGACCGGACGCGGCGAACGTCGCCCGGACACCCCACACCACCATCCCCGATCAGGCCGGGGACGCAGAGCCGCCCCGATCCGCGCACCACCCCGCAGGATCACACCCAGCGGACAATCACGCCCCCGCCTCGCGGCGTCGGGGCCCGTGGTGCTGCGCGTCAGCGCGCCAGCAGGTCCGGCCTTCGCTCGCGCGTGATCCTTTCCGCCTGCTCGCGACGCCACCGGGCGATGCGGGCATGGTCGCCCGACAGCAGGACCTCCGGTATGGCCTGGCCCTCCCACTCCCGCGGCCGGGTGTAGTGCGGATATTCCAGCAACCCGTTCTCGAAGCTTTCGTCGCTGCCGGACGCCTCCTTGCCCATGACGCCGGGAAGCAGGCGCACGCAGGCGTCCATGAGCACGAGGGCGGCGATCTCGCCGCCGGAGAGCACGTAGTCGCCGATGGAGACCTCCTCGAGCGACCGTCCCGCGATCACCCGCTCGTCGACGCCCTCGAACCGGCCGCACACGATGACGGCGCCGGGTCCGGCGGCGAGGTCGCGCACCCGGGCCTGCGTCAGCGGCGTGCCGCGCGGGCTCATCAGCAGGCGCGGACGGGGATCGTCCGCGGGCGATACCGCGTCGATGGCGGCGGCCAGCACGTCGGCGCGGATCACCATTCCCGCGCCGCCGCCGGCCGGGGTGTCGTCCACGGCGCGATGCCGGCCGAGGCCGTGCGTGCGGATGTCGTAGGGCGACAGGGCCCACAGGCCGCGCGCCAGCGCATCCCCGGCCAGCGACTGGCCGAGCGGACCGGGAAACATGTCGGGAAACAGCGTGAGGACCGAGGCGTGCCAGCTCATCGGCCGTCGCCTTCGCCCTCCCCGGGGGCGGACGAGGCGTCCTCGTCCTCTTCCTTCGCCTCGATCTCGGCCGGAGGATCGGCGACGAGGCGTCCGCCCGCGATGTCGACGACCGGAACGGCCGCCATGGTGAAGGGCAGCATGACCGTGCGACCGCCGTCCGGCGGCGCGATCTCGAGGATCTCGCCGGCGCCGAAGTCCAGCACCGCCGAGACCGTGCCGAGGAGGTCGCCGCCGACGGTCTCGACGCGCAGGCCGACGAGGTCGGCCTGGTAGTACTCGTCCGCGTCGTCGAGCGCCGGCAGCCGGTCGCGCGGGACATGGAGCTTCTGGTTGGTCAGGCGGGCGGCCGCGTCGCGGTCGCCCACGCCGTCGACCCGCACCACCAGCATGTCGTCCTTGACGAGGCGCGCCTGCGCGATGCGCCACGTCTTCGACCCCGCCGCATCCGTCAGCGGAGCGTAGCCGACGATCGCCATCGGATCTTCGGTGAACGACTTGAGGCGCACCTCTCCCCGCACGCCGTGCGGCGCGCCGAAGATGCCGACGAGGATCAGGTCGCGGGGCATGGGTGGCTCACGGCGCCGGGCCGAGGCACGGGCCACCCCCACCGTCGTCCCCGGCGGCCCGAAGGGGCCGGGACGGGGATCCAGGGTCGCTGCGTCGCGTCCTTCCGTCATCCCCGGCGCCGCGAAGCGGCAAGAAGGGAATCCACGAAGGGCCTTGACGCAGCGGCCGGCGGGGCGGTCCCGGCTCTCGCGCCTTATTCGGCGGCGGCGGCGGCGGCGCGCTCCTGCGCCTTCTTCTTCGGCTTGGCCTTCTCGGGGTTCGAGCGGGCCTCGCGCTTCAGCACGCCGGCGGCGTCGAGGAAGCGGGCGACGCGGTCCGTCGGCTGCGCGCCCTTGGCGACCCACGCCTTGGCCTTCTCGACGTCGAACACGACGCGCTCGGCCGAATCCTTCGGCAGCATGGGGTTGAAGATGCCGAGCTTCTCGATGAAGCGGCCGTCGCGCGGATAGCGGCTGT
>CAZJCW010000161.1:0-10034 GCA_964544365.1 uncultured Alsobacter sp.
CGGAGAGGAGCGCGGTCCGCTGCCAGCCCGCCTGCTTGAGCACGTACCAGCCGACCACGAAGGCGGCGGCCACGATGGCCGTCAGCACCACGCGCTGCGCGCCGAAGACGCGGTTGAAGACCGCACAGAGGAAGGAGACGACCACGCCGACCGACATCGTGAGGACGACGAAGTCGGCACCCGCGCGAACGTCGGTCTGCTTGATCACGTAGTAGCCGATGATGCCGGAGAAGAGCACCAGAAGACCGAGCTGCCAGACACCGCGCGCACCGTCCGGCTCGCGGTAGCCGACGGCCTCGGACGGAAGGCCCGGAGCGGCCTTCGGCCAGATCATGGAGACGAGGAACACGTAGCCGGCATAGAGGCACGACAGCACGAGGCCCGGGATGAAGGCGCCCTCGTACATGTCGCCCACCGAGCGGCCGAGCTGGTCGGCCATGACGATGAGCACGAGGGAGGGCGGGATGATCTGGGCCAGCGTGCCCGATGCGGCGATGACGCCCGAGGCGAGCCGCCGGTCATAGCCGTAGCGCAGCATGATGGGCAGCGAGATGAGGCCCATCGAGATGACCGACGCGGCGACGACGCCCGTGGTGGCGGCCAGCAGAGCGCCGACGAAGATCACCGCGTAGGCCAGGCCGCCGCGCAGCGTGCCGAAGAGCTGCCCGATCGTGTCGAGCAGGTCCTCGGCCATGCCCGATCGTTCGAGGATCAGCCCCATGAAGGTGAAGAAGGGGATGGCCAGCAGCGTGTCGTTGTTCATCACGCCGTAGACGCGCTCGGGCAGCGCCTGCAGGAAGTCCGGGCGGAAGAGGCCGAGCTCGATGCCGACGAGGGCGAAGACGAGGCCGTTCGCGGCGAGCGCGAAGGCCACGGGATAGCCCAGCAGCAGGAAGACGACGAGGGCGCTGAACATGATCGGCGCCATGTTCTGGGCGATGAAGGCGGTCATGGGCGTGTTCCGGAACTGTCGAGCGGGGCGGGATCAGCGGGAGGAGGTGACGGCGGCCTGCTGGGCTTCCAGCAGGCGCTGCGCCTCCGCCTCAGCCGCGGCGTGGTGGCCGCCGCCCGAGGTGGTGTCTTCCATGTGACCGCGCATGATCGCCACGCGCTTGATGAGCTCCGACACGGCCTGCAGCATCAGCAGCATGAAGCCAAGCGGTATCAGGAACTTGGCCGGCCATTGGGGAAGGCCGCCGGCGTTCAGGGACTGCTCGTTGATCGAGAAGGACCGGATGAAGAACGGCCATGACGTGATGATCATGATGACGCAGAACGGCATCAGGAACACCACGTGTCCGAGGACGTCGATCCAGTTGCGGATGCGCTTGGAGAACAGGCTGTTCACCACGTCGATCCGGATGTGCTCGTTGGAGAGCAGCGTCCACGGCGCGCACAGAAGGAACACCGCGCCGAACAGCACCCACTGCAGTTCGAGCCACGAGTTGGAGGAGGTATCGAAGACCTTGCGGATGATCGCGTTCACCGTCGAGATGATGACGGCGACGAAAATGAGCCATGCGACCCAGCGGCCCACGACTGTGTGAAACCGGTCGATGACGCGGCTGATCCCCAGAAGACCCGACACTGGCAACCCCTCCAATGGCACGCCCGCATTTTCCGGACGCAGTCTTGTCGTGCGCGTCTGCGACAGGGCAGATGCGCATCGGCCGTATAGCACCGGGTTATGGGGTTCGCCAGCGTCCGCTCAAGCCATCGGCGGGTTTTTGGCCGCAGACAGAGCGATCTCGCGGCGCTTCACCCGCTCGCGGTGAAGCGTGTAGAGCCCGCTCATGACGATGAGCGCCGTGCCGGCCATGGCCATCGCATCGGGCACCTCGCCGAAGAAAACGAACCCGTACACGATGGCGAACAGCACCACGGAGTATCTGAACGGCGACACCACGGCGATCTCGACGCCGCGAAAGGCGCTGATCACGAAGTAATGGCCCAGGGTGACGAACAGGCCCGCGAGGGCGAGGTGGACCACGGTCATCGCTGTCGGCCGCTGCCACGCCTCGACCAGCCCCAGCCCGGCCCCGCCGAGCGCGACGATCGAGGTCGTCGCGGCCAGGATCAGGACGGTCGGGACGTCGCGGGGAATGAACCGCGTGACGAGGTCGCGGGTCGCGACCAGCACCGCAGAGAGCAGCCCGAGCACGGAATAGATGTCGAAGCCCGGCCCACCGGGCTTCACGACGAGCAGCACCCCGACGAAACCGGCCAGAACGGCGGTCCAGCGTCGCCATCCCATCGTCTCGTGGCCGACGAGCGCCACGTAGGCCGCCATCAGGAGCGGGGCGGACTGGCCCATGGCCGTGATGTCGGCGAGCGGCAGGTGACCCAGCGCGATGATGAAGCAGATGGCGACCGCGAGTTCGAGCGAAGCGCGGCCCACCACGATGCCGCGCATCGCCATGCGCACGCGCTTCGCCTCGCCCATCGCGACGACCAGCGCGAAGGTGAAGACGATCGCGAAGGCTCCGCGCACGGCCATGACCTGCCCGGCCGGCAGGTCCTCCCGCGCGAGCTTCATGAACATGTCGTTGGTCACGAAGAACGCCATGGCGAGAACCATCGCGACGATGCCGCGCCGGTTGGCGACGAGACGCGCGGCAGGCGAGGGCGCGTCCTCCCCGGACGCTTGCTGCGACGCCGTGTCCCTCATGCGTTCCCCCCGGCGTCCGGCCGCCTTGCGTGCGCCGGAGCAGGACAGGTCTATCAAGCCGAGCAGCCCTTGGCTCCCCTCCTGCCGCAGGGGTTCCATGCGGCGGTCCCGGGCATTTTGCCGTTGACCTGCCCTTAACCTGACCAACGTCAATGTTGAACTTGGCCCGAGACGGGGCGCGTGCTTTTGGGTCAGGCGATCATGTCGTTCGAAGACGATCTCGCATCGCGCAAGAAGACGTTCTTCATCGACGCGGATACAACGGCTCTTGTCCGCAGTCTCAAGGACACCGTCGCCCGCGACGCGGAAGCCATTTTCTCCACCTACTACGCGAACTGGCGTGGTCTCAACAACTTCCACGAATTCGCCGTCGACCACGCCAACGAGTTCACCGCCTTCCAGGCCCGCTATTTCGCCGACATCTTCGACGGGGAGATGGACGAGCGGTACGTGGCCCGGCTGCGCGAGACCGGGGCGCGTGAGCTTCAGTCCGGCTACGGGCCACGCATCCACCTGGCCTGCGGCGTTCACCTCACGAGCCACCTGTTCGAGGAGATCGGCCGCCGCCACCGCTGGTCGGGTCCGAAGGCGACTGCGGCCTGTGCCAAGCTGATGCGGTTCATCGCGGTCGACGCGCTGAACGCCATCGCCCTCGACCAGGCGAGCCAGAAGCGCTCGCTCGACGACCGGCGCGCCGCCGTCGAGCAGGCCATCGGCGACTTCACCGGCGGGGCGGGCGCGGTGTCGAAGACGATCTCCCTCGCCGCCGAAGCCGTCGAGACGACCGCCGCCGCGGCGTCGAGCGCCTCGGAGCACGCCCGCTACCAGATCGACCTCGCCGACCAGGCCGCCCGCACCTCGATCGGCCTCATCACCCGCACCGCCGAGGCCACGTCGGAACTGTCCGAATCCATCGGCAGCATCGGCGAGCAGGCCACGAACACGCTGGCCGTCACGAACCGGGCGACGCAGGACGTCGCCGAGATGAACCGGACGATGCAGCAGCTCGCCGGCGCCGTGGAGCAGATCGGCTCGGTCGTCGGCCTCATCGCCGAGATCGCGAGCCAGACCAACCTGCTCGCGCTCAACGCGACGATCGAGGCGGCGCGCGCCGGCGAAGCCGGCCGCGGCTTCGCGGTGGTCGCCTCGGAGGTGAAGTCCCTCGCCTCGCAGACGAGCCGCGCGACCGCCGACATCGGCGACCAGATCGGCGCGATCCAGGAGGCGACGCGCAAGTCCGTGGAACAGATCGCCACCATCGTGTCGACGATCGACCAGCTCTCCGGCTTCACCAAGGCCATTTCCGATGCGGCCCGCGACCAGACCATGTCGACGGCCGTGATCGCCGAGAACGCCCGGGAGGCGGCGGCCAGCGCCAATCGTGTCGGCGACGCCGCCGACACCGTCCGTGCCGCGCTCGACAGGCTCAGCGCGGCCGGCGGGGAGATGCGCCAGCGCACGGCCGAACTGGCCGGCCAGTCGTCGGGCCTGCGCGCCGAACTGGATACCTTCGTCTCCCGCCTTCGCTCGGCTTGACCGAAAGCGCTCCGCGCCGCATCACCGGCAACGTGCAGCCGCGCCGAGGAGAACGCCGCGTGTCCAACCCGTCCCCCCGTCTCGCCGGGCGCTTTGCCCTCGTCACCGGCGCCTCCCGCGGCATCGGCCGCGCCGTGGCGGCCCGCTTCGCCGCCGAGGGCGCGAGCGTATGCGTGAACCACTATCGCGACGGCGATGCCGCAGCGGCGTCCGTCGCCGCGGCGCAGGCGGCCAGCGCCGCGGCAGGCTTCGGCGCGGCGACGCATTTCGCGTTCGACGCCGACGTCGCCGACGAGGCTGCGGACGAAGCGATGGTCGCCGCCTGCCTTGCCGCCTGGGGTCGTCTCGACATCCTGGTCAACAATGCGGGAATGCAGACGACGACGCCCGGCGACGGCTTCGTGACGGCGGACCTGCGCAAGGTGCTGTCGATCGATCTCGAGGGGCCCGCCTATTGCGCCCGCGCCGCGATCCGCCACTTCCTGTCGCGGCCCGGCGGCGGGACGGTGATCAACACGACCAGCGTCCACGAGATCGTGCCGAAGCCCGGCTATGTCGCCTACGCCATGGCCAAGGCCGGGCTCGGGCACCTGACGCGCACGCTGGCGCTGGAGTTCGCGGACAAGGGCATCCGCGTCAACGCCGTGGGACCTGGCGCGGTGACGACGGACATGAACGCCGGCTGGACCGGCGATCCGCGGGCGCGCGCCGCCGTCGAGAGCCATATCCCGATGGGCTTCGCCGCCGACGCCGACAGCCACATCGCGCCTGTCTTCGCGTTCCTGGCCAGCGACGAGGCGGCCTACATCACCGGCCAGACGATCTTCGCCTGCGGCGGCATCACCCTGTTCGGCGACTTCAAGAACAACTGGGCGAGCTGAACCCCGGGCCGCAGCGTCCCGCCTCAGCCGCCGGTCACGCTCATGTGCCGGCCGACGGCCGGGCGCGAGGTGGTGCGGTCGATGACGAAATCGTGGCCCTTCGGCTTGCGCGTGATGGCCTCCTCGATGGCGCGCTCGAGGCGGGCATTGCTCTCCGACGCGCGCAACGGCGTGCGAAGGTCGGCGGCGTCCTCCTGGCCGAGGCACATGTAGAGCGTGCCGGTGCAGGTGACGCGGACCCGGTTGCAGCTTTCGCAGAAGTTGTGCGTCAGCGGCGTGATGAAGCCGATCCGCCCGCCCGTTTCGCGGACGCTGACGTAGCGGGCCGGGCCGCCCGTGCGGTAGGCGATCTCGTCGAGCGTGAAGCGCTCCATCAGGCGCGCCCGCAACTGGGAGAGGGGCCAGTACTGGTCGAAGCGGTCCGGCTCGATGTCGCCGAGCGGCATCACCTCGATGAAGGTGATGTCCATCCCGCGCCCGTGCGCCCAGGAGATCATCGCCTCGACCTCGTCCTCGTTGACGCCCTTCAGCGCGACGGCGTTGATCTTCACCGCGAGGCCTGCGGCCTGCGCGGCGTCGATGCCGGCGATGACCCGGTCGAGATCGCCCCAGCGCGTGATCGCCTTGAACTTCGCCTTGTCGAGCGTGTCGAGCGACACGTTGATCCGCTTGACGCCGCAGGCGGCCAGGTCGCCCGCATAACGCGCGAGCTGCGAGCCGTTGGTGGTGAGCGTCAGCTCCTCCAGCGTGCCAGCCTCGAGGTGGCGCGAGAGTGAGCGAAAGAGCGTCATGATGTCGCGGCGCACCAGCGGTTCGCCGCCCGTGATCCGCAGCTTGCGCACGCCCCGCGACACGAAGACCGAGCAGAGCCGGTCGAGTTCCTCCAGCGTCAGCAGGTCCTGCTTCGGCAGGAACGTCATGTCCTCGGACATGCAGTAGACGCAGCGGAAGTCGCAGCGATCCGTCACCGACACGCGCAGATAGGAAATCGCGCGGCCGAAGGGGTCTATCAGGGGGGCGTCGTCGGTCTGGATCATCGGGGTATCGAGCATGGCGGCCGCACTATCGTTCTATATAAGGACGCGCGCAACGTTCCGCATCGGGGCGCGCCCCGACAGGCCCAGGGAGACAGAACCATGAGCGAGCATTGGCCGACGGAGCTGAAGCTCGCAGCCGACCGACGCACCCTGCACGTGACCTTCGAGGGCGGCGACACCTTCGCCCTGCCGGCGGAGTACCTGCGCGTCACGAGTCCCAGTGCGGAGGTCCAGGGCCACACGCCCGCCGAGCGCAAGACCGTGCCGGGGAAGCGCGACGTCCAGATCCTCAAGGTCGACCCGGTCGGCCACTATGCGGTCCGCCTGACATTCGACGACCTGCACGACAGCGGCATCTTCACCTGGACCTACCTGCACCAGCTCGGCAGCCAGCACGACGAGCGCTGGACCGCTTACCTGGCAGATCTGGACGCCAAGGGATGGTCGCGCGATCGGTCCCCGAAGCGCTGAGCCCGGACCCGGCCGGTGCAAATAATCACTTTTCCGCGAGCGGCCGTCTGCTAAGCTTCGGCCAAAAGGCGTAAGCCGCATGTGGTATCAGCTGATGCCGGTCGGCAAGCCGACCGGAACGCGGGAGTAACCGGTGACGGAGCGGCCGCTCGCAGAGCAGGCGCAGGACGAGGCCGAACGCAGCGGCCGGTCGTTCGAACCCGCCGTGGCGCGGCAATTCCTGATCTTTTCCGGTGGTTTCTGGCGTGGCAGCACGCGCAACATCGCCGTGTCGCTGACATTGCTGCTGGCCCTCGGCCTCGTTCTGCGCCTTGCCGTGGACGTATCGGTCAACCGCTGGAACCGGTGGTTCTTCGACGCGCTGGAGCGGCGCGATGCGCATTCCGCCGGCGTCGCGGTCATGGCGTTCCTCGTGCTGGTCATGGCATCGGCCGCCGTGGGTGTGCTCGTCGTCGTGATGCGCGAGCGGTTGCAGGTGCGCTGGCGCGAGTGGTTCACGGCCCGGCTTCTCGACCGCTGGCTCGCCCGCCACGCCTTCTACCGGCTCGGGCTCTCGAACACCGACGTCGCCAACCCGGAGTACCGGATCTCCGACGACGTGCGGATGGCCACCGAGCCGCTGGTCGACTTCGCCATCGGCCTTTTCACCGCCCTGCTCGCCTTCGTCACGTTCATCGGCATCCTGTGGAGCGTCGGCGGCTCGTTCACGATCGGGACGGGGGAGGGCAGCTTCACCATCCCCGCCTTCATGGTGCTGGGCGCGCTGCTGTACGGAACCTTCGCCTCGGTGCTGGTGCCGCTCGTCGGCCGGCGCCTGGCTCCCGTCGCGGCCGCCAAGAACGAGGCGGAAGCCCGCTTCCGGTCGCAGATGATCCGCCTGCGCGAGAACGCCGAGGCGATCGCGCTGGCCGGCGGCGAGGGACACGCCCGCGCCGGGCTCGATTCCACCTATGGCGGACTCGTTCGCCACTGGCTCGCCCTCGTGCGCCAGCATGGGCGGGTGACGTGGGTGATGAATGCCAACACGGCACTCATTCCCGTCGTGCCCCTGGTGCTCGCGGCGCCGAAATACCTCTCAGGCGACCTGTCGCTGGGCCAGGTGATGCAGCTCGCCTCCGCCTTCGCCCAGGTGCAGATGGCGATGGCGTGGCTCGCGGACCACTACTGGCGGGTCGCCGAGTGGTTCGCCTCCGCCCGCCGGGTCATGGAACTGACGGATGCCTTCGACGATCCGGCCGCTCCGGCATCGGGCGGGCCCCTGCGCGGGACGAGCGGCGATCCGGCGCTCCATGTCGCCGGCCTGCGGCTCGACGACGGCGAGGGGCGCACCATCGTCGCGCATGCCGACCTGATCGCCGTGCCGGGCGACCGCATCCAGGTCGACGGCGAGGCCGGCGTCGGGAAAAGCGTGCTGGCGCGTGCGCTGGCGGGCCTGTGGCCGTGGGGCACCGGCGCGGTGGTGGTCCCGCCCGGCGGTCGCGTCGCCGTTCTCACGCCGCATCCGTTCATTCCCGACGGCCTTCTGGAGGCCGCCGTCCTCTTCCCGATGCCGGCCGATGCGCGAAGCGCCGCCGACATCGCCACCGCCCTCTCCGCCGCCGGGCTGGACACGCTGGCCGGACGCCTCGGCCAGAAAGGCCGCTGGGAGGCGCTGCTGTCGACCGGCGACCAGCAGCGGCTTTCGGTCGCGCGGATGCTGCTGATGCGGCCCGACGTCCTGGTGCTGGACGAGGCCTTCAGCGCGCTGGGCGATGCGGCGCAGGCCGCGATGCTCCAGGCGCTCGACGCGGGCCTGCCCGACACGATCCTGCTCGTCATCGGCGCCCGGCCGGGCCTGCCGGCGCGCAGCACGCGACGCCTCGTTCTGCTTGCCGGGCCGGGCGGAAGCATCCTGACGGACGAACCCGTGATGCCGGCGTCGCCGAGCCTCGCGCTCGTCGTCACCGAACCGCCCCGGCAGCCCACGCGGGTGCCCGGCGCCTGACCATCATCCCATCGGACGGAGATCTTCCCCCATGCTGCATTACTGGGACGCCTACTGGGACCTTCGGGTCAAGGAATGCCCGTGCGACGTGCATTTCCTCGAATGGCTGAAGACGGACGGGCTGCGCGACGGCGCAATCTTCCACTTCGGCACCGGCAGCCACCATGTCGTCGGCATCGAGACGGCGACGAACGGCTCCAACAACGCCGTGCTGGGCATCACCGCCTCGCCGAAGGAGTATGACGACTACGTCAAGCTCTGCATCGAACGGCCGGAGGTATCGCGCACCTACAAGGCCTATTTCGGCGACATCTACCAGCTCGATGCGCGGCTGATGCCAACCTTCGACGTGATCACGGCGTTTCATCTCGGCGAGTTCCGCAGCGAGAAGAACGACGCCTATGGCGGCCTCACCGACCTGCAGGTCGCAACGACGATGGTTGACTGCCTGCGCCCCGGCGGCCGTCTTCTGACCTACTCGGGCTCCTATGCCTACGACATCGCGGAGCGCGACGTCGGCAAGCTGGTCACGGCCGGCCGGCTGGCGTTCGTCGAGAAGTTCGAGACGCTGATGGTCTTCAGGAAGATCGCCTGAGGGGTGGCGCCGAGGGCGGGGCCAGCCTGGCCTTCGGCGCGACGGCAGGCAGGCAAAACGAAAAAGGCCAGCAATTGCTGGCCTTTGTCGTTCTCGTCTGAATCGATTTCTCAGCGCAGGACGACGACGCGGGTGCCGACCCGGACGCGGCTGTAGAGATCCTCGACGTCCTCGTTGAGCATGCGGATGCAGCCCGAGGACACCGCCTGGCCGATCGTCTCCGGCTCGTTCGAGCCGTGGATCCGGTAGAGCGACGAGCCCAGATACAGGGCGCGGGCGCCGAGCGGGTTGTCCGGGCCGCCGGGCATGTAGCGCGGCAGGTCGGGACGACGCTTCAGCATCTGCGCCGGCGGACGCCAATCCGGCCATTCGCGCTTTGCGGTGATGGTCTTCGTCCCGCCCCATTCGAAGCCTGGACGGCCAACGCCGACGCCGTACTGGATGGCCTGGCCATTGCCGAGCACGTAGTACATCCGCCGCTCCTGCGTCGACACGACGATCGTGCCGGGCGAGAAGCTGCCGTTGTAGGACACCGTCGAGCGCGGCACGGCCGTGGCGGCCGGACGGCTTTCCATGACGGGAGCGTTTGCGATCGGCTGACGGGTCAGCGGATCAATCTGGTACGCATGGGCCGCGCCGACCAGTGACATGAGTCCGGCGGCGGCGCTGGCGAACGCGATAGCCATACGGCGCATCGGAGGTGCCTCGCTTGATGGGTATGTGAGTCGTGACGCGGTAATCAACCACGGGGAGGGTTACCGTCTCCTTCTCAACAAATTCAACCGCCCCCGGTCTGTGCTGGATCACACATCCGTGTAATCGCCACACTTGTGGCTGGCTTGCCACATTTCCCCAGAGCGAC
>CAZJCW010000162.1:0-10009 GCA_964544365.1 uncultured Alsobacter sp.
ATCTACCGCTCGATGATCGAGTTCACGGGGGCGACGCCCGTTCCCGTGCCGATCCGCGAGGAGAACGGCTTCGCCTTCTCCGCGCAGGAAACGCTCTCGCTCATCACCCCGCGCACGCGCCTGCTGATCGTCAACTCGCCCGCCAACCCGACCGGCGGCGTGACGCCGAAGGAAGAAATCGACGCCCTCGTCGCTGGCCTCGCCCGCTTCCCCGACGTCGCCGTGATGTCCGACGAGATCTATGCCCAGATGACCTATGACGGGCTCGAGCATCGCACGCTGCTCGCCTATCCCGAGATCCGCGATCGGCTGATCCTGCTCGACGGCTGGTCCAAGACCTACGCGATGACCGGCTGGCGGATGGGCTACTCCATCTGGCCGAAGCCGCTCTACGACAACGCCCGCAAGCTGGCCGTGAACTCCTACTCCTGCGTCAACGCGTCCGCCCAGTTCGCCGGTCTCGCCGCGCTGACCGGGCCTCAGGACGAAGTGCATGCCATGGTGGCCGAGTTCGACCGGCGCAGGAAGGTCGTGACCGAAGGCCTCAACGCCTTGCCCAACGTGTCCGCCGCCGTGCCGAAGGGCGCCTTCTACGCCTTCCCCAATATCTCCCGCACCGGCTGGAAGGCGAAGAAGCTCGCCTCGGCCCTGCTGGAGGAAGCCGGCGTGGCGACCATCGGCGGGCCCGACTTCGGTGTGCACGGCGAAGGCTTCATCCGCCTCTCCTACGCCAATTCCACCGAAAACATCCGCAAGGCGCTTGCGCGGATGGGCGAATTCCTCGATAGCCATCGACCGGCGTGAGGCGTGGCCGCCGCGCGCGGCCGGACCTGACGCGGTGACCCGATGAGCGCTATCCCGACACTCCGCCGTGCGGCGGCGCTGGCCCTGTTGCTCGTGCCGTTCGCGGCAACCGCGGCGGCAGCCGAGGGTCGCCCCCTCACCGTCGACGTCGTCAACCGCTCCGTCCAGACGCTGTGCGCCGAGGACGACAACCTCTACCTCACCTTCACAAGCCCGAAGGTCCGCCACTTCAAGATCGAGGCCCGCCATCCGGCCGTGATCGGCTCTATCGTGGTCGACTCGACCGCGCCCGATTTCACCAACTGCACGATCGAGGACAAGCCGCCGAACCCCAACGCCAAGGATGAGCGCATCATCATCCACGAGGACGACCAGCTCATGCTGGTTGGCCATCGCAACGATCCCGAGTTCTGGCGCAAGGACGAGGTGCCGGTGCGCGTGGGGGACCGGGAAGAGCACAATGTCTTTCTGCTGCAGCTCTTCATCAAGCGGCCCGGCAAGGAGCCCTACGAGCATCTCGTGCTCTATCCGATGGACGGCTACTGGCGCGCCCGCCCGTTGCCGCCGGCCCGCCTCGATCAGGTCGCCTACGGCACGTCCTTTCTGGTCGGCACGATCGAGGAGAAGAAGCGGCCCTTCGTCGCGTTGAAGTCCGTCCGGTTCGACCCCCGCGCGCGCATTTTCCACCTGACCTTCCCGAAGGGCGATGTCGCCACTGTCCGCGTCGCCACGATCACCGACCAGGCGACCATGATCGAGGTGATGTTCGAGAAGCCCGTCACCCGCCGTCCGTTCGCGGCGCTGCGCTCGATGTACGTCACCGACGTCAATGCCGACGCATCGCTCGTCGCCCATCGCGCCCCCTGGCGCAAGGGCTGGGAGCAGCGTCCGGTCATGCAGTTCAAGGGCAACACCGTGAACGAGTTCTGGCTCGGCCGTGCCGTCCCGTCGCGCCACAACACCAGCGCGCCGGACACCCTGCTCTACGATTTCATGCCGGACTGACCAGCGCTTCGGCGCCTGCACCCGGCACCGGCGGGCGGAAGACGTCAGTCGCCACCGCCGCCTCCGTCACCGCCGCCTCCGTCACTGTCGCCGCCCGTGTCGGAGGAGCTCTCCCATTCGCCGCCGGCCGTTCTCCGTGATGGCGGATCATTGCGCTTGCGCCAGCGCGCATAGGCGACGGCCGCCACGCCAGCCGCGCCAGCGAGCATGATGATGAGGACGAGGACGCGGTCGGGCATGTTCGGTCGCCGGTGACGTGGCGCATCCGGGACGGTCTAGCGCAGTGAGCTTAATGGATCAGTCCACGAGCGGGCCGGACGATCTCCATCCGGTTGCCGGCGCCTTCGGCTTGACCGCGACGCGCGACGGTCGCGCGGTGTCCGGTGACGGGGGAACGGGAACGCATCAACCGGCGCGGGCGCGGTGGTCGTCGCTCTTCCCACAGGGCCAGGACGATGACCACCGACAGGATCAGCGACGGTCCGAACAGGATGAGCGGTTCCACGGCATCGCACTCCCACGATTCGCCGAAGGAGCGTAGGCAGGCAACGGTGAGTCGCAACGAACCACCGGTTGAAACTCCGAAGAAGAAGCTACTCCAGGCTGCTGGTCCGGCGTCACGGCGCGAGCATGGCGAGGCCCGCTGCCAGGAAGGGGAACGGGAGCGACACGACGATCCGCAGGACGACGAAGCGCAGGGGCATGAACGGCACCTCCCAGACCAGCATGCGGTTCAGGGTGTAGAGCGACCACGCCGTCACGAAGGCGACGATCTGCGGCAGGCCGGCTCCCGCCTTCAGGGCCGCGGACCCGAGGGCGAAGCCCACGACGGGTCCGCCGGGCGTCAGGGCGCCGGCGATGCTGGCGCCTGCGATGCCAAGGACGCCCGACCCCGGCCCCAGCAGCGACGTCACGAGGTCCTGCGGCAGGATCCGCGCCAGGAACCCCGCGCCGACGATGCCGACGGCGAGACGCGGGATCAGGTTGAGAAAATCCCACAGCGTGAACATCAGCGCGTTCCTCGCCGTGCCGTCCTTGCGGCGCATGGCCGCCAGCAGGAGGATGCCGACGATCACGTACAGCAGCGCGGTGACCACGATGATGATCATCCCGCGCCGCCTCCCTTCGTGCCGTCCAGCCCGTCTCCCGCATGGAACCACGCATGTCGCGACACGCGCCGCGCCAGCAGGCCGCAGGCGAGGGGGATCCACACCGACGACGCGATGCGCCAGCCCACGAATTCGGCGCCGAAGAAAGGAAGCTCCCAGATCACGGCCCGGTTGAGTCCCAGGAGGAGCCATCCGGTGATGAACGCGACGGCGGCACCGGCGTCCGCCCCGGCGACGAGGAATGTCGCCGCCAGCGGAAACACCGTGAACGGCCCTCCCGGAATGAGGATGCCCGCGAGCGTGGCGATGAGAAGTCCCCGCAATCCGGAGCTTTCCCCGAGCCAGCGCACGATCGTCGTGCGTCCCACCATCAGGCGGATCAGCGCGCCGATGAGGGTCCCGGCGACGACCTTCGGCACGATCTCCAGGAACAGGATCACGTCTTCCTGCAGCACCTGCACGAAGACGTCGGGGCCATCCCGCCGCCATACGGCGATCGCGGCGGCCAGCGAACTCGTCGCCACGATCCAGAAGCTCCAGTCGAGACCGCGCCTTGGTCGGCCTTGCGGCAGCGGGGGCGGCGGGTCGTTGACGGGGGCGGACACGGTCTGGCTTGCTCGGCGACGGGGATGGAGCGACGCGGGCCCGCGTCGGGCCGACATTGTCGGCAGGTCGCCCCGCGCGCAAGCGCCTGCGACGCGGGGCGGACCAGCGCGGCGGTGCGCCGCCGCCCCGCTTCAGTCCTCCGTGATGCCGTTGCGCCGGGCGACCGCCGTCGCCAGCATCGGCACGTAGTCGTCCGCGCCCCCTGCCGCGACGGCGAGGGCGTAGCTGCTCTTCACCGCATTGCCCATGGGGTTGGCCAGTTCGACGGCATTCGCCATCGACTCCAGGTAGCGCATGTCCTTGTACGCGTTGCGCAGGGTGAACTTGTGGGCGTCACGGTCGCGATCGAGCGTCCACTTCATGAAGGTCTGGTAGAAGCCGCTGTCCATCCGGCCGCCGCGGATCACGCTGTCGAAGCGTTGCGGCGTGATGCCGACCTTCCTTGCGAGCGCCAGCGCCTCGGAATACAGCGCGGCATAACCCATGGCGATGAAGTTGTTCAGCAGTTTCATCCGGTGGCCGTCGCCCGGCCCGCCGATGTGGATGACCCTGCCGGCCCAGGTTTCCAGCACCGGCTTCAGCCGGGCGAAGTCGGCATCGGTCGCGCCGACCATCGTGTCCAGCGTCCCTTCCCAGGCTTCCTTGGGCGTGCGCGAGAGGGGAGCGTCCACGAGGGTCACGCCCAGCCCCGCGAGCTCGGCCGCAAGGGCCGCCGTCGACGTCGGGTCCGACGTCGAGCAATCGACGACGATCGATCCCGCCGCCAGCCCGCCCTTCAGTCCGTCCGGTCCGCGAATCACCGCCTCGACTTCCGGAGACCCGGAGACGCAGATGAAGACGACTGTCGACGCGCGCGCGACGTCCGCGGCGGTCTTCGCCTCGACTGCGCCCCGCTTGAGCAGGTCTTCCACGGGCGCGCGGTTGCGATGGGCCATGACCGTGAGCGGATAGCCCTTCTCGACGATGTTCTTGGCCATCCCGTGGCCCATCAGGCCGACGCCGATGAAACCGATCCTTTCGCCGCCATTGGCTGCCATTGACACTGTTCGATCCTCCCGCTTCTGATCATGGGGCCGCTTTCAATCGATGAGATCGGCCTGAACCCGGATCTTACGCACAAAGCCGGGGAACACGGAATCGAGCGATGTCGGACAGGGAGGCCGCCGGAAGCGGCGCGGACAGGGGCCGGGTCACCCTGCAGGTCATCGCCGACCGCCTCGACGTCTCGACGGCGACGGTCTCCCTCGCCCTGCGCGACAGCCCCGTCGTGGCCGAGGCGACGAAGCTTCGCGTCCGAACCCTCGCCCGCGACCTCGGCTACATCTACAACCGAAGCGCCGCGAGCCTTCGGACCGCCCGGACCAACATGGTCGCCGTCGGGTTCCACGACATCACGAACCCCTACTTCGCCGAACTGCTCGCGGCCATCGAGGATGCCGTGACGGGCTCCGGCAAGACGATCCTGCTCGGGACCTACGGCGAAAGCCTCGATCGCCAGGAACGCGTGCTGGGCTCCCTGCGGGAGTATCGCCCCGACGGCATGATCCTGTGCGTCGCAGGCGGCACGCCGGCTGCTGTCGTCGAGCACATCGTCGCCGCCCGCATCCCGGTCATCCAGCTGTCGCGGGAGGTTGACGGCGTCGACCTGGACTTCATTGGCGCAGACGACCGCGTCGGTGCCTTGATGGCCGTGCAGCACCTGCATGCCCTGGGCCACCGCCGCATCGCCATGCTGGGCGGAACGGATGCGACGTCGACGGGTCGTTCGCGGCGCGACGGCTACAGGGAGGGTCTCCGCCGACACGGCATCGCCTTTGACCCCGCGCTGATGTTCGAGGGTTTCGGCAACCGCGAGACGGGCCTTCGCGGCATCATGGCGATGCTGGATCGCCCGGACCCACCTACCGCGGCCCTGTGCTTCAACGACCTGATCGCCTTCGGCGCCATGCTCGGTCTGCGCCATCGCGGACTTGAGGCAGGAGCCGACTTCTCCATCGTCGGCTGTGACGACGTCAAGGAATCTGCGCTCTGGTACCCCGCGCTGACGACGATCCATAACCGCCAGGACGAAATGGGGCGTGGCGCCGCGGAAATGCTGATCCAGCGCATCGATCACCCCGCCGCCCCCGTGCATCGCGTCTTGCTCGAGCCGCGGCTGGTGGTGCGCGGCTCCACTGCGCCGCCACGAAAATCCCGCTGAGGACTTGCCAGCCCTGGCGGCGGCGTGTCCATTTCGCATCGAACCTCGACCGCCCGGAGATCGACGATGGCTTCCGTCTACCCACGCGACATGACCGGCTACGGCCGCAGCACGCCGGACCCACGATGGCCGGGCGGCGCGAATGTCTGCGTGCAGTTCGTGATGAACTACGAGGAAGGCGGTGAGAACAACATCCTGCACGGAGACGCGGCCTCGGAGGCCTTCCTGTCGGAGATCGTCGGCGCCGCGGCGTGGCCGGGCCAGCGTCACTGGAACATGGAATCCATCTACGAGTACGGGGCCCGCTCGGGGTTCTGGCGCCTGTGGCGGATGTTCACCCGGCGCAACCTGCCGCTGACGGTCTACGGCGTGACGACGGCCCTCGACCGTGGTCGCGAGCAGGTGGCGGCCATGAAGGAGGCCGGCTGGGAAATCGCCTCGCACGGCCTCAAATGGGTCGAGTACAAGGACATGCCGGAAGACGAGGAGCGCCGCCAGCTCCAGGAGGCGATCCGCCTGCATGCGGAGGTGACGGGTGCCCGTCCGACCGGCTGGTATCTCGGGCGATGCTCGATGAATACGCTGCGCCTCGTCATGGAGGAGGGCGGGTTCCGGTACTCCTCCGACAGCTATGCCGACGACCTTCCCTACTGGGTCGAAGGGCCCAAGGGACCGTTTCTCATGATCCCCTACACCCTCGACGCCAACGACATGCGCTTCGCCACGCCCCAGGGGTTCAACAGCGGCGACCAGTTCTTCGCCTACCTCAAGGACACGTTCGACATGCTGTGGCGTGAGGGAGCCGAGGGCGCGCCGAAGATGTTCAGCGTCGGCCTCCACTGCCGCCTCGCCGGACGTCCAGGCCGCGCCGCGGCGCTCGAGCGCTTCCTCGACTATGTCCTGTCACACGACAAGGTCTGGGTGACCCGCCGCATCGACATCGCCGATCACTGGCGCGCGACGCACCCGGCCCGCTGACCGGCCACCCCCCGTCTGGTCGTGCCCCGCTCCGGGGCGGCGCCGGGTCCCGGGACGGCTATTCGGCCTTCCAGGGGAACGTCCACGTCTCCGTCAGCGCGCGGTTGCCGGCCTTGAGGAATGCGCGGATATCCGCCGACTGGCCCTTGTCGAGAGCGACGTCGACGGCGGCGCGGAAGCCGTTTGTCTTGGGATTCGGGGTCAGCCAGGTTCGCACGATGCGGCCGTTGGACACCGAAGGCACGATCTGGACCTTGTCCGGGTCGCCGAGGAAGTAAGACAGTTCGCCGCCGGCGAAATCGATGATGAATCGCCGTGTATTAGGCGTCGCCTGCTCGGTGGAACCCAGCGCCTTTGGCACTGTCTGCCATGTATTCAGGGCGGCGCCACCGGGATGGAGATCGAAATCCTTCGTCACGGCCGTGATTCGATAGCGCCAGACCAGTGTCTGGCCGGGCTCCGGCACGGCATTGGGGGTCCAGTACGCTACGATATTGTCGTTGGTCTCGTCCCCGGTGGGAATTTCGACGAGGTCGATGCGGCCTTCGCCCCAATTGTCGCGCGGCTCGACCCAGTAGCTGGGACGCAGCTCGTAGCCGAGGTCAAGATCCTGATAATGCTCGAAAGTCCGGTCGCGCTGCATCAGTCCGAAGCCGCGCGGGTTGGTGTCGAGGAAGCTCGACACGCTGATCTCGCGCGCATTGCGAAGCGGCCGCCAGATCCACTCGCCGGCGCCCGTATGCATCAGAAGTCCGTCGCTGTCGTGCAGTTCCGGCCGGAAGTCGTCGAAGAACCGGCGGTCGTTCTCGCCGACATAGAACATGGACGTCAGGGGAGCGATGCCGATCCGCGGCACCGGCTTGCGCGGGAAGATCGTCGAGGTCACGTCGACGACGGTCTGGTGCGCGGGATAGACGAAGAACTGGAACGCCCCGGTCAGCGAAGGACTGTCCATCAGCGCGAAGACGACCGCCCGTTCGGCATCCGCGCCGGGCGCCTCGATCCAGAATTCCTTGAAGATGGGGAATTCCTCGGTCTCCTTCGCGCCGACCCCGATGGCGAGGCCGCGTGCCGAAAGGCCGTAGCGCTGGCCACGGCCGAGGAACCGGTAGTAGCTCGCACCGAGGAACGAGATCAGCTCGTCCTGGATCTTCGGGTCGTTCAGGGGATAGTGCAGCCGGAAACCGGCGAAGCCGAGGTTGACCGGCAAGGCTCGCTCGAACCGGTTGCGGCCGTAGTCGAACAGCGACGCGGCGTAGGGCACGGGCGTCGGAATGCCGTCCCGGATGAGGTTCACCGTGACGGTGCGGTTGAACAGGAAGCCCGGATGGAACATCTGCATCCGGAAAGATCCGCCGTTCTGCCCCAGCATGGCGCGGTCGGGTCGGAAGCGGATGTCGCGGTAGCTGTCGAAGTCGAGCTTCGCCAGTGCGTCGGGCAGCGGCGGCACCGACGCATCGTAGGCAAGCGCCGACAACTCGCGGGCGCGCCGCACCACGTCGTCATAGCCGAAGCGGGCCGCGGGGGCCGGTCCCGGCGTCGGTCCGGACTGGGCAAGTGCAGGCGACGCGATCAGCGCGGCCGAAAGACGGCCAAGGCTCTCGATGAAGCTACGGCGGGACAGGCGCATCGTCGACACTCTGAAGGACTCGGGCGAAGGAACGGGGCGGGCTGGGGACAGGGTCGGCAGGAGACGATTCGGCGGATGGTCGCCCGCCGACACTGGCTGAAAATCCCTACCGGAGCCCTGACGAGGCAGGCGTGCTCCCCGAGACCTTCGGCCGTTGTCGACAACGCGGATCTTCCACCCGGTTATCAGAGACTTAGGGGTGACGTTAGTCATTTTCGAGACGCGATGAAAAAACGCTTGAATGCGACACCCATCGGTCCTATCTACCGATCGCCCAATTTCGCACGTGCCTGTGGTCGCGTGCTGGTCGGTGGGCATCCGGACAAGAGGCCGGACAGCCGCCCGGGACAGGATCGGGACCAAGGGGGTGGGAACCCCGTTGGCGATGATCCCGGCAGCAATGCCGCGTTCCGAACCCTGACCAGCAGCCGGAGGCGAAACCGGCGTACCCTGCTCTCCCCAGGGGACGTGGCTTAAAGCAACGACGGAGCGGGCTTTTTTGGTCTCGTCCGGCCCTCCAAAGGCCGGGTCACCGAAGAGGCTTGTCCATCTTGCCAGGCGTGCGGAGCGGCTGACCCCGGTCCAATCCAAGGCAGTTCATCGCGGGTGATCTCACCCGGCGCCGGCGTCTCCATCGCGCCGCGCCGCGGGACCGTCACCCGGGTTCAACGCCGGCGGCATCGCCGCCACAGACCTTGGGGAGCCGTGCCATGACCGCACGCATCCGTGAATTTTTGCGCAACCGACGCGAGGACGGCCCTTGCATGGTCCTCGACCTCGATGTCGTGCGCGACAACTACAACGCCTTCGCCCGGGCGCTGCCGGACACGCGCGTGTTCTACGCCGTGAAGGCGAACCCGGCGCCGGAAGTGCTGCACCTCCTCGCCAAGCTCGGCTCCTGCTTCGACACCGCCTCCGTGGCGGAAATCGAGATGGCGCTGGCGGCCGGCGCGACGGCGGACCGCATCTCCTTCGGCAACACGATCAAGAAGGAGCGTGACGTCGCCCGCGCCCATGCGCTCGGCGTGCGCCTCTTCGCGGTCGATTGCGTGGCGGAAGTCGAGAAGATCGCCCGTGCCGCGCCCGGCGCGAAGGTGTTCTGCCGCATCCTGTGCGACGGAGCCGGAGCCGAATGGCCGCTGTCGCGCAAGTTCGGCTGCGTGCCGGAAATGGCGACGGACGTGCTGGAGCACGCCCATCGTCTCGGCCTCGAGGCCTATGGCGTGTCGTTCCACGTCGGTTCGCAGCAGTGCAACACCGGCGCGTGGGATCAGGCCCTCGCCTCGGCGTCGGCGATCTTCCGCGAGTGCTCGGAGCGGGGCATCCGCCTGTCGATGGTCAACCTCGGCGGCGGCTTCCCGACCAAGTACCTGAAGGCGGTGCCGGGCGTTCAGTCCTACGGCAACGCGATCTTCCAGGCGCTCTCCAAGCACTTCGGCAATCGCCTGCCCGAGACGATCATCGAGCCCGGTCGCGGGATGGTCGGCAATGCCGGCGTCATCGAGGCCGAGGTCGTGCTCGTGTCGAAGAAGGCTGAAGCGGACGAGGTGCGTTGGGTCTACCTGGACATCGGCAAGTTCGGCGGTCTCGCCGAGACGATGGACGAGTCGATCCGCTATCCGATCCGCACCGAGCACGACGGCGACGACAAGGCGCCCTGCGTGCTCGCCGGCCCGA
>CAZJCW010000163.1:0-9921 GCA_964544365.1 uncultured Alsobacter sp.
GCACCGGCATCCAGCGCTTCCTGCCGCGCACCATCGACGAGGACCAGTGGCAGTCCGCCGACAGGGCGTTGCGCTGGCTCTGGACGGAGTACGGCCTCAAGGGTGGCAAGGCCCCCAAGGCGCGCCCCCGCAAGGAGGGCGACAAGCCCCGCGTCAACATCATCGGGCCGATCTACGGCACCTTCAACATGCCCTCCGACCTCGCCGAGATCCGTCGGCTCGTCGAAGGCATCGGCTGCGAGGTGAACCTGGTGTTCCCGCTCGGGTCGCACCTCGCGGACGTGCCGCGGCTGGTCGATGCCGACGTGAACATCTGCCTCTATCGCGAGTTCGGGCGCCTGCTCTGCGAGGATCTCGACAAGCCCTACCTGCAGGCGCCGATCGGCCTGCACTCGACCACCCGCTTCCTGCGGTCGCTGGGCGAGCTGACGGGCCTCGACCCCGAGCCGTTCATCGAGCGCGAGAAGCACACGACCATCAAGCCGCTGTGGGATCTGTGGCGGTCCGTGACGCAGGACTTCTTCGGCACGGCGAGCTTCGCCATCGTCGCCAGCGAGACCTATGTGCGCGGCGTCCGCAACTTCCTCGAGCACGACCTGGGGCTGCCCTGCGCCTTCGCCGTGCCGCGCCTCGCCGGCCAGAAGACGGACAACGCGGCGATCCGCGCGCTCATTCGCGAGAAGGGGCCGCTCGTGCTGTTCGGCAGCTACAACGAGCGCATGTACCTCGTCGAGGCGGGCGGCCGCGGGACCTACATCCCGGCCTCGTTCCCCGGGGCCATCATCCGCCGCCACACCGGCACGCCCTTCATGGGCTACTCGGGCGCGACCTACCTGGTGCAGGAGGTCTGCAACGCCCTCTTCGACACCCTCTTCAACATCCTGCCGCTCGCCGCGCAACTCGACGCCGTGGAGCCCACGAGGGCCCGCCTGCATGAGGAACTGCCGTGGGACGACGATGCCAAGGATGCGCTCGACGCCTGCGTCGAGGCCGAACCCGTTCTCGTCCGGATCTCGGCCGCCAAGCGGCTCCGCGACGCCTGCGAAAGGACGGCGCGGCGCGCCGGAGAGACCACGGTCACCGCCGCATGTGTGCGGCAGACACGTCAGTCATTGCTGGAGGGGCAAGCGACATGAGCGGATCAATGACTTTGTCGGAAATCCTGGCGGACCGTTCGCACGGTTCGGCCGGGGGCTCGGAAGGCGACAAGCTCCACCGCGACTGGGCGGCGTCACGCGCTGCCCACCACGGCACGCGGAAGGCCGCCACGCGGGAGTACCGCGCGGTTCTTGCCGTGGCCTTCCCGATCTTCCTCGTCGTCGCGCTCGTCGCGCGGCTGCTGCCCTATGCCTGGCGCGGCCGCATCTGCGGCAGCGAGCGCCGGTCGGTGCTGAGCGACGCGCGCGCCATGGCCGCCGCGACGATCCCGGTCGCCTTCGGGGCCTGAGCCCCGGGTGACGTTCCGCGGCGGGGACGACCCGCCGCGCCGAATTCCGCGCAGGTCCCTCGCCAGCGCGTCATGCCGTTCGTCCGGTTCGTCCGGACGAAACTTCGCGGCCGACAAGCCGTGACGTACTCCGCCGCACGGGATTGTGTGCGGTAACCGCCGTAAGGCTCGTCAGTCGGAGGAAAACGATGGCTGATAAATCTACCGCTTGGTCGGGGTTGTCCGACCAGGAAGCCGAGGAATTCCACCGGTACTACATCCAGGGCACCGTCTTCTTCGTGGCAGTGGCGGTCGTCGCCCACTTCCTCGTGTGGATGTGGCGCCCGTGGATCCCTGGGCCCAAGGGCTATTCCTCGATGCTCGATAGCGTCACCACGGTGGCTTCCACCGTGCTCCCGTACTTCTCTTGAGGAGCCCGACCAATGTGGCGCATCTGGAAAGTCTTTGATCCGCGGCGCGTCCTCGTGGCGCAGGGGGTGTTCCTCTTTTCGCTCGCGGTCATGATTCACCTCGTCCTTCTCAGCACCGAGCGCTTCAACTGGCTCCTCGGCGCGGCTGTCACGAAGTGACGCGGACGCTGCCGCGTCCCGGCCGGTCCACGCTTCGGCGCTGAACCATCGGAACGCGGCGGTGCGATGGCGGACGGCCGATCCTTGCCTCGGCCGCCCGCCATCACCTCCCCGGAGCCCTCGCCGGCACACGGCCGTCGACCCGGCACGAGGCGTTGTTCGCATGTTGATCGAAGGAGGGGCGCATGGCCTTGCTCAGTTTTGAACGGAAGTATCGGGTACGCGGCGGGACGCTCATCGGCGGCGACCTCTTCGACTTCTGGGTCGGGCCGTTCTACGTCGGCTTCTTCGGGGTCACCGGCGCCTTCTGCATGTTCGTCGGTACGGCGATGATCCTCTACGGGGCCGCCATCGGACCCACCTGGAACATCTGGCAGATCAGCATCGCGCCCCCCGACCTGAAATACGGCCTCGGCGTCGCGCCGATGAAGGAAGGCGGCCTGTGGCAGATCATCACGATCTGCGCGATCGGCGCCTTCGGCTCATGGGCCATGCGCGAGGTGGAGATCTGCCGCAAGCTGGGCATCGGCTACCACGTCCCCTTCGCCTTCAGCGTCGCGATCTTCGCCTATGTGACGCTCGTGGTGATACGGCCCGTTCTGCTCGGCGCCTGGGGCCACGGCTTCCCCTACGGCATCTTCAGCCACTTGGACTGGGTGTCGAACGTCGGCTACCAGTTCCTCCACTTCCACTACAATCCGGCGCACATGATCGCGGTGACGTTCTTCTTCACCACGACGCTGGCCCTGTCGCTGCACGGCGCCCTCGTCCTCTCGGCCGCCAACCCGCCCAAGGGCGAGGAGGTCAAGAGCCCCGAGCACGAGGACACCTTCTTCCGAGACACAATCGGTTACTCGATCGGCACGCTCGGCATCCACCGCCTCGGCCTGTTCCTCGCCCTGTCCGCGGGCTTCTGGAGCGCCGTGTGCATCGTCATCAGCGGCCCCTTCTGGAACAGGAGCTGGCCGGAGTGGTGGAACTGGTGGTTGAAGCTGCCGATCTGGGCCTCCTGAGAAAGAGCCGACCATGTATCTCATCCCGGAATACCAGAACATCTTCACGCGGGTTCAGGTCCGCGGCCATCTCGAGGCGGGCGCTCCCATCGAGAACGGTGACTACGAGCGCGTCGGCAAGCCGTTCTTCAGCTACCTTGCCGGCATCTTCGGCAACGCCCAGATCGGCCCGGTCTACCTCGGGGCGCTGGGCATCGCGTCGGTGATCTTCTTCGCGCTCGGCTTCTCGATCATCGGCTTCAACATGCTGGCCTCGGTGAACTGGAACCCGATCCAGTTCATCCGGCAGCTTCCGTGGCTCGCGCTGGAGCCGCCGCCGCCCTCGCAGGGCTTCCGCATCATCCCGCCGCTGAACCAGGGCGGCTGGTGGGTGATCTCCGGCTTCTTCATCACGCTCTCGGTGATGCTGTGGTGGGTGCGCATGTACATGCGCGCCCGGGCCCTGAAGATGGGCACGCACGTGGCCTGGGCCTTCGCCTCTGCGATCTGGCTGTTCCTCGTGCTGGGCTTCATCCGGCCGATGCTGATGGGCAGCTGGGCAGAGGCGGTGCCCTTCGGCATCTTCCCGCACCTGGACTGGACGACGGCATTCTCGATCCGCTACGGCAACCTCTACTACAATCCGTTCCACTGCCTCTCGATCGTCTTCCTGTACGGTTCGACGCTGCTGTTCGCCATGCACGGCGCCACCATCCTGGCGGTGACGCGCTACGGCGGTGACCGCGAGCTCGAGCAGATCGTCGACCGCGGCACCGCCAGCGAGCGCGCCGCCCTCTTCTGGCGCTGGACGATGGGCTTCAACGCGACGATGGAATCGATCCATCGCTGGGCGTGGTGGTTCGCGGTGCTGACGCCGCTCACCGGCGGCATCGGCATCCTCCTCACCGGCACCGTGGTCGACAACTGGTACCTGTGGGGCATCAAGCACGGTCTCGTCCCGCCCTATCCCGACGTCTTCGGTGGCGTCACTGATCCCGCACTCGCCGCAGGAGCCAAGCCATGAGGATCTCCGGTTGGGTTTATGCTGGAGCCGCCGCGGCCGTGTTGCTGGGCGGGCTGATGGTGGCGACGGCCGGCTGGAGCCTGCCGCCGGCCAAGAGCCAGCAGATCGGCTATCGCGGCGTCGCGATGGTGCAGACGAAGGACGCCAGCGTGGTTGCCGCGAACGCGAAGATCACGGCGCCGCCGCCGCCCTACGAGGCGGATGCCGGCGGGCAGAAGGCGAAGGAGGTCTATCCGAACCTGCAGGTTCTGGGTGACCTCAGCGAGGACCAGTTCAACCGCCTCATGGCGTCGTTCTCGGAATGGATCGGCGGCGAGCAGGGTTGCGCCTATTGCCACAATCCCGAGAACATGGGCGACTACAGCAAGTACCAGCTCGTCGTCGCCCGCCGCATGATCCAGATGACGCGCACCATCAATGCCGACTGGAAGAACCATGTCGGCGCCACCGGCGTCACCTGCTACACCTGCCATGCGGGACAGGGCGTTCCGAAGAACGTGTGGTTCAAGGAGCCCGGCCCGACATTGCCGGGCCACACCAAATGGGTGGGCTACACCGGCGACCAGAACATCGTGGCCAAGAACGCAGGCCTGACCTCGCTGCCGCACGATGCGCTGAGCGAATTCCTGCTGGGCGACCGCGCGATCCGCGTTCACACCAACACCGCGTTGCCCACCGGCAACAAGGCGACGATCATGGACACCGAGCACACCTGGGCTCTCATGATGCACATGTCGGAGTCTCTCGGGCAGAACTGCACCTTCTGTCACAACAGCCGGGCCTTCAATGCCTGGGACGAAAGCCCGCCGCAGCGCGTCACCGCCTTCTACGGCATCCGCATGGCGCGGGCGTTGAACAAGACCTACCTCGAGCCGCTGACCTCGACGTTCCCCAAGGAACGGCTGGGCTCTACCGGCGACGTGGCGAAGGTCGGCTGCGCCACCTGCCATCAGGGGCTCAACAAGCCCATGAACGGCGCGCAGATGCTGAAGGACTACGTGGCGGAGCTCGGCACCAAGCCGTGACCGCCTGCGACGACCCGTCGTCCCGTCGGGGGGCGCGCCACGGCGCGCCCCTTTGCGCGTGAGGAGAGCCGCCATGCGGCGCGACCCTCTCTCGTGGGACACCGATGGGCGCGACTGGCCCCATCGCGAGGCTTGTCGCTTCGTCCGCGCGGCGGGACTCAAGTGGCTGGTGATGGAGATGGGCGATGGGCCCACCCTCGTCCTCATTCACGGAACGGGCGCATCCACGCATTCCTGGCGGGACCTCGCGCCGCTGCTTGCCACGCGGTTCCGTGTCGTCGCCTTCGACCTGCCCGGCCACGGGTTCACCGACGCTGCAGCGCCGGACCAGCGGACGCTGCCGGGTATGGCCGATGCCGTCGCCGCGCTGCTGTCGACCCTCGGGATCGCGCCGGAGATCATGGTCGGCCATTCGGCCGGTGCGGCCATCGCCGTCCGCATGGTGCTGGACGGCACTGTCGCACCGAAGGTGGTCATCAGCCTCAACGGAGCGTTCGTTCCGTTTCGCGGAGCGGTTGGCCGGTTCTTCTCGCCGATCGCCAAGTTGCTGGCGCTCAACCCGCTCGTGCCGTCGATCTTCGCATGGCGCGCGTCCGATCCGGACATCGTCGCGCGGATCCTGAAGGACACCGGCTCGACGCTCGACCCTTCCGGCGTGGACCTCTACGCGCGGCTGGCCGGACATCCCGCCCACGTCGCCGGGGCGCTCGCGATGATGGCCGCATGGGATCTCGAGCCCCTGCTCGATGATCTCGACCGGCTCAGGACTCCGCTCGTGCTCGTGGCGGCAACGGAAGACCGCACCGTACCGCCCGCCCAGGCCTACGAGCTGAAGGCGCGCCTGCGCTCGGCACGGGTGGTGAGGCTTCGCCGCCTCGGCCACCTCGCGCATGAGGAGCGGCCCGACTCGGTCGCGGCGGTGATCGACGAGGCAGCGCGCCGATACGGCGTGCTTCCGCCGGTCGACGGCGCGGCCTGACGGGGCGACCGGACAGCCCGCGGAACTGCGTCAGAAGGCCAGGTCGGGGAACCGGGATACGTAGATGCGGAACCATGGCGTGAAGGCCAGCGGTGTCGCGTCGATCTCACGGCGCAGTTGCTCGGCGCCCACCCAGCGAACCTCGGCCACCTCGGCCGGATCGGGATTGGCGCGGAAGGTGTCCCTGTCGACATCACCCAGGAACATGTGAACCCGCTCGTTCTCGACGAGATCGTTCCCGACGTCGGCCCGGTAGTCCACGATACGCGTCTCGCGCAGCGGCGTGGAAAATCCGAGCTCCTCGCGCAGCCGCCGGCGCGCGGCCGTCGCGGCGTCCTCGTCCCAGTGCGGATGGGTGCAACATGTGTTCGCCCATTGGCCGCCGCAATGGTACTTGCCGAGGGCCCGTCGCTGGATCAGAAGTTCCCCGCGAGAAAACACGAAGACGGAGACGGCCAGGTGGAAGGCGCCCGTGCGGTGGGCCTCCATCTTCTCGATCTGGTAGAGCGTGCCGTCGCCGGCGATGCCCGGGATGATCGTCGCGCCCGCGAGCGGCCCGGTCATCGGTGCGGGATGGAGATCGGCGCGACGCAGTGCGTTCGACGTCATGGTCGCCTCCTCAGGCAGCCGAACCGGTGAGCGACCTGAGCGGGTCGCGGCCATCCCAGGTTCCGTCCCAGTGCAGTACGCGGAAACGGGCGTAGAGCTCCTCGCGGAACCATTTGCCGTCGCGCACGCGGCGCACGGCCTCGCCATGGCTGGAGGAACGATAGGCGAAGGCAAGCATGGCTTCGGGGTCGTCCCAGATCGAGAACGTGACCTGCTGAATCCAAGGCACCTCGCCCATGCCGATCTTGAAACGGAGGTGGTCCTGTTCGCGCACCGTTTCGCTGATGTCCGGCGTGCGCCCCCAGAAGCGAAGAAGGTGCCGGGCTCGCACGGTCGCGCGCGTCAGCACCGCGATCGGCCGGGGAGGGGGATCCGACTGCGAGATCTCGAAGGGCTCACCCTCGTCCCAGCGCCCGCGGCTGGCCACCGCGGAGAGATAGACGGTGCCGCTCTCGCTCGCATGGGCCCGGTAGTCACGGAAAGCCTGAGCCTCGCCGACCCGCTCGCGGGCGGTCGCGAGGTCAGGCCACGTTGCCATGACGGCGTAGACACCGAAGTTCGGCACCGGCGTGAAGCCTTCCCCCGTCCCCGTGCCGAACAGTTTGTAGAACCCGATCTCCGGAATCCGTTCGAGCTTGCGGCGCGCGAACTGCATCTGGGCGAAGGCCCAAAGCCGCGCGAGCACCCCGTCGAACCGGAAGAAGGAAATCGAGACGGCCTGCATCACGGTCCTCGGTCAGGCGACGGCCCGGCTCAGCGCGCACTGCGACCACAGGTCGTGAAGCGCGTCGACCAGCCGGTCGATGTCCTCGTCCGTGTGCAGCGGCGAGGGCGTGATGCGAAGCCGCTCGGTACCACGCGGCACGGTGGGATAGTTGATGGGCTGGATATAGATCCCGTAGTTGTCGAGCAGCACGTCGCTGATCCACTTGCACTTCACGGGATTGCCGACCATCACCGGCACGATGTGGCTCGGGTTCGGCATGTGCGGAATGCCGACGGCGTCCAGTTTGCGGCGCAGCGTGGCCACGCGGTTCTGATGCCGCGCACGCTCCTGGCTGCTCTGCTTGAGATGGCGGATGCTGGCGCACGCGCCGGCGGCGATGGCCGGCGGAAGCGCCGTCGAGAAGATGAAGCCGGAGGCGAAGCTGCGCACGAAATCGCACATCGCGGCGGAGCCGGCGATGTAACCGCCCATCACGCCGAACGCCTTGCCGAGCGTGCCTTCGATGACCGTGATCCGGTCCATCAGGCCTTCGCGTTCCGCGACGCCGCCGCCGCGCGGCCCGTACAGGCCGACGCCATGCACCTCGTCGATGTAGGTCATCGCGCCGTAGGCGTCCGCGACGTCGCAGATCTCCTTGATCGGCGCGATGTCGCCGTCCATCGAGTAAACGGATTCGAACGCCACGAGCTTGGACCGCCCGGCCGGGACCGCAGCGAGTTTCTTCGCGAGGTCATCCGGATCGTTGTGCCTGAAGATGACCCGGTCGGCGCGGCTATGCCGGATGCCCTCGATCATCGACGCATGGTTGCCGGCATCCGAAAGAACGACGCAATCGGGCAGCAACGCGCCGAGGGTGCCGAGCGCGGCCCAGTTGGAGACGTAGCCCGACGTGAAGAGAAGGGCTGCCTCCTTGCCGTGCAGATCGGCGAGTTCGCGCTCGAGCAGGACGTGGTGGTGGTTCGTTCCCGAGATGTTGCGCGTTCCACCCGCTCCGGCCCCGCAACTGTCGATCGCTGCGTGCATCGCGGCGATGACGTCCGGGTTCTGGCCCATTCCGAGATAGTCGTTCGAACACCAGACGGTGACTTCGCCGGTTCCGTTTTCGGTGTAGCGGGTGGCGCGCGGGAAGTTGCCGGCCTGACGCTCGAGCTCGGCGAAGACGCGATAGCGGCCTTCCTTGTGAAGATCGGCGATCTTTGCCTTGAAGAAGTCTTCGTAGTTCATGGCAACCTCTGCGTCATCTGTGGTGTGCGAACGGGAACAGGGCGTGTTGCCTCGGCTCCCGGCGGTTCGAAGGGCGCTATGTCGTGCGCGATGGTGTGGGCGATCCGCGTCGCCTCGGGGGATTTGAGCGCCCAGCGCCACAGCGTGGCGTCGGGGAGGGGGAGCACCAGGAACCAGTGCTCGATGATGGCGAGCCCGAGCAGCGTCGCGACGAGCGTCCATGAGACGGAGCCGTACACGTCGCCGGCCGTGGCGGCGGCGTGGAGTGCGATCCCGAAAAGCAGGCTCGCCGCGGTGACCGACAGCGGAAAGAACAGGCTTGCACGCCGCCGGGCGAAATAGGATCCGAGGTAGTCGAGATGCTTCGGTAGCAACTCGACCGAGACGTTCGGCGCCCCGAAGAACAGGTTCAGCTTCGCGCTGATCCGCATCGACCACAACACGAGGAAGGTCCAGGTTCCGACCTGGTTCGCCGCTCCGTGCATGAGCACGACGAGACCGATACCCACCGCCAGGATGGAGAGTTCGTGATAGGCGAGGGTGTTCCACGCCTGCACGAACCTGTCCCCCCGACGCGCCGGCTCGCGCAGCGCAACGCGGCGGGGGCCGGTGACGAAGCCGAAGAGGAAAGCGGTTTCCAGCCAACCCCAGATGACGATGGCGTAGGTGAACCCGGCGAACGCACCCAGGGGGGACGCGTCGTGGCGGGTGGCGGCGAGACCCCAGGCACACAGTCCCGCCAGCACCGTAAAGGCGGCCATGGCGGCGGGATGGGCCGCGCGCGGCGTCCTGACGAGCATGAGGATCAAGCCCGTCGAGAACCACCACACGAAGAGCGCGAAGCCCATGGCTGCGCCCGTGGACTGCCACCACGCCGCCATCATGTCACCAGACCGGTTCGAGGCGGCTCTTGGCGGGCATCGCGTTCGGCGTGCTCGGCAGAAGGTAAAGCCTGCCGAAGGCCAGCGTCGCGCGCGCCACCAGGACGCCCTTGCGGATCTTCGCCCCGAGGCCCGTCTGGCCTTCGAGCTCGCTCATCGCCACGTTGATCTTCTGAAGCCGCTTGAGCCCCGCGAGGAAGCGAGGGTCGTCGAGGTTCAGCGTGAGCGGGAAGACCTGCTTCGAGATTTCCGACGTGAGCCGGAAGACCCGGAAGTCATAGTCGTCCACGTCGATCGCCAGCGCCTTGTGGAATGCTGGTCGCGCGTGGTCGCGCACATACATCGTCGAGAACACCGCGAGCAGGAAGAACTTCACCCACAGCTTGTTCAGGCCCGAGATCATGTGCGGGTTGGCACGCATGAGCAGGGAGAAGGCTTCGCCGT
>CAZJCW010000164.1:0-9788 GCA_964544365.1 uncultured Alsobacter sp.
TATCGCGACTTCGTCTTCGCCAAGCTGAATGACGGAGGGCCGGACTTCGAGACCTTCTTCGGCGAGAGCCTGTCCAGTCTCGACAACATGGTGGACCGCTCGCCCGCCGGCAGGCTCGAGGTGGCCGGCGGCGTCCTGCGCTACATGCACAATTGCAACTGGAAGATGCTGGTCGAGAACCAGACCGACACCTGCCACCCGATGGTGGCGCATGAGAGCTCGGCCGGAACCGCCATCAACATCTGGAAGTCCGTGGAAGGCACCGGCGCGCAGAAGCCGATGGCCGTCGAGATCTTCGCGCCGTTCATGAGCCCGTACGAATTCTACGAGGGGATGGGCATCCGGGTCTGGGACAACGGCCATGGCCACACCGGCGTGCAGCACTCCATCCACTCGAATTATTCCTCGGTGCCCGGCTATTTCGAGAAGATGGTCGCGACCTATGGCGAGCAGCGGGCCAAGGCGATCCTCGACGAGAGCCGCCACAACACCGTCTATTTCCCCAACGTGATGATCAAGGGGCCGATCCAGCTCATGCGGATTTTCCGCCCGCTGGCCGCGAACAGGACGCTGGTCGAGAGCTACACCTATCGCCTCGTCGACGCGCCGGACAAGCTGCTCGAGCGCACGCTGATGTACAGCCGGCTGATCAACGCGCCCACGTCGGTCGTCGGGCACGACGACCTGGAAATGTACGAACGGGCGCAGGAGGGCCTGCATTCCGACGGAAACGAATGGGTCAACATCCAGCGGCTCTACGATCCTGCGGAGCAGGGCCAGACGGTCGCCGTCGCCAATGGCACGACGGAGTGGCAGATGCGGAACCAGTTCCGCGCCTGGGCGAAGTACATGACCATGTCGATGTGAGCGCCGACATGACCCATCCCACCGACGCCGAACTGATTGCCTACGTGGTGCGCGAGGCGCGGATGCTCGACGAGCACCGCTTCGAGGAATGGCTCGACCTGTTCACCGAGGACGGCCACTACTGGATGCCGCTCGAATGGGGGCAGACCGACCCGGTCCTGGTCGGCTCCCTGATGTACGAGGACAAGCTGCTCCTGCGGATCCGCGTCGACCGGTTGAAGGGCAACCGCACCTTTTCCCAGAAGCCGAAGAGCCGCTGTCACCACGTGCTGCAGGTGCCCACGGTCGACCGGCGCGACGACGCGGCGGGCGAGTATCACCTCTACACGCCGTTCCACTACGTCGAGACACGGCTCGACGACCAGAACCTCTTCGCGGGCTGGGCCCGCCATCACCTCGTGGTCGTCGACGGCGCGCTCAGGATCAGGCTCAAGCGGGTCGATCTCGTGAACTGCGACGCCGCGTTCGGCAACATCCAGCTCTTCATGTAGACGGCGATGCCAGATCCGCAGACGGTCCACGAGGCGCTTGCCGCTTCCGCCGCGCTTCACCCGGACAAGCCGTTCCTGTGCGTGCTGCCGGAGACGGCGGCGATCTATGGCATACCGGCCGGCGAGACGACCTATGCGCGGATGGCGGGCGACGTCGCCCGGCAGATCGAGGCCTATCGGGCGGCCGGAGTGGGGGCAGGCCATCGCCTCGGCCTGCTGGTCGAGAACCGCCCGTCCTTCTTCCGGCACTGGCTGGCGATGAACGCGCTCGGGGCATCGGTCGTGCCCATCAACCCCGACCTCAGGGCGGCGGAGCTCGAATATCTCGTCGGTCATTCCGAGATGAGCGCGGCCATCGCGCTGCCCGGCCGGATCGCCGACATCAAGGCCGCCGCGGCAGCGGCGGGCCGTGACATTCCCGTGGTCGGTCCCGACGATCCGCTGCCGCCCCTGCGCGATCCGCGCGAGCCCGACCCGGCGCCCGGCCGCGAGACGGAATGCGCGCTCCTCTATACGTCGGGCACCACGGGCAAGCCCAAGGGCTGCGTCCTGACCAACACCTACTACCTGAACTCCGGCCGGTGGTACGCCACCGTCGGGGGGATGGTCCGGCTGCGTCCCGGCATCGAGCGCATGCTGACCCCGCTGCCGCTCTTCCACATGAACGCCATGGCGACGTCGACCATGGCGATGATGATGTCCGGCGGCTGCCTGATCGTCCTCGACCGGTTCCACCCGCGGACATGGTGGGACAGCGTGCGGGCCGCCCGCGCGACCATCGTCCACTATCTCGGCGTGATGCCGCCGATGCTGATGGGCGCCCCGGCCTCTCCGGACGACCGCAGGCATGATGTCGTGTTTGGCTTCGGCGCCGGCGTGGATGCCCGGCTTCACGAGGCTTTCGAGACCCGTTTCGGCTTCCCGCTGATCGAGGCCTGGGCGATGACGGAGACGGGCGGCGGCGTCGTGGTCGTCGCCAACCAGCAGCCCCGCCGGCTGGGCGTCAGCTGCTTCGGCAGGCCCGATGCCGACACCGAGCACCGGATCGTGCGCGACGACGGCACGGACTGCGCGACCGGCGAACCGGGTGAGCTGCTCGTGCGCCGCGCCGGCCCGGACCCGCGCCACGGCTTCTTCCGCGAGTACCTGAAGGATCCGGAGGCGACGGCGGAGGCCTGGGCGGGCGGCTGGTTCCACACCGGCGATGTGGTGCGCAGCGACGCGGACGGGCTGCTCTACTTCGTCGACCGGAAGAAGAACGTCATCCGCCGCTCGGGCGAGAACATCGCCGCCGTGGAAGTGGAGAGCGTGCTCCAGCAGCATCCCGGCGTCGCGGCCGTGGCGTGCGCCGCCGCGCCAGACCCCGTGCGCGGCGACGAGGTGTTCGCCTGCATCGTCGCGCGCGAAAAACCGGCCGACGCCGCGGCGCGGCAGGCGCTCGCCGCCGACATCGTCGCCCACTGCCTGGGACGGCTCGCCTACTACAAGGCTCCCGGCTACGTCGCCTTCCTGGACGCGCTGCCCGTCACCGCCACGCAGAAGATCCAGCGCGGGACGCTGAAGCAGGTCGTCGCCGACCTCGTCGGTCAGCCGGATGTCGTCGACACGCGTGCCTTGAAGAAGCGGACCGCCTGAGATGCCCCGCATCGCCGCGGCGCCGCGACGCGACTACGGCGACGTCGTCGTGTGCGCTCCGGTGACGGTGCCCTACCGGCGCTATTCCGTGAACAGCGCCCACTGGTGGATCGGCCGGGCGCTCGGATCGCTCCTGAAGGTGGCGGGCCTGGGACGGCAGGACATCGACGGGTTTCTCGTCTCGAGTTTCTCCCTCTTTCCGGACACGGCCATCGGCCTGACGCAGCATTTCGGCCTTTCGCCGCGTTGGCTCGACCACATCCCCATGGGTGGCGCGAGCGGCATCCTCGCGCTGCGCAAGGCGGCCCGGGCCGTGCAGGACGGAGACTGCTCCATCGCGGCCTGCATCGCCGGCGACACCAACCACGTCGACAGCTTCAGGAAGTCGCTGTCGACATTCAGCCGCTTCGCGCAGGACGCGGTCTATCCCTATGGGGCAGGGGGCCCCAATGCGAGCTTTGCGCTGATCGCCCGCCACTACATGGGGCGCTACGGGGCCACCCGCGAGGACTTCGGCAAGCTCGCGGTGGCGCAGCGGGAGAACGCCCTCGCGTTTCCCCATGCGCTGATGAAGAAGCCGCTGACGCTGGACGAGTACCTGTCCGCCCGCATGATCGCCGATCCGATCGGCCTGTTCGACTGCGTCATGCCCTGCGCGGGCGCGGAGGCCTTTCTGGTGATGCGCGAGGCGGAGGCGAAGGCGCTGGGGCTGCCTTTCGCGCGTCTCCTGGCGACCATCGAGCGCCACAACGCCCACGCGCAGGATCCCGTGCAGCACCGCGGCGGTTGGACCGTCGACATCGCCGAACTCTACGCCATGGCCGGCGCGCAGCCGGAGCAGGTCTCGTTCGTCGAGACCTACGACGACTACCCGGTCATCAGCGCGATGCAGTTCGAGGATCTCGGCCTGTGCCCCAAGGGAGAGGCCGCGGAGTTCATCCGCCATCACAGCTTCACCGTCGATGGCAGCTGCCCGCACAACACCTCGGGCGGCCAGCTTTCGGTGGGGCAGGCGGGCTGCGCCGGCGGGTTCCTGGGGCTCGTCGAAGCCGTCCGGCAACTGACCGGGACGGCGCTGGGCGGACAGGTGAAGGAGCCCACGCTCGGGCTCGTGTCCGGCTTCGGCATGATCACCTACGACCGTGGCCTCGCGTCGGGCGCCGCGCTGCTGGGGAGGGCCTGACGTGACGAAGCCGCTCCAGCCGCCCCGCCGCAAGAATCCCCTGAAGCGGACGCGGCTTCCCGTGCCGCCGCCGGACGGGCGCAGCCGGCAGGCCCACCTGCTGACGCGGGCGGCGGCGGAAGGAGAATTCGGACTTCCGGTCTGCCTCGACTGCGGCACGCTGCACTATCCGCCGCGGGACGTCTGCCCGGACTGTCTGTCCGGTCGGATCGGTCTGAAGGCCTGCTCGCCGCTCGGTACGCTGGCCGCCGCGACGGTGGTAACCGCTTCGAACAGCGTCTATTTCCGGGAGCGCAGCCCGTGGCGAACCGGGCTCGTCATCCTCGACGTCGGCCCCGGCGTCGTCGCCCACATCCACGGCGACTGCATCGAAGGAGGGCGGACACGGCTCGAGTGGCGGCTCGACCGCGGCGGTAACGCGGTCGCCTTCGCCGTACCGGAAACGCCGACGGCCAACATGATGGACGATCCGCAGATGCGCGAAACGACGTTCGAACCCCGGCATCGCCGGGTGCTCGTGACCGACGGCCGCACGGCCCTGGGACGAGCCACGGCGAAGGCCCTGTCCGATGCCGGCGCCGCCACCGTTTTCGTCGGCGTCGCCGATCCCTGGAAGCCCTTTCCGGGACAGGATGTGCTGGCCGCGATACGCGGCGTGTCCATCGTGCCCCTCGACCTCACCAACTCGGATTCCGTGACCGAACTCGCGGATTCGATCGGTGCAAGGGTCGATATCCTCGTCAACACCGCGGAACACGTTCGCCCCGGCGGCCTGCTGGACCGCAAGGGCGTCGCCGTCGCCCGCGAGGAGCTGGAGGTCGGATATCTCGGACTGGTCAGGCTGGCGCAGGCCTTCGGTCCGGTGATGCGGTTCCGCGGGGCGGACGGGGACAACAGCGCCTGCGCCTGGGTCAATGTCTTCTCGGTGTATGCCCACATGGCATGGCCCGCCTACGGCGCGTGGTCCGCGTCGCAGGCGGCCCTTCTCGCGGCCTCCCTGTCCCTGCGGGGCGAATTGCGGGCCGGCGGCGTGCGCGTCGTCCACCTGTTCACCGGGCCGACCGACGACGAGTGGTTCCAGCCTCTCCCACCACCGAAGGTGACGCCGGACCAGATCGCGCGGGCGACCGTCGACGCCCTGCGGCGCGGACTCGAGGACGTCTATGTCGGCGACGTCGCGCAGGACCTGCGGGCGCGGCTCGATCTCAATCCCAAGGCGCTGGAACGGGAGCTCGGCTCATGAGCGGTACTCTCGACGCATTCGCGACCGCGCTGGCCGCCGGGTCGATCCGCGTGATCGACCTGTCGCAGACGCTCGCGCCAGAGTTCCCCTCGCTCGTCCTGCCGCCGGAACTCGGGCAGTGCGCGCCGTTCCGGATGGAGGAGGTGTCGCGCTACGACGAGCGGGGGCCCGCCTGGTACTGGAACACCATCACCATGAGCGAGCATTGCGGAACGCATTTCGATGCGCCGATCCATTGGGTGACGGGGCGCGACCTTCCGGACAACAGCGTCGACACCGTGCCCCCCGGGCGCTTCGTTGCCCGGGCCTGCGTGATCGATTGCTCGAAGGAAGCGGCCGCCGATCCGGATTACACGTTGGATGTCCCGCGCATCGAAGCGTTCGAGGCGGTGCACGGGACGATCCCGGCGGGCTGGTGGCTTCTCATGCGGACCGACTGGTCGAAGCGCGATGCCGCCGGCTACGCCAACCTGCGCGACGACGGCGCGCATACGCCCGGCCCGACGCCGGCCGCGATGCGGTTCCTCGTGGAGGAGCGCGGCGTTCTGGGCTTCGGCACCGAGACCATCGGAACCGACGCCGGACAGGCACATCACTTCGTTCCGCCCTATCCCGCGCACCATTACCTGCATGGGGCGGGCCGATACGGGCTGCAATGCCTGTGCAATCTCGATCTCCTGCCCGCTCGTGGAGCGGTCGTGGTCGCCGCGCCGCTGAAGATCAGGCAGGGGTCGGGCTCGCCGCTGCGGGTTCTCGCCCTGGTGGAGGGTTGACCGATGACTGTTACGCGCACCGTGCTCGTGACCGGCGGCGCAGCCGGGATCGGGGCGGAAATCTGCCGCGTCCTGCTCGCCGACGGGTTCCACGTGGTGTCGGTGGATCGCAACCGACCGGAGGGGGCGTCGCCGAACCGGACCGACATCGTCTGCGATCTCTGCGATCCCGCGGCAACCGATGCGATGGCCCGCGATGTCGCGCGCATCGGGCCGATCACGCATGTCGTCCACAATGCCGGTTCGATCCGCGCCAATCTGCTCGAAGCGACCTCGGCGGCTGATCTTGCGGCACTCAGCCAACTGCATCTCGGTGCGGCGATCACGCTGGTGCAGGCGGTGCTCCCGCACATGAAGGCGGCGGGTGGCGGCCGCATCGTGATGCTGAGCTCGCGCGCGGCCCTTGGCGCGGCGACGCGCTCGGTCTATTCGGCGACCAAGGCCGGCGTCATCGGGCTTGTGCGCACCTGGGCCCTCGAACTGGCGCAGCACGGGATCACCGTCAACGCGGTCGCGCCCGGTCCAGTCGGCGGCACGGACATGTTCCACGAGGTGCTGCCGGTGGGCGATCCGCGGATCGCGGGACTTGCCGCGGCCATTCCGATGAAGCGACTCGGCACGCCCCGGGACGTCGCGAACGCCGTGCGCTTCTTCCTCGCCGATGAATCGGGCTTTGTCACAGGGCAGACGCTCTATGTCTGCGGAGGCGCCAGCGTGGGGCAGGCGCCGGTCTAGACCGCAGTCCTGTCCACCGTCGTCGGTGTGACGCCCCGCTCCCGCAGGACGAACTTCTGCACCTTGCCGTTCTCGGTGCGCGGCAGCGCGTCCGCGAAGTCCACGTAGCGCGGCACGGCGTGGCGGGGCAGCTCTCGCATGCAGTGATCGAAGAAGCCCGCCGGCGTCAGGGTCGCGCCGGCTTTCAGAACCACTGTCGCCATGACCTCGTCCTCGGCGAGGTCGGACGGGACCGGGAAGACCGCGACCGTCTCGACGTCGGGATGGGCGGATACGACCTGCTCGACCTCGAAGGAGGAGATGTTCTCGCCGCGCCGGCGGATCACGTCCTTCAGCCGGTCGACGAAGGAGAACGTGCCGTCCTCATGCCGCACGACCCGGTCGCCGGTGTGGAACCAGAAGTTTCGCCAGGCCTCGAGTGTCTTTTCCGGCATGCCGAAATAGCCGCTGGCGAAACTGTAGGGTTCCTCGGGGCGCAGCAGCAACTCGCCGGGAACGCCCGCCGCCACCTCGACGTCGTCCTCGTCCACGACACGCGCGGACACGAAGGGCGCAACGCGTCCCATGCGGCCGGCCACCCGTTCCGCCGCGGTGCCGCCGATGACGAAGTTCGTCTCGGTCGAGCCGAAGCCGTCCACCAGCCGGATGCCCGTGCGGGCAAGCAGGGTCTCGTGCATCCCGGCCGGCACGCCCGGGCCCAGCGCAACGCGCATGGCATGGGCCTGCTCTGCAGGTGAGGGGGGCTGAGCCATCAGCATCGGCACCATGGCTCCGAGCAGATAGCCGACGGTCGCTCCCGAGGCAGCCATCGCAGGCCAGAAACCGGACGCCGAGAACCGGGGCAGCACGACCTGTGTCGAGCCCGTCAGGAGCGCCTGGAAAAAGGTGTTGATCGCGTTGGTGTGAAACAGCGGCAGGGTCGTGGCGAGGACATCGTTCTCGCGCAACTCGAGGAAGCGCGCGGTATGCATCGCCCACCAGTGGAACTGCGCCTGCGGGCAGACGACGCCCTTCGGCGCGCCCGTGGTGCCGGACGTATAGAGGATCGCGAACGGGTCTCCCGGTCGCATGTCCTCAGCAGCGATGGCGGCTCCGTCCGCCGGAAAGCTGACGGAGGGCACGCCATGCACCGCCCGGGAGTCGCCGGCGTGGTCGTCGATCGTCCAGAGGCGTTCGAGCGGCAGGCCCGCCAGGGCGCCGTCCGGAAGCGTTGCGAGCAGGCCCGCTTCGGCCACCATCAGCCGCGCGCCGGAATTCTCGAGATAGTAGCGAAGCTGCCGCTCACGGACTGCGATATTCAGCGGAACGGCGACCGCGCCGAGCCAGCCGCAGCCGAGAAGAAGGCGCATCACCTCCGGCCGGTTCGCGGACAGGATTGCGACCCGGTCGCCGCGGCGGACGCCCGCCGCCGACAGCGCCCCTGCCATGCGGGCCGCAACGTCCGGCGCATCCGAGAACCGCCAGGTCTCGCCGAGGCATGAGAACAGGCGGCGCTCGCCGTAGCGTGCCGCCTGCGACGCGAGCATGCGCGGCAGCGTGCGCTCGGCGGGCGGCAACGGAAGCCACGGAAATCCCGCGAGCATCATTCCTTGCCACCCAGATACGTCGCGGTGACGCGGGGATCGTGCAGGAGGTCCCCGGCAGGGCCCGACAGCGAGACCTCGCCGGTCTCCAGCACATAGCCGTAGTCGGCTGTCTCGAGGGCCGCCCGGGCATTCTGCTCGACAAGGAGGATCGAGACGCCGAGCTCGCGCATCGATGCGATGATCCGGAAGATGTCGCGGACAATCAACGGAGCCAGCCCGAGGCTCGGTTCGTCGAGCATCAACAGGCGCGGCTTCGACATGAGGGCCCGGCCCAACGCCAGCATCTGCCGTTCGCCTCCCGACAGCGTGCTGGCGAGCTGGCGCCTGCGCTCCGCAAGGCGGGGGAAGCGATCGTAGACGAGCTCGAAGCTCCTTTTCACGTGGGCCTTGTCGGACCGATAGGGATAAGCACCGAGGAGCAGATTGTCCTCGACCGGCATGTCGCCAAAAAGCTCCCGCGTTTCCGGGACGAGACACAAGCCGTCGGCGACGCGATCCTCGATGTCCCGTCCGGCGAGGTTTCGGCCCTCGTAGGAAACCAGCCCGCGTGACGGAAGCAGGCCCATCAGCGCGCCGAGCAGCGTCGTCTTCCCGGCTCCGTTGGGCCCGATGATGGTGACGATCTGCCCCTTCTCGACGAACAGCGAAACGCCGCGCAGCGCCTCGACCTTGCCGTAGCTGACGCCGAGACCTTCGACTTCGAGAAGGCGGCTCATGCGACGCCCCCGAGGTAGGCTTCTTGCACCGCGGCGCTCCGGCGAACCTCGGCTGGTACGCCTTCCATCAGCTTGGACCCGAAGTCCACCACGACGATCCGATCGACGAGGCCCATCACGAAGTCCATGTCGTGCTCGACGAGGAGGATGCTGACCCCGGCGGCACGGATGGACCGGAGCTGCGCGGCGAGCGCGTCCTTCTCGGGCTTGCGGAGGCCGGCGGCCGGCTCGTCGAGAACGATGAGGATCGGGTCGGAGGCGAGCGCGCGGGCGATTTCGAGAACGCGCTGCTGGCCGAGCGGCAGGTTGCCGGCGAGTTCCTGCGGCTTCCCGCCGAGGCCCACCAGCGCCAGCATGTCCAGCGCGGTCCGCGTCGCCCGCGCCTCCTCGTCCCGGTCCCGGCGCAGCATGCAGCTGAGAAAGCCCGCGGAGGTGCGCGGATAGGCGCCGAGCAGGACGTTGTCGACAAGGCTCATGCTGGCGCGCAGCTTCACGTGCTGGAATGTCCTCGCCATGCCGCTGCGCGCGATCTGCGCCTGCGGCTTGCCGGTAATGTCCT
>CAZJCW010000165.1:0-9758 GCA_964544365.1 uncultured Alsobacter sp.
GGGACGGATGACGATCCGCTCGAAGGCGACGCCGAGCGCGCCTGTCACGACCATCGCAGCTACCGCCGCGGCCAGCAGCGCGACCAGGTTCACCGCCGTCACGTCACTGGCGAGCCAGGGGCCCATCACGGCCAGCACCGACAGGGCGACATAGGCTCCGACGGCGATGAACGCGCCGTGGCCGAAATTGAGAACGTCCATCAGCCCGAAGATCAGCGTCAGCCCACTGGCGATGACGAAGATCATCATGCCCATGGCGAGACCCGCCACCGTCAGCGTGATCCAGGTCGTCGGATTGCCCACCAGCGGCAAGGCCGCCGCAGCGAGCAGCGGCACGAGCGCCAGCGGACGCCAGTCGAACGGCACGCGTGGCACGGAGGCGGAGGCGCCCGGGGATGCAGCCGCGTCGGTCAATGGGAGGCCTCCATGGTCAGCCCGAGCAGCCGGGCCTGAAGCGCCGTGTCGGCGACCAGCGCCTGCATGGAGCCGGCGTGGACGACACGACCGTCGTCCATCACCGCGACGCTGTCGCCCAGCGCGCCGGCGAAGCGCACATTCTGCTCGACCAGAAGAATGGTCGTCTCGGAGCGCTTCAGCTCGCGGAAGGCGCGGATCATCGCCTCGATGATGGAGGGCGCAAGTCCCTTCGTCGGCTCGTCGACCAGGATCAGCCGGCGCGGCTCGACGACGGCCCGCGCGATCGACAGCATCTGCTTCTGCCCGCCCGACAGCACGCCCGCCGGATGGTTCCAGAACGTCTTGAGCGCCGGAAACACGGAGAAGATCCACTCCAGCCGGGCCCCGTCCGGCGGACCGGCGCGGGCTGCGAGCACCATGTTCTCGCGCACCGTGAGATCGGCGAAGATCCCCATGCTTTCGGGCACGTAGGCGATGCCGGCGCATGCGATGTCCGGTGTGGCAAGGCCTCCGATGGGGAGACTGTCGAAGCTCACCTGGCCCGCCGATGGCTTCCACAGCCCCATGATGGTGCGCAGCGTCGTCGTCTTGCCGGCGCCGTTGCGGCCCAGCAGCACGGTGATGCCGCCCCGCGGCACGACGAGGTCGACGCCCTGGAGGATGTGGTACTGGCCGATATGGGTGTGCACGCCGGCGAGCGTGAGCAGCGGCTCAGGCATTGGCGGGCTCCGCAGCACCGGCGGGAATGCCGAGATAGGCCTCCTGCACCACGGGCGACGCGATGACGGCGGCGGGCTCCCCGTCGGCCACCAGCCGGCCGTTGTGCAGCACGACGATGCGGTCGGCGAGGCTGCGCACGACGTCCATCTTGTGCTCGACGAGGAGGATGGTCTTGTCCCCCTGCCCTTTCAGGCGGCGGATGAGGTCGAGCACGACGGGCACCTCGTCCACCGACATGCCGGCCGTCGGCTCGTCGAACATGAAGACGTGCGGCTCCAGCGCCATCATCACGGCGACCTCCAGCTTGCGCTGGCTGCCGTGCGGCAGGGCCGAGGCGGCGGTGTCGCGCGAAGCCTCGAGCGCCACGTCCTCGAGGATCTGGTCGGCGCGCTCGATCCAGTCCACGCGCCGGGTCCAGCGGGACATGAGGTCGCCGCCGCCGCCGGCCCGAGCCTGGACGGCGAGGCGGACGTTCTCGTGCACCGAGAGGTTGGGGAACAGATTGGTCAGCTGGAACGCCCGGCCTATCCCCCTCTTCGTGCGCGCGGCAGGGCCGAGCGTCGTGACGTCGACCCCGTCCAGTTCGACCCGGCCCGCGCTGGCCCGCAACTGGCCGGACATGAGGTTGAAGTAGGTGGTCTTCCCCGCGCCGTTCGGCCCCACGATGGCCGTCAGGGTCCCCCGGTGGAAGGCGCAGTCGACCGCATCGACCGCCACGTGCCCGCCGAAGCGGATCGTGAGGCCGATCGTCCGGAGCACGGGGTGGGCGTGCTGGGTCATGCAGGTCGCCTGTTCGCGCAGCCCATCCTGAGCCGGAGCCCTGCCGAGGCCGTGATGCACGACCTCGGCCGGAGCCACCGCCGGACCGAGCGAGCGGTCAACGGGTGTTGCGGATTGGCAGCGGCATGTCCTTCGCGGGAATGGTGGCGACCAGTTCCAGCAGGTCGGTGTCCGTCGCGTTCTTCTTGATCCGCCAGTGATACATGTCCTGCAGCGCCTGATGGTCTTCCTTGCGGAAGGTCATGGTGCCCTTCGGGGTCTCGAAGCTCATCCCCTCCATGGCGGCGATGAGCTTCTCGGTGTCGGTCGACCCGGCCTTCTGCAGCGCGGTGACGACGGCCGACGCGGCAGCGAAGCCGCCCGCCACGAAGAAGTCCGGCGGAGCGTTGAACCGCTTCTGGTACTCGGCCTTCAGCCAGTCGTTCTGGGGGTTCCGCGGAAAATCATAGTAGTAGTAGATCCCGCCCTCGGCGCCTGCGAACGACTTCCACGCCGCCATCACCGGCAGCAGGTTGCCGCCCGGCGCCAGTTCGATCCCGAAGCGCTCCGGCTTCATGTCGACGAACTTGGCGATGGGATGCGCGCCCGCCCAGATGAAGGCGATGATCTTGCGGCCGGGCTTGTCCTTCATCGCGTTGAAGAGGCGCTCGGCGAAGGGCGTGAAGTCGGCGGTGTTGCCGGCTGCGTACTCCTCGGCGATCACCTTTGCCTTCGGCCGGACGCCGGCGAGGGCCGTCTTGAAGGCGGCGACGCCATCGCGCCCGAAGGCGGTGTCGAGCGCCACCATGCCGATGGAGACGTCACCATCCGGAACGGCGGCGGCGTTCGCCAGCGCGTCCTGGTAGGAACTGCGCCCGGTCCGGAACACGTACCGGTTCCACTTTTCGCCGGTGATCGAGTCGGCGACGGCCGGCTCGACGATCAGGATCTTCTTCATCTCCTCCGCGACGGGGAGCATGGCGAGCGCGACAGGAGAACCCGTGGTTCCCACCGCGATGTCGGCCTTGTCGTCGCCGTAGCATTCCTCGAGCAGGGACTTGCCGCGATCCGGCTTCAGCTGGTCATCCTTGACGATGACCTGCAGCTTGTCGGGGCCGACCTGCATGCTTCCCTTCGTGAGGTATTCGAGGCCGAGCATGAAGCCCGCCTCGGTCTGCTTGGCATAGGCCTCGAGTGGACCGGTCTTCCCGGCGATGAGGCACACCTTGATGTCCTTGGCCTGCGCCGGAACTGCCGCGAGGGCCAAGGCCGCAACTGCAAGGAAAAGTCTGTCGCGTCGCATGGTCCACTTCATCGCCGGCCTCCTTTGGCTCGCTCAATCAGCAATCCAACCCTGTGGAACCCGATTGTGCTGGTGTCGGGCAACCGTGGCAAGGCTCCGCTGCACCCCCGAGCGACGAAGGAGGAGGAACCATTGTCCCGGCCTGGCGATACCTCCACCCACCCGGCGCATTGCGCCGGTCTGTCATGGGATCGGGCAGCTACCCGGCGGGAACGCGGTCCGTCACACCGTCTCCCAGTGGCCGCTTTCCGCGGCGCGAACGAGCGCGTCGAGCGCCCGCATGTTGAGGATCGCATCCTCGATGCCGCCGGCAACGGGGGCAAGGCCGCGGACGGTCCGGCCGAAGGCCTCCGCCTGCAACTGGTACTGGTCGACCGGCGGGAAAACGATCTCACGGGCGCTGCGGCCGCCCGGGCGTGAGCCGTCGTCGACGAAGATCCGCGTCGCATCGTCCGGCGGAGCGTTGAAGGGGATCTCGATCTCGATCCGCCCCTTCGTTCCCAGCGCGTGGACCCGCTGGAAGGGCACGAGTTGGGTCGAGACGCTGAAGGCAAGGTGGCGTCCGCCGCCGAAGTCGAACAACCCGCTGGAGAGCGTGTCGGTCCCAAAGGCTGCGGAGCGCTCGATGAGCGCGCTCGCCCGCACGGGATCGGCGCCGAAGAGCAGGCGTCCCGACATCAGCGCGTAGCATCCGATGTCCAGCAGGCCGCCGCCGCCAATGTCCTTGCGGTTGCGGATGTTGTCCGGATCGGCATTGAAGTAGCTGAACGCGACCTGGACGACGCGCAGGTCGCCGATCTCCCCGGAGGCGACGATCTCGATCGCCTTCTGCCACTGCGGGTGGTGGCGGATCATGAAGGCCTCGGCGACGTGGATACCGGGCGGCACGTCGCGCAGCGCCTCGGCCTCCGCTGCGGTGATCGCGATGGGCTTCTCGCAGAGCACGTGCTTGCCGGCGCGGGCCGCCGCCAGCGTGAGGGGAACATGCAGGTGGTTCGGCAGGGGGTTGTAGATCGCCTCGACCTCCGGATCCGCAAGCAGCGCCTCGTACGAACCGTAGGAACGCGTTGCGCCGCATTCCGCCGCGAACTCGGCAGCCCGCGCGGCGTCGCGCGATGCCACCGCGACGATCCGCAGTTCCTTGCTGCGCAGCATGCCGGGAATGACCTTCTGACGGCCGATCCTGGCGGTGCTCAGGATGCCCCAACGAACGGGCGAAGGTGCGTCTGCCATGTCTGTATCCCTCTTGTCCGGCTCCCACGCGAGCCAACGAAGTCTCTCGGCCTTCCGCCCGGCACGGTCAGCCTGGCATGGCGCCGCTGATCTCGCGGGCGGTCGCGATGGCCGCCTCGCGCAGCGCTTCCGTCTTCAGCGGCTCCGTGCCGAGCAGGAACGGCACGCTGACCGCCGCGATCACCCGGCCCGCCCGGTCGGTCACCGGCGCGGCGAAGGCATAGATGCTGGGCGCGCTCTCGCCGCGGTCCTGCGACCAGCCGGCTCGCCGGATGCGCGACGCCTCGGCCTTCAGTCTCTTCGGGTCGGTGATGGTGCGGCTCGTGAAGGCGTGCATTGGCCGCGCGAGCCAGCCGGCCTGCTGGTCGGACGTCTGGTGCGCGAAGAGGAGCTTCCCGGCGGCGCCCGCATGGATCGGCATGCGCTGGCCGGGCGTCACGGTCAGGGCGTAGTCACGCCGCCCCTGCGCCACGGCGATGACCAGCACCCCTTCCTGGTCCAGGACCGAGAGCTTCACGCTGTTGCCGACGGTCGTCGCGAGCCGTTCGATGAACGGTTGCGCCAGGGCGGCGAGGTCGACGTCCGTCCCGCCGCTCGCGACATGCGAGGCGAGCGTGAGGATGCGTCGTCCGAGGCGATACGCGCCGCCCCCGTCGCGCTGCACCATGTCATGCGACTGGAGCGTGTTCAGGATCCGGTAGACGGTGGTTCGCGGCAGGCGGAGTTCCTTCGTCAACATCGTGATCGAGGCGCCGTCCGGCCGCGCTTCCAGCCGGCCAAGGACATCCATCATGCGGTCGATCACGGGAATGGTGTGCCGCGCAGCCGCATCCTCGGCGACCGTGCCGCGCGAGGCGGCCTTGCTCGACAACGTTGACATGGCTCCGGGCGCGTTCCTAGTATGATCCAAATCAGAATAATCAAAGTTCATATTTGGAATGCAGCAACGAGGCAAGTGACCTCGTGGCTGCATCCGGGAAACGCATCCAGGAGGAAGTGCCGGTGCTGACGGTCTCGTCCATCGCCCACGTCGCCATCCGCGTGAAGGACATCGGTCCGACGCTCGATTTCTATGTCGGCAAGCTCGGCTTTCAGGAGATGATGCGGCTCGATCGCGATGGCCGCCTCTGGCTGCTCTACCTTCGGATCACCGACACGCAGTTCCTCGAAGTCTTCCCGGACGGCGAGGGTGGGCGCGCCGCAGCGCGAGAGGCCGTGGGCTACAACCACATGTGCCTGGGTATTGCGGACATCGACGTCGCCATCCGTGAACTGGCCGAAGCGGGCGTTCCGCTGATCCGGGAGAAGCAACTTGGCGCGGACGGCAACTGGCAGGCCTGGATCGAGGATCCCGACGGCCATCGCATCGAGTTGATGCAGATGATGCCCGACAGCCTGCAGGCGCAGGCGCTCGCCCGCATGGCGGCGGCACGATGAGAAACGGCGGGACGCCAGGGGCCATGCCATGAAGATCGTCGGCTTCAAGACCTTCGTCGCGAACGTGCAGCGCACGAACTTCGTCTTCGTGAAGCTCTACACCGACGATGGCATCGACGGCGTCGGTGAGGCGACCCTGGAGTGGAAGACGCTCGCCGTGGTGTCCGCGCTTCAGGAGCTGGAGCGCCAGCTGATCGGCCGCGACCCGTTCCGGACGGATGCCATCGTCGAGCAGCTGCACCGCGACAGCTACTGGCGGACGGGCGCCGTGTTCCGCACCGCGCTGGGAGCCGTCGAGGCGGCGATGCTCGACATCAAGGGCAAGGCGCTCGGCGTGCCCGTCTACGAACTGCTCGGCGGCAAGTATCGCGACCGGGTCGCCTGCTATGCCAACCACTGGTTCTTCGGCGCGCGGACGCCGGACGAGTATCACGCGGCGGCAAAGCGCGGCGTCGCCATGGGCTACAGGGCTCTCAAGTGGGATCCCTTCGAGGCCTCCGACCTCGAGATGGACCGCGCGCAGCGCAGGCGGACGATCGCCATCGTCGAGGCCGTGCGCGACGCGGTCGGGCCCGACATCGACCTGATGCTCGACGTCCACGGCCGGCTGAACGTCCCGACATCGATCGCCATGTGCAAGGCGCTCGAGCGTTATGACCTGACGTGGATCGAGGAGCCGACGCCGCCGGAGTCCATCGAAGCGTTGGCCGAGGTGCGCGCTGCCTCGCCCGTGCCCATCGCGGCCGGAGAGCGCTGGTACGAACCGGGCCGCTTCCTGGAAGCACTCTCCAGGAAGGCCGTGGACATCCTGCAGCCCGACGTCTCGCATGCCGGCGGCCTCGCCGAGACGAAGCGCATCGCGCACATGGCGCACCTGCACCTCGTGCCTGTCGCGCCGCACAATCCGGTCGGACCGGTGATGAACGCCATGACGCTGCACACGGCGGTCGCCATCCCGAACTTCACCGTGTTCGAGACGGTGAGCGTCGACGTCCCCTGGCGCAAGGAGCTGGTGCAAGAGAACCTCGTCTTCGAGGACGGCCACCTGCTCGCGCCCACGTCGCCCGGTCTTGGCGTGGAACTCAACGAGGACGCCTGCGCGCGCTTCCCCTACGCGCCGCACGACGTCCCGCTCTTCGACGGCTCGATCAACGTCAGCGGCGTGGCCAGCGGCGCTCAGGTCATGGGGAAGGACTGAGCGGATGCGCGTCGGGCTCACCCTGAGCGGCGACAACCTGAGCGAGGACGGCGCGCGCTTCGCGGCCCAGCTCGGCGTGTCCGACGTCGTGGTCCATTTCAACGACTACTCGGCCGGCCCCGACGGCACGCCCTACCTCCGCGACGGGGCGGTGGGGCCGATCCTGCGCGACTGCCGCGGCGTGAGGCCATGGGACCGCGAGCGGATGGCGGACGCGGTTGCCATGCTGGCACGGCACGGTCTCCGGGTCGCCGCGCTCGAGAACTTCTCGCCGGCCTTCTGGTCCGACATCCTGCTGGATGGACCGGCCCGGGACGCGCAGATGGACGGGCTCAAGCGACTTGTCCGCGACGCAGGGCGGGCCGGCATCCCGGTCATCGGCTACAACTTCTCCATCGCCGGTGTGTGGGGCTGGAAGAAGCGCCCGGTGGCACGCGGTGGCGCAACCACCGTGGTCCTCGACCTCACCGACGCGGAGCGCGACAGTCCCATCCCCGATGGCATGGTCTGGAACATGCGCTACCGCGATCCGGTGCAAGGCGCGGCGCCTGTCGCCGTCGACGAGGCGGAACTCTGGGAGCGCTTCGGCTGGTTCCTGAAGGAGCTCGTCCCCGTCGCCGAGGAGGCCGGCGTCAGGCTCGCGGCGCATCCCGACGATCCGCCGCTGGACCGGCTGCGCGGCACGGCCCGGCTCGTCAACCGGCCGGAGAAGTACGACCGTCTGCTGGGCCTCGTCGAGAGCCGATCCAACGCGCTCGAGTTCTGCATCGGCTCGCTGCAGGAGATGCCCGGCTGCGACATCTACGCAACCACGCGCCATTACGCGCGCAAGGAGGCGCTCGCCTACGTCCACTTCCGCAACGTGAAGGGCCGCGTGCCGCGCTACCAGGAAGCCTTCGTCGACGACGGAGACGTCGACATGACGGAGATCGTCCGGATCCTGCGCGACGAGGCCTTCGACGGCGTGCTGGTTCCCGACCACGTGCCGGACCTGACCTGCGCGGCCCCCTGGCACGCCGGCCACGCCTACACGGTGGGCTACATGAAGGCCCTCGTCACCCATGCAGGCACGCTCGGACCCTCCTGGTCCGCGGCGCGTCCGGCAGCAGTCCAAGACGGAGGGCCGGCAACCGCGCGAGCGAGTGCCTGACCGTCCGAACCACAAGGCCAACGCTTCCCAACAATCGGCCACGGAGGAAACGATGAAGTCGCTGAAAATCGCGGGGCTCCTTGCCCTTTCGGTCCTGTCGTCGGTGGCGACGACCACGCTTGCCCGCGCGGGCGAGGTGACCTGGTGGGCACCGAACTGGGGGGAGGAGCGCGCCAAGGACCTCGCCAAGAGGTTCATGGCGGCCAACCCCGGCATCACCATCAAGATGGAGGTCACGGTCTCCAACGGCTTGCCCGAGCGCGTGCTCACCGCGATGCGTTCGGGCGCCGCGCCCGACGTCATCGAGGTGCAGCACGGCTGGGTCAACGGCTACGCGCAGGGCGACCTCGTCCTGCCGCTGGACGATACGATCCAGGACAAGGCCGACTTCAACAAGGCGGCGCTCGACTACGTGACGTGGAACGGCAAGACGTGGGGCATCCCCTACCGCATCGAGACGCACGGGGTGATCTACAACAAGGACCATTTCCGCGAGGCCGGTCTCGATCCGGACAAGCCGCCGAAGACCTGGGACGAACTCGTCGCCGCGGCGAAGGCGATCACCAAGCCCGGCCGCTCGGGCTTCGGGATCACCGGCGGTGGCGAGGTGGGCAACACCATCTTCCGCTCGCTGCCCTTCATCTGGATGAACGGCGGCGACATCCTGAACGCCGACATGACGAAGGCGGTCGTCAACTCGCCGGAGGCGGTCAAGGCCATCGAGTTCTACACCGGCTTCTACAAGCAGGGGCTCGCGCCGAAGTCGACGCTTGAGAACGACGGCCTCGCGCTGCGCCGCCTGTTCGTGGCCGGGGCGGTCTCGGCCTACCAGTCGGGGCAGTTCGACCTGCCGGCGATCCTCAAGGAGAACCCCAACCTCAAGCTCGGCGCCATGATGATCCCGGCGCCGGCGGGCAAGCAGACCGCCGCCATCCTCGGTGGCTGGAGCTACGTCATCCCGAAGTCGGCGAAGAACCCCGCCGAGGCCAAGAAGTTCCTGCAGTTCCTCAACACGACCGAGGCGCAGGGCTTCTACACCGACACGTTCCCGGCCCGCATCTCGTCGGCGAAGCTGCCGCGCTTCGAAGACCCGATGCTCAAGCCCTTCGCCGACATGCTGCCCTACGGCCGGCCCGTGCCGGTGCACCGGAACTGGGTGAAGATGGTGCAGGCCTACTTCGACGGCATCCAGCGCATCCTGCTCGGCGACCAGACCGTGCAGAAGGCGATGGACCAGGCGAACGAGGAAATCCAGGCGCTCCTGAAGTGAGCAGCCGACCGGCCGGGGCGCTTGTCCCGGCCGGTCCCCTTCGCCCGTCGCGTCGTCTTCGTGGCGGGACTGGCCACGGCAGCCGCCGGCGTGCGTGCTGTCCGTCATCCCCCTGTCGGGAGCATCGTCCTTGAGATCGAATGTGGGCCTCGTCTTCGCGCTGCCGGCGCTGATCGTGCTGTTCATGCTGATCGCGTACCCGGTCGCCTACACGGGCGTCCTCAGCGTGACCAACGACCAGGGCCACTTCACCGGCCTGCAGAACTTCGCC
>CAZJCW010000166.1:0-9719 GCA_964544365.1 uncultured Alsobacter sp.
CCAACGAGCGCTATGCCCGCGCTGACACGTCCGTCAGCGCGCAGATCCTCAAGGTTGTGGCCGCACGTCCCGACGCGGTGCTGAACGGCGGCTCGGGCACCGGCGGCGCCCTGCCGTACACCGCGCTTGCGGAGCGTGGGTTCAAGGGCCCGATCTTCGGCACGCCGGCGCTGATCAATCCTGACTTCGTCCGGCTCGCCGGCGCGGCCGGGGAGGGGACGATCTGCTCGACCGGTCCCGTCATGGTGGTGGAGCAGCTCCCCGACTCCAACCCGACGAAAAAGATCGGCCTCGCCTTCAAGGAAGCCCACCTGAAGGCCAACGGCGTGCCGTCGAACGACGGCTTCTCGGCCTATGCCTTCGACGCCTGGCTCGTGCTGGCGGACGCCTCGAAGCGGGCGCTGCAGAAGGGCAAGCCGGGGACGCAGGAATTCCGCGCCGCACTGCGCGACGCGATCTATTCGGTGAAGGAACTGCCCGGCACGCATGGCGTGTTCAACTTCACCGAGGCCAGCCCCTACGGCACGGACAGCCGCGCCCTGGTGCTCGTGAAGCTCGAGAAGGGTTCCTGGAAGTTCTACAAGTAACGGCGAGGGGGAGCGCGGCAGCGCTCCCCCGACCCTCCCGGGCAAGGCCTGCGCAGGGCTAAGCCGGCGAGGTGACAAGACTTCGAAGCGGTGCCCGTTCCGCGAGTGGTAGCCGCCTCGTCCACGCGTCGCAGGAAGGGTGATGCCGCCGGGCGAGGCGTCGCGCCCGCTGTCTGGCGCTCGTCCGACCCGAATGCCTTGCAGAGCAGGAGCGGACGGCTGCCGGATCGCCCTTCGGCCGAAGGCTCGGTGGAGTGATCGGCTGCTGCGTCGCATGAATGCGCGAGCGACCTCAAGCACGGCATGGTGGATCGCACCCGAACATCGGGGCTTCTCGACCGGTGGCGGGGGTTATGATGCCATCAGCGCGATCGGCCGATACGGGGATTGCAACCCGAGCATCGAACATCTCCCATTGACGCAAACATCGAGGCAATCCGTCATGCAAACCGACGAGGTCACTCTCGAGTTTCTCGATGCCTTCGCAGAGGCGTTCAACCGGCACGACGTTGATGGGATTTTGTCGTTCATGACGGACGAGCCCGTCTTCGAGGCGAGCGCTGGACCCGGGATCAAGGGCGAGGTGGCACGCGGACGCGATGCTGTTCGTCGTGCGTTCCAGGATGTCTTTGACACGTTCAGCGACGCCCGCTGGAGCGATCCGAAACATTTCATCGCTGGAGATCGTGCAGTCAGCGAGTGGGTCTTCTCGGGAACCCGCATCGACGGTACTCGCGTCGAGGTGCAGGGTTGCGACATATTCACGTTGAGGGGCGGCAAGATCGCAATCAAGAATTCTTACCGGAAGCAAAGGTCATAAGCTCGCTCGGAAAGTGCGCCGTTGATCGACCTGGCGAGCATTTCTTGAATGGCTCGCGGCGGCATCGTCGCCGATACGAGGAGCCTCGCCGGGCGCCCGCGGCATGGACATCAGGCCGCGCAAATTTGCCCATGCGAGCAGCGCAGTCGGCAGTACCAGTCCCCCTCAGGTATGATCTTGAGCTGCGCAATATGCAGCTCGGAAATTGTGCGTATCAAGATCCCAATAGACATATTTATTGCAGAGCAGACCTTCAGCTTTACAATTGTTTTTTTTGAGAGAATGGACATTCGGATTGCCCGAAACATAGGAACGTCTTAGCTTCGGGTCAGTGTAGTTGTAAAAATGGGGTGACATCGCGCCATGGACGATGTCGTGACGCATGGCCTACCGGCCGCCCGGGCAATTAGCCCGGCCCTTCATGACAGCCACGATCTTGCTGCCCTCTACAGGCTGACAGACCGGCTCTACCGAGCCGAGACGCTCTCGAACGTCTTTGACGCCGCGCTGGAGATTATCTGCGAATCCATGGGATGTGGTCGCGCCTCAATCCTTCTGTTCGACGAAGATGGGGTCATGCAGTTCGTGGCGTGGCGTGGCCTTTCCGAGGAGTACCGGCGCACGCTCAATGGTCACTCGCCCTGGGTTCAAGGCCAGAGGAACGCCGAGCCAATCTTCGTCAAGGACATCCGTGAGACCAACGAGCCGGATTGGGTGAAAGAGAGGATCCTCGGCGAGAACATCTTGGGACTTGCCTTCATTCCGCTCGTCTCGGGCGGAGCCGTCGTTGGCAAGTTCATGACCTACTACGACCAGCCAAAGACCTTCAGTTCACGCCAGATCGAATTGGCCGTGACGATCGCCCGCCAAGTCGGGTTCAGTGTTGAGCGAATGCGGGCGGAGGACGCTCGGCGGGCAGCCGAACACGCGTTGCGCTTCTCGGAGGAACGCTCCCGTTTCATGCTGGAGAATGCTCCGGTCATGATCTGGATGAGCGATGCTTCCGGCAAGTGCGTTCACCTGAACCGCAAGCTGCGCGAATTCTGGGGCGTGGACGAAGGCTCGGTTGCCGACTTCGACTGGACAAGCACCATGCACCCGGACGACGCCCCGTCGATCGGGGCCGACATGGCCGATGCGCTGCGCCGGCGGCAGCCAGTGCAAACCAGCGGTCGCTTCCGTGACGCCTGCGGCCGGTGGCGGATGTTGACCACGGATGCCGAGCCAAGACGCTCCCAGGACGGGACCTTTCTGGGGATGGTCGGCGTAAACATCGACGTCACTGAGCGAGACGAAGCGGAACGAGCGATCTTCGCCAGCGAGCAGCGCTTCCGCCTCGTCTTTGAGGCGGCGCCGAGTGGAATGCTGCTCACCGACCCGGGCGGCGCTGTTCGCATGGTCAATGCGCAGGCCGAACGGCTGTTCGGCTACACGCGGCATGAGTTGGTCGGGTTGCCCGCGGAGCAACTGATGCCCGGCCACGCGGTGACGCCCATCCAGGACGATCGCGCCGACGATCATGCAAGTGCTGCGGGGTGGAAAGGCAGCACGGAGATCACGGCCGTTCGAAAGGACGGTAGCGTGTTTCCAGCAGAGATGGTGCTGACGTTGGTTCCCGGAGGCGAAGGCCTTTGCCTTACCGCGATCATCGACATCAGCGAACGCCGCGCGGCGGAGAGACAGCGCGATCTGTTGCTCGCCGAACTGAACCACAGGGTCAAGAACACCCTTGCGGTGGTCCAGGGCATCGCGCATCAGACGTTCAAGCGGGAAGACGTGTCTGACGAGCTGTATCGCGCGTTTGAAGGCCGCCTGTCTGCCTTGGCGGCCGCGCACGACATGCTGACCCGCACGAGCTGGTCACAGGCCCGGCTGCACGAGCTTGCGGATGAAGCGCTCGGTGTAGGCGCTTCCCACCGCAGCCGCATCGAATTGTCGGGCCCCCCCCTGACGCTCGATCCCAGGGCGGCGCTGGCAATCGCCATGGCGCTGCACGAGTTGTCGACGAACGCGGTCAAATACGGGGCGCTGTCGAACGACAGCGGGCGTGTCCGGGTCCAGTGGTCAATCGCCGACGGGGGTGCAGACCGGTTCATCCTCCACTGGATTGAGACCGACGGCCCCCCTGTCGTCACGCCGCAGAAGCGGGGTTTTGGCTCCCAGCTGATCGAACGCATCCTTGCGAGCGAACTCGACGGCCGCGTCGAGCTTCGCTTTCAACCGGAAGGCGTCATCTGCGTCATCGAAGGCGCGGTCAAGTTCACATGGTGACCCCAGATGACCTTGTCCGGTAAGCGCATTCTCGTCGTCGAGGACGAAGCCCTCGTCGCGGCGATGATCGAGGACATCCTGGTCCGACTTGGCGCGACGATTGTCGGACCCGCCAGCTCGATCGAGACGGCGCTCGAATTGGCCGCAGGTGCGACGTTTGACGCCGCGCTGCTCGACATCAACGTCCGCGGAAAGAGAATCGACCCTGTGGTCCAAAGGCTGCGCGATCGTGGAATTCCAATGGTCTTCGCCTCGGGTTACGGCCTGAAGGGGTTGCCTCCAGAAGCGACGGAAAGCGTGGTTGAGAAACCGCTTCGGGTCGACAAGCTCGCAGCGGCTCTGTTGCGTGTCGTCTAGGTCATGAGCTGTCGCGACGCCAGGCGCTGGGTCGTCTTGGCCGTCACCGAAGCCTCCGGTGCTCCTTCCACCTGTTCCGTCGTTCTGCCTGTCACTCTTTCAAGCCCGCTTTTTCCAGACCCACCATGACCACCATGTGCGCGCACCGCTGAGGCACGTGGCGGACCGTCAACAGACGAAGGGGTGGATCCATTGCCGATCGGCGGGCCTGGGCCTCACGGGCTTCCTCGACGAGGCCGAGATGACCGCAGCAGCACTGCGGGAGAGCATGGGCGGGCGCTCGATGAGTTCCGGGCCTGCCCTCCGAAGTGAAACCTACGTTCCGCGACGCACCTCGCGACGGGGTAGGGTCCGTCCGCTCAGCGCACGTAGGTCGCGCCGTTCATGTCGAGCGTGGCCCCCGTCAAGTGACGCGCGAGCCCGGACGCGAGGAAGGCCACCGTCTGGCCGATCTCACGGGGAGGAACCCATTCGCCCATGGCCAACGACGCGGTGACTGCGGCCTCGCCCCCGGGCTGGAGGGCGGCGAACTCTTCCGACATGCGCGTGCGCACGATCCCCGGCGTGATGACGTAGCTGAGGATGCCGTCGCGCGCGTAGCCACGGGCGATCGTCTGCGCCGCGGCCTTGATCGCGGCCTTCGACGCCGCATACGCGATCTGGGCGGGATTGGTCGACCCGCGCTGGGCGTTCCAGCTGGACAGGGTGATCAGCACGCCGCCCGATCCGCGACCCCGCCAGTGGCGGACGGCATGGCGCATCAGCCGGGCGGGCGCCGTCACGTTGACCTGCAGCTGCGCGGACCACGACCTGTCCCAGGTCTCGTCGTCGTCGTCGACCCCGCCCCACAGGAGTGTCGCCGCGTTGAGCACGACGACATCGACTTCTCCGCGCCACGCCACGGCCTCCGCCCACAGCCGGTCGATGGCGGCGTTGTCGGCGAAGTCGGCCGCGACGACGTGCTTCTTGTCGGCGGCGACGGACGCCAGCGCCTGCTCCGCGCCCGCGCGATCGCCTGGTCCGAGGTGATGCCCGATGACAGCAGCTCCGGCCTCTCCGAGGACCCCCGCGGTTGCAGCGCCGATCCCGCTGGAGGCGCCGGTCAACAGGATGGTCTTTCCGTGCAGGTCGATCATGACGTCCGTGTTCCCTCCGCCTGCGCTGGGCGCATGTCCCCGACCCGCCGATGGCCTGCGGCCTCGGCGTCGTCCCGACCGGCCCGACAATAGCGTGGGTTGGGGCCTGAAGGGCGAATTTCAGGGCATCGTCGACACCCTCGGACCGTCTCCGACGCCGTCGGACGGCAATGGCGGGGTCCGCCTTTTGCTTGGCCCCGTGGCAGATCGCGTTACCGTTGCCGGGGCGACGACGTCGAACATGCTCTTCGCCAAGGGAAGGAGACGCCGATGACCGATGCAGTGTCCGGGGCCGAGGACCGCTGGGCGATCGCCGATCTGCTGCATGCGTACTGCGAGGCGCTGGATTCGATGGATCTCGATCGCTTGCGGTCTGTCTTCACGGCCGACTGCGAGGTGGCCTTCGGGCCGGACGAGCGGCTGAACGCGGCGGGCGTGGACCGGCTGATCGCAGCGTTGTCGCGCCTGTGGCGGTGGCAGCGGACGTCCCATCACCTGTCCAACGTGCGCATCGTCTTCAACGGGGCGAACGCCGCCGAGGTCGTGAGCTACGTGATCGCTTGGCATGAGAGGTCGGACCGCAGCACGGCGACACTCTATGGCGTCTATCGCGACCGGGTCGTTCGGACGGCGTCGGGGTGGCGGATCTCTGAGCGGCGACAGGAGATGAACGGGGCGGACGCCGGATTTTCCGTCGGCATCTTCCCGGCGGTGCGGCGGCCGCCCCCCGCGGGGTGGGTCGCGCCCCAAATCGACGGACCCGCGACGCGCCCGTCTTGATCCGCTCCTCCCAGCCAAAGAGCGGAGATGACCGACGCCGCAGATCCACGATCGATGCAGTCGGGGACCGGACTCCGCTGTTGTGGATGCTGGAGTTTCTCCATGCGTGGAACACCCGGGATCGTTGCCATGCTCGCCGTTCTGCTTATCGCGGGGCAGCAACTGTAAAGCGGACGCTCGCATTGGCCGAACGGCCCTGCATGTCCTTCACCTCGAGCCGGATGACGTGGGTGCCGGGTGGGGCCTCGGCCCGGCTCATGTCGATTCCGCTCGCCGTAAGAGCCGGCTTGACCCGCTCCGTCAGGTCGACGGGCTTGGCTTTCACGTAGGTGACGCGGACGGAGGCCGGATCGATCGGTACTTGGTTACGCGAGACGAAGGTGACCTTGAATGGGAACACCAACGGCAAGCCGGCGGCGTTCGCAGCAGGTGACGCGATCTCGATGCCTGGGCCCCGCGTCAGTCCGCGCGTGACGGCCATGTCCTCGGCCGGAGCGGGAAGCGCAGCCTCTTCGGGAAGTATCAGCGTCTGCGACCGGGCTACGGCCGGCAGCGATGCGGTCGCGAACAGGACGAGAAAAGGGACGATCTTGCGCATGCGCGGCTCCGTCGATGCCTTCACTTGAGAATTTTGCCGAGCCCGGTCGTGATGGAGATGATTGCCGTCACGAGGCCGAACGCATAGGCGATGGCGGCTTCGACCGTCTCCACCCCGACCCCCTTTCCCTTCTCCAGCTTCAGCTTGCGGGCGATATAGGCGGACATCAGTTCGATCACTTGCCCGCGCCGGGCGGAGGGCTGTCGCATCGCGAGGACCGCTTGGCGCATAAGCGCCCCGGTGAGGAAACTGAATGCGATGCTGGCGCCGTAGTCAGCCGCCTCGCGCCATGACGCTGCGTCCTGCGGAAGTACTGGCACCCGGTCGATCTTCGACACCACGAGCGACATGCAGAACGTCGCGGCAAGGGCGAGCAGGATCCCTGCCAGGAAGCTCTTTGCGAGCACGTTGCGGCCCTGTGCGTGTGCCATGAAGCCGAAGGCAGCAGGGATGGCGAGGGATGCGACACGCAACCATAGCAGCGCAAGGTCGAACTCCACCACGATGACGAAGTGGAAGGCGATCAGCGTCAGGAAAGCGATTGCGAGTGCCGCGGGTAAGGGGAGCGACGGGAGGGCTTGTGCCGCTGGGGACGGGATGGCCGGCGGTCGAGACGGGTCGTCAATCGCATGGGCGTCCGCTGCTGCCGCCGGCGCCACGGATGCCGGCGCGGATTGCTCTTCGACGCGCCGCTCGAGGATCGCGAGCCGGTCCGTGGCGGCCCGAAGCGCATCGAAGACCGGCTTGAAGAACACAAGGTCCCGTCCGCAATGCTTGCAGACGATCGCCTCGCTGCGGATCTCCTCGGCGCAGTAGGGGCACTTCATTGAGGTCTGCGCAGGAGCCGCTCCGGATCTTGGGACTTCATGGTCCGCGGGCGAGGCTGCTGTCATGACGCGAACGGCATTGGTTGGGTCATCTGGCGCATTTCTGGGGTGTCTATCGCGTTCAATTGATTGAGTTCACTGCGCTATTGGCAGTAGTACGATAGCGACTGAGCTGCCATTCCGGGATTGGTGGCGTAGGTGGAAGCCCCCGGTATTCCGAACTGTCTGCACTTCATTCCCGGCTGTGGGGCGCCGTACATGCCCGGCGCCTTGCCCGACGGTTCAGGCGATGCAGGCGCGGCAGGCTGAGCGACGGCCGGTCGCTGGGCCGGTGTTTTCGGAGCGTCCACGCACACGCCTTTCGCAGACAGGACCTTGCCTGCCGCACATGCGATCGGAATGCACTGGTCGCCACTGGCGCGCAGGCCGGTGGCGCAGGCGAGCGGGCAAGCCCGTACGTCGCGCGCCCGCAGCGCGTCCAGCGCACCGAGGCTCGCCACCTTCACCTCGAGCGAAGCCTTGGCGTGGGTGTTGAAGCGCTCGAGCGCCGACTGGGTTGCCGTGCTCCAGGTGCCATCGACTTTGCCAGGATCGCAGCCGACACGCTGCAGTTCGAGTTGGATCGATCGAGCGAGCTCGGTGCCGCCGAGAGTGCGCTGGGCGGGCTCGGCTGTCGGTGCGGAGGGTGGTGGAAGCAGCGCCACCTTCTGCTTCTCGGAGATCTTCAGCCTCGCGAAGCTTGCAAAGGGACATGTCGGGAAGAGCCTGAGGTGCTCCTCGTAGAATTCCGCGCGGTCGATCTTCTCCGCCTGCGTCCAGTGCGTAGGCGCGTAGAGACAAGGATCGGTCGTTGGCGCAGCGACCGCGGCGGGAGGGGCCGGCACCGGGGCCGCCGCCACCGGCGGTGGCGGAGCCGGAGGGCCGAGCATCAGCGATGCTCCGCCGAGCGATCCATAGACGAAGGGCTCCTGCTTTTGCCCGGTCGCCGCCATCACGTCGTCGCGAACACTTCCGAGTGCCCAGCGCACATCCAAACCCGGCTTCGTCAGATGCTTTGCCAAGGCCGATGTAAACGGGCTGTTGTTGCCCACCCCGTCGGTGGCTGTTGTCCCGGCCTTGGCGGCGTAGGCGATGAGCGTCCCGGTCGACTGCGGCTCCACCTTCGCTAGGCCGCGGCCGATGGACCGCGATCCAACCGAGCGCTTCATCGTCGTCAGGAAGGGATTATCCCGGCAAGCATCGAGGATCACGAGCTTGAGACGGCGCACGCCGTCGACCGCCTTGAGGACGCGATCGAGCGGTATGGCCTCATCCTCGACATCGAGATCCGACGCCAGCTTGGCATTGACCGGGATAAGATAGTTCTGGCCGGACATCTCGATCCCGTGTCCGGAGTAGAACACCACGCCGACGTCAGCGTCGAGCGCACGTTCCTCGAACGCGCGAAGGGCCTGACGCAGGGCCCGGTCATCCAGGTCGATGGCGGTCTCGACGGAATCGAACCCCGCGTCCTTGAGTGTTCTCGCCATCAGCGCGACATCGTTGCCCGGATTCCGCAACGGTGACACGGACGTATAGGCCGAGTTGCCGATCAGCAGCGCCACCTTCTTCTGCGCCAGCGCAGATTGCGGCCCGGCGACACACAGCAGTAGCAGCGGCAATAGAACAGGAAGGAAAAATTTTCCCATGGTAGCTAGACCGGATTCCAACCAAACCGTCCGAAGCACCTTGATCGCAAAACGGCCAGAGGCCGGTTAAAGGGCTGGAGGCTATGTGCTTGTTGGTAAATTGTTACTGTTGTCGCCGTTTGGTGTCACGCCTGTCGACCAAGCCTGCGAGGGCCTGCGGAAGGTCCGGGCGATCCACAGGCGCAGGGCAGTTTTCCGTTTGAGGGGGGGAGCGACAAGCCGTCCCTCAGCAGCAACTGCCTTCGGCTGGCTTCCCATCCTCAAGATGGTTGATTGGGCCGCGAAGGCGACATCTCCCGGGGGATCGAGATCGGAGCAGAGAAGGGGTCAGGAGGACTCGCTACGCAGACCGTGCGCGATGCCCCGCTGGGGCTGCGACTCGAGCCGGGACGCCCTGTCTGAGGCCTGTCAGCCAAGGCAGGTGTCCGGTGTGCCTGCATGGGAGCGAGACTAGGCCCGCAAGCGAAGCGTCGCGCGACTGTCTCTCGCCGCGTTGATCGGTATGCTGAATGTGGAACTGATTGTGGAACTGGAAGCGCGTGGCGGCGCAGGCGACGCGATAACCGGAAATACCTTAAGAGAATGGTGCCCAGGGGCGGAATCGAACCACCGACACTGCGATTTTCAGTCGCATGCTCTACCAACTGAGCTACCT
>CAZJCW010000167.1:0-9586 GCA_964544365.1 uncultured Alsobacter sp.
CAAGGTCTTCCTGTTCGATGAACCGCTGTCCAACCTCGACGCGCAGCTGCGCGGCGAGATGCGCGTCGAGATCAAGAAGCTGCACCAGCGCTTCGGCACCACGATCGTCTATGTCACCCACGACCAGATCGAGGCGATGACGCTCGCTGACCGCATCGCCATCCTCAAGGGCGGCTACCTGCAGCAGTTCGATTCGCCGAACACGTGCTATGCGCGTCCCGTGAACCGGTTCGTGGCGGGCTTCATCGGCTCGCCGCCGATGAGCTTTGCACCCGTCGGCGTCGCCAAAGACGCGGACCGGCTCGACCTCGGCAGGGGTGCGAGCCTCGCCGTTCCCGCCGCGGCGCGCCGACGGCTCGCCCCCGGTGCGGGACGGTCCGTGGTGATGGGCCTTCGCCCGGAGCATGTCCGCCTCGCCGTCGGCGGCGACGGAACGACCGCCGAGGGCACCGTCGAACTCGTCGAGCCGCTGGGCTCGGAGACGCTGGCGCTCGTGCGGGTGGGGGATGCCTTGCTCACCGGCCGGTTCCCGGCGGAAGCGCTGATGAAGCCCGGCACTCCGGTTCCGCTGGGCCTCGCCCTCGACCATGCTCATCTCTTCGATGCCGAGAGCGGCCAGGCGCTGACTGCGGCGGCCTGACGCGTTCGCAGACGTTCGACACCAAGCATAGCCTCAAACACGTTCCCGGGAGGACCCAGACATGATGAAGAAGACCCTGCTCACCGCCCTGATGGGCGCGGCCATGACGGTCGCCACCACCGGCGACCTGCTCGCCCAGACGACCCTTCGAATCTTCACGGGAGGCCAGCAGCGCCCCGACGTGATGAAGCAGATCGTCGACGTCTACATGCAGCGCAACCCCGGCGTGAAGGTCGAGGTCGAGGTCGGCGGCGCGACGTCCGAGCAGCAGCAGCAATACCTGAACACCGTGCTCGCCTCGCGCGACACCTCCCTCGACGTGGTGCTCATCGACGTGATCCGCCCGGCCCAGTGGGCCGCGGCGCAGTGGGCCGAGCCGCTCGACAGCTATCTCGGCGCCGAGAAGGACGCGGTGATGGCGCGCTACCTGCCCGCCTACCGCGAGGCCAACATCGTCGGCGGCAAGGTCATCGCCCTGCCCTACTTCGCCGATGCGCAGTTCCTGTACTACCGCAAGGACCTGTTCGAGAAGCACGGAGTCCCGGCCCCGAAGACGTGGGCGGAACTGCGCGACGGCACGAAGAAGATCATGGCCGCCGAGGGCAACCCGAACCTCTCCGGCTTCCAGACGGCCGGCGCGCCGATCGAAGGCACGGTCTGCACCTTCATGGTGCCGTACTGGCAGCAGGGCGGAAACCTGACGGACGCCGCCGGCAAGCTGACGCTCGACCCGGCCATGTCGAAGAAGACCTTCGACCTCTGGGCGGACTACAAGTCGTCCGGCGTGCTGCCCGCCAACATCGCCGAGGTCGTGACCGACCGCATGCGCCAGAACTACCAGGCCGGCCAGCTCATCTCGACGATGAACTGGGGTTATGTCTGGAACCGGGTCGAGAACGACGCCGACAGCCAGGTCAAGGGCAAGACCGGCGTGGTGCCGATGCCCGGCTTCGAGGCCGGCAAGTCGGCGACCTGCGTCGGCGGATGGCAGCTCGCGGTGACGGCCTTCTCGAAGAACAAGGCCGAGGCGGTGAAGCTGGTGCGCTACCTCTCCAGCCCCGAGGTCTCGAAGCAGCAGGCCATCCTTGCCTCGCACCTCCCGGTGTTCCCGGAGGTCTACACCGACGCCGACGTCCTCAAGGCCAATCCCTGGTTCAAGGACGCGCTGCCGGTGGTCCAGACCGCGCGTTCGCGCCCGGTGTCGCCCCGCTACACCGAGGTGTCGGAGATCATCCGCACCAACATGAACGCCTTCCTGGCCGGCACGAAGACCGCGGACGCGGCCCTCGGCGACATGCAGGGGCGCCTCGGCGCCATCTTCAAGTAAGGCTCCGACCAGGGCGGGTCTCACGACCCCCCATCCGCCCCCGGCCGATGCCGGGGGCATCTTCTCCCTCAAGGAGAAGGGAGCTGCGGCGGTTTCCCGGCTCCCTCGTGAAGAGACTGGGTCGGCTGCGCGCCTCGTGATCGAGCGCGCAGCAGTCCCGCAGGATCCCGAATGGCGTCCGGACCCCGGTGCATCGCCGGACTGGACGCAAGCCGTTTCGTCACGAGACGCCAAGAGCGCCACGGAGGACGCCATGACGAGTGCCACGGCCCTTGGCGGCAAGGCCCCCTCGCCCGCTCCGCGACGGAAGGCGAAGCTTTCGCCGATCGAACGGTCCGAGCGGCGGCTGGGTTTCCTGCTGTTGCTTCCAGCCTTCCTGCTGCTCGGCACGGTCGTGCTCTATCCGATCAGCCAGCTGCTGATCACCAGCATGCAGTTCAACCACCTGGCGCAGCCCTGGATGGGGACGCCCTTCGTGGGCCTGGACAACTTCCAGCGCGCGCTCGGCGACGACCGCTTCTGGGAGACGACGCTCAACACGGTGATCTACATCGTCGTCACCGTTCCGGGCGCCGTCATCGTCGGGCTCGGGCTCGCGCTGCTCGCCAACCAGCCCTTCACGGTGAAGTGGCCGGTGCGGCTCGGACTGCTGCTGCCCTGGGCGCTGCCGCTGGTGTTCGCCGGCCTGATCTTCCGGTGGTTCTTCGAATACAACCAGGGCCTCGTGAACAACGCGCTGGTCTGGCTCGGCTTCGCCAAGGTGCCCTGGCTCACGCAGCCCGGCTTCGCCTTCGCCGCGACCTGCATCGCGATCATCTGGAAGACGTCGAGCTTCGTGGCCCTCGTGCTTCTCGCCGGGCTCCAGACCATTCCGAAGTCGCTCTACGAGGCGGCGGAAATCGACGGCGCGAACCGCTGGCAGCAGTTCGTCGAGATCACCCTGCCGATGCTGCGCCCCGCCATCGTGGTGGCGCTGATCTTCCGGACCATCACGGCGATCCAGACCTTCGACATTCCCTATGCAATGACCAATGGCGGGCCGGGGCACTCCACCGAGACGCTGGCCATGTACATCCACAAGACGACGATCGACTTCCTCGACCTCGGCTACGGCTCGGCGCTGGCCGTGCTGATGTTCGTCGTCTCGGTCATCGCGACGACCGGCTACCTGCGCTACACGCGCCGCGATCCGAGGAAAACGTGATGACGCGGCTCGCCCGCCAGCGCCCGGCCGGGGATGCGGTGTCCCCGGCGAGAGAGGCCGGCCCGGTCCTTCCCGACACCGTCCACGACCTGTTTCCGTCGCCATCCGGAGGGACTTCGCCATGGCCCACGGCCTGAAACGCGTCTTCGACCGCCGCCGGATGGTCTGGCTGGCCGCCATCATCGTGGCCGCGAACGGGTTCATCCCCGTGCTGTGGATCCTGCTCACCTCGCTCAAGACCGAGACCGAGCTGATGCGGCTGCCCATCACGATCCTGCCGGATGCGCTGACGTTCATGAACTACCAGCGCGTGTTCACGGACCAGCCGATCCACCTGTTCCTGTGGAACAGCTTCATGGTGGCCGTGCTGTCGACGGCGCTGTGCATCGTGGTTTCGGCGCTCGCGGCCTATGCGCTGGTGCGGCTGCGCCTGCCGGCGCCGGGGCTTATCCTCTCGGTCCTGCTGGCCATCGCGATGTTCCCGCTGATCTCGCTGGTGGTGCCGCTGTTCCAGACCATGCGGAATTTCGGCCTGCTGAACACCTGGACGTCGCTGATCCTGCCCTATGCCGTGCTGTCGATGCCGGTGTGCACGATGGTGCTCGTGTCCTTCTTCCAGGACATCCCCAACGACCTCGAGAACGCCGCCATGATCGACGGCTGCACGCGCGTCGGCGCGCTGTGGCACGTGGTGATCCCCCTGACGGCGCCCGGGGTGTTCACGGCGGCGATCCTGGCTTTCGTCAATGCATGGGACGAGTTCCTGCTGGCGCTGACGCTGTCGCCGCGCGTCGTGTCGCGCACGCTGCCCGTGGGCATCACGCTCTACCAGGGGGAGTTCTCGTTTCCCTGGCCGATCATCTCGGCGGCGCTGATCGTCGCCATCGTTCCGGTGTCGATCCTGATCGCGGTGTTCCAGGACCGCGTCGTCGGCGGCCTCACCAGCGGCGGCATGAAGGGCTGACGGCGAGCCGCGCGCACTGAGACTGGGTCCAGCAGCCGCATCCTGCCCTGGATGCGCGCGCCGGGCGCGGGCGTGACTTGACGGAGGATGACGGGGGCTCGGGCGTGGCGCCGCGAGCCCGTCCAGGCTGTTCAGCCGTTGGCGACGCGCAGGGGCTCGGCCCGCTTTGCCGCCTCGATCGCCCTCTCGGCGGCGCGCTGCGCCGGTTCGGCGACGGGCATGTGCGTGGCGGGACGCGTTTCCTGTCCGAGAATCGCCGCCATGATCAGGCCGGCGGCGCCGTGCGAGATGCGGCGCGACAGGTCGACGAGCGCGAAGAGCTTCTGCGTCGAGTGCCCGATCAGGGGATCGCGGAACATGAAGATCCGCGTGATGACCTCGTCGGAGAGGCCGAGCGCGACGAGCGCGACCGCAAGGGTCTCGCCCGTCCGGTCTTCGAGGATCCGGCGGGCCTTGTCCGGCGAGGTCGACAGCGCGAGCGCCATCAGGGCCGAGAAGGACTGCTGGTCGCCGCTGATGGCGGCATTCTCCAGGCCGACCGCAAGCTCCGGCGGAGCCGGCGGTGCGCCGCGGCCGCGGCGGTTTGCCAGGGCGACGCGCTCGGCGTCCTCGATGATGCGCAGGCGCGTCGCGCGGTCCGCCTCCAGAAAGAGGACAGCCCGTTCGCCGGCGGCGAGATCGCTGCGCGACAGGAGCGCGGCGGCGATGGCTTCCTCCTCGCGGGAGCGGGCAAGAAGTTCGAGCCGGATGTCCTGCGACAGCTCGACCGCCGTGTTGGCGGCAAGCGTGACGTCGATGACCGGTTCGTCCCGGGCCAGCAGGAGGCGGATGAGCGAGGCGTCGAGGTCGGCGCGGGCCGCGACGGCGGCGGCCAGGAGGCGGCCTCCGGTGGCGGCTTCGGCGAGGACCATGGAACGGGGAAGCCAGAGGGCGTCCGCCAGCAGGATGCGGGCCGCGTCGTCCCCGCGCGCCACCATCGCCTCCGCCACGCCGAGCGGCGTGCCGGGATAGGCGGCGAGCTTGCAGGCGACCACGCACGCCGTTTCCGTATCGACCTGCCCGGCCAGCGTTCCGCCGATCTCCTGGTACTGGGCGACCTCGTCGGAAGAATGCGACTCGATCGAGACGTAGAGGTCGGTCAGGACCCGCAGCAGGATGGGCTTCATGTCCAGCCCCTCTTCCCGCGCAATGGCCACGAGACCCTGCAGTTCCGGCGGCGTCACGAGAGACATGGGTGCGGGGCTCCCGGGGATGTTGGACCGGGTCGAGGATGGAACCGTCATGGTTACTGCATCGTTAACGGCGCAACTTCGAGACCGTATCGAACGGCCGCGTTAACGGGGCATTAACCATAAGCGGCGTTCTTCAGACCGTGCTTCGCGCACGCAGGCCACCGCGAAGGAGGGTGTCATGGGTGACGTCGTCGCGTTCCGGCCGCAGGCCGTTCGCCAAGAGCAGATCCGCGCCGCGGCAGATCCGAAGGGGCAAGTGCTCCTGTTCACGGGCGTCCGCTACGAGCGGCACGACCAGACCATCGAGCGCGCCCCGGCGCGTGCGCCGCGCAAGCGGCGCAACCGCGCCTGAACGGACCGTCATGGGGCCAGCGGCGGCGCCTGTAGTCGTGCTCGTGCTCGCTGCCGCCCTCGCGGGGTGCGCCGAGACGGGCGACTTCGGTCGACCGAAGCCGACCTTGTGGAACGACACGGCCGGTCCCCTGCTCGGCAAGGGCATGGCCACCGTGCGCGAGGAGCCGGTGTCGTGGAACATGCTGACGGATGACGAGCAGGAGCTGCGCAACCGCGCGTATCGTTTCCTCACGCCCGCCAAGGAACAATGGGGCTTCGAGCGCCAGATCGCCGACATGGCGACCAAGCGAATCATTCCGGGCAGCATGGTGCCGAAGGATCCGACCACCTATCACAGCGCGATGAAGTCCTTCGACGACCGCTCGCCGCGCTCGCGCTACCAGCGGCTGCGGGAAGACATCGACAACGACCGCATCCTGCTCGGCCCGTATGTCGCGGTCGCCTGCCGCGTGCAGGAGATGGACGCCGTTCGCCTGAAGGCGCTGGACCGGATGAGCGAGACCAGCGAATGGCAGGCCTCGCAGGCCCGGGCGCGGGTGGCGGAGAACGAGGCGCTGACGTCGTGGGTGTTCGAGGAGACCGTCTTCCGCCTCGCCTCCTACCGCTATTCGCTCGAAAACCTGGTGATCGAGAGCCCGGACCGCGACGCGATCAAGGTCGAGCGGGTGCTGACCGCCTTCGAATCGGACCGGGCGGGCCTGGAGCGCTGCGGCAGGCGCGGCAACATCAACATGACGCCTTCCGGCCCGTCGGTGCGCTACCATCCGAAGCCCGAGAAGCCGGCGCTGCCACCGAAGTAGCGACGGCGCCGCCCGATCAGTCCTGGCGCCGGCCAGACGGCGCCGGGCCGGAGGGAAGGGCCGGCAGCACCGTCCCCGTTTCCAGGGGCTCGCGCGCGCAGGTGGTCGAGCGCAGCCGTGCCTCCGCCTCGGATTGCAGGCCCGGCTCGAGCGCAAGCGTGCGCACGGTGACGAATCCCGTCGTTCCCGGCGACACGAGGCGCAGTTCGCGCACCGGCTCGTCCTCGGGATCGCTCTCCTCCAGCTGCTCGAGCTGCTGGCGGGTGACGACGAGAAGATCGATCACGCCGCGCAGGGCGCTGCGGTCCGTCATGGCGTAGTAGACGCCGCCGGCCGGCGTGTAGAAGGCGAACGACATGAAGGCATCGCCCGGCGTGGCCCGGACGCGCAGCGGGGCGTCGGCGAGGTCGTAGCGGCAAACCGCGACGGCGGCGGCCGGATCGCGATGCGGAAGGGCCGTGGGGCCGGCCGTCGGGGTCGGAAGAGGGGTCATGACGTGACGCGGGGCGAGCGGCGCCAGGCGCTCGTCGGCGTTGGGACGGGTCAGCGCCGGGATGGCGAGGACGGCTCCCAGATGGACGATTCCGCCGAGCACGACGCCCAGCGCGAGCGTATGGAGGATCGTCCAGGGCAGCTTCATCCGCAGGCCACCCGCGTGATCGTCGGCATCCGCGCCGGGTCGATGACGGTGGACGTGCCGCTGATCGGGGTATCGTAAAGCCGCAGCACGAGATCGAAGCGCTCCTTCGAGGGAACGGGCAGCCAGTTGCCGGGGCGGGCCGTCGGCGCCACGGTGATGACGAAGGATCCGTCCGGGCCGCGCACGATCTCGCCGGACGTGAACCCGTGGCGGCTGGCGGGATTGGCAATCAGCGCGCCGGCCGGCGTCTCGGCCGACAGCGTCCAGTATCGCGTGGGTGGCACGAAGCCGGCGATGCGGTACTCGCAGCCGCCGATGAGGGGATTGCCCGCGCCGTCGCGCCGCGCCGTGAAGGCCAGCCCCTCCCCCAGTCCCAGCGGCATGATGCCGGAGCGGGCGACGACCGCGCGGGAGTAGGGATCGGCATCGACCGAGCCGTTCCTCGGATATGCCACCCAGGGACCGATGCGCACGGCACCGAATCCGGCTCCGCTGTCGATGGCGAACCATGTTCCGCCAAGCCCGACGACGGCCGCGATCGTGAACACGGCGAGGACACGCGCCAGCATGCCCAGTCGCGGCAGAACGCCCGTCCGGGTCGGGACCGGAAGACGAAGGGCGCCGTCCGTCACGGCACCGCCACCTTCGGGCCGGCCGATCCCGGTGCGACGCCATCGAGCGCCGCCGATGGCCCGGCAGGACGGACCGGGGCGGGCGGCGCCGGAACCGCCTTGAGCAGGCTTTCGATGGTCGACAGCGCATCCAGCGAGCGGCGGTTGAGAACGGCCGGACGCTGCGCGCCGACGGCCGCTCCGGCATCGGCCGGCTTCGAGGCCCCGGCAGCGGCCGCCACGGCCGGCGCCACGGGGGCGACGCCGGGCAGAGGCCGCAATTCGACGGACAGATGGGCGGGCGCCATCAGGTCGTGCCACGCCTGGGCCGGCAGGGAACCGCCGGTCATGCGGGCGGTCGGGGAATAGTCGTCGTTACCGAACCACACGCCGGCGACGAGGTTGCCCGTGTAGCCGATGAACCACGCGTCGCGGTAGGCGTTCGTGGTGCCGGTCTTGCCGCCCACCTTGATGCCGGGGAGGATCGCCCGCCGGCCGGTGCCCTCCTCGACCACCTTCACCATCATGGTGTTCATGTCGGCGACGACCTTCTCCGGCACGATCTGCTTCGGCGGCGTCCCGTCGCGGTCGCGCCGATAGATGACCTCGCCATGGGAGCTGCGGATCTCGATGGCGGCGTAGGGCTGGGCCTCCCTGCCCCCGTTGGCGAGCACGGCATAGCCCGCCGTCATGTCCAGAACCGTCACCTCGGCCGCGCCGATGGGCAGCGACACGGTATCCACCAGCGGCGTCGTGAGGCCCATCATCCGGCACACTTCGATGATGCGCTGGCGGCCGGCCTTGTTGTTCCCCTCGCCGATCAGCGTCGCGAGTTGCACGGGGATGGTGTTGATCGACTTCGCCAACGCCACCGAGAGCGGCATCGAGCCCGAATAGGAGCGGTTGTAGTTGTTCGGACACCAGTCCCCGACGCAGACCGGTCGATCGGTGACGATCGTGGCGGGGTTGAGCTTTCCGGTCATCAGCGCCGCCGTGTAGACGAACGTCTTGAAGGACGAACCGGGCTGACGCAGCGCGTCGGTGGCGCGATTGAACTGGCTGGCGCCGTAGTCGCGCCCGCCGACCATGCCGCGGACCGCGCCGTCGGGGTCCATCACCACGGTCGCGGCCTGCGACGCATCGTAGGTGTTTCCGTGCTGGCGCAGGATGGTCTCGAGCGAGGCCTCCGCGCCCTTCTGGATGCCGGGGTCCAGCGCGGTGCGGATGGTGAGCACCCGGTCCGCGCCGAGCTTGCCCGCGTCGGCGAGGCGCTTCGCCTCGAGGAACGCCCAGTCCAGATAATAGTCCGGGCTGATCTCCTGCTTCCGGTCGACCGGCGTGGCCGGGTTGCGGCGGGCCGCGAACACCTGTCCCTCGGTCAGGTAGCCGGCATCGACCATGTTGCTCAGGACGTCCGCCGCGCGGGCGCGCGCCGCGGGCAGGTTGTTGTGGGGCGCGTATTTCGACGGCGCCTTGAACAGCCCCGCAAGCATCGCCGCCTCGGCCAGCGTGACGTCCTTCACCGACTTGCCGAAATAGAAATCCGCCGCGGCCGACGCGCCGAAGGAACCGCCGCCCATGTAGGCGCGGTCCAGGTAGAGCTTGAGGATGTCGCGCTTGGACAGGTGGAATTCCAGCCAGAGCGCGAGGAACGCCTCCTTGATCTTGCGTTCGATGGACCTCTCGTTCGTCAGGAACAGGTTCTTGGCGAGCTGCTGCGTGATGGAGGACCCGCCCTGCACGACGCCGGAGGCGCGGGCGTTCGCCATGAGGGCGCGCATGGTTCCGATGACGTCGATGCCGAAATGCTCGTA
>CAZJCW010000168.1:0-9564 GCA_964544365.1 uncultured Alsobacter sp.
GCAAGGACGATGCCCTTCATGACGGGGCTCCCTTCACGAATGGGTTCGTTTGGCCAAAGTCATCCCCGCGATAACTCCGCCACGACATCGCCCACCGCCTCGCGCCAGGGCCGGGGAGAGACGCCATAGTCGTGCGTGATGCGCTTGGTGGACAGGCGCGAGTTCGCGGGGCGGCGTGCCGGCGTCGGATAGTCGGCGGTTCCGATGGCCTCGACCGTTGCCGACGGGCCACCATGCTGCGCGGACAGTTCCATCACCGCGCGGGCGAGGCCGCACCACGTCGTGTCGCCCGCATTGGCGAAATGGTACGTGCCGGCCGGTGCGGCCGGATCGGTGGCCATGCGGGTGGCGAGAACGACGAGGGCCCCCGCGAGGTCGCCCGCGACGGTGGGGCAGCCGTGCTGGTCGTCGACGACCCTGAGCGAGGGCCGCTCGGCTGCAAGGCGCAGCATGGTCTTCACGAAATTCGCCCGGAACGGGCTCACGACCCATGAGGTCCGGACGATCGCGTGACGTGGATTTCCGGTCCGGATGCCCTGCTCGCCCGCCTCCTTGCTGGCGCCGTAGACGCCGAGCGGCGCAACGGGATCGCCGACCTCGTAAGATCCCGACTTCGAGCCGTCGAAGACGTAGTCCGTGGACACGTGGACGACGGGGATCGACGCCTTGGCGGCTTCGTGGGCGAGGACGGCAGGCGCCAGCGCATTCAGGCGCCAGGCTGCCTCCACATCGGTTTCCGCCTTGTCGACCGCCGTGTAGGCGGCGGCATTGACGATCGCAGCCCACGGTCGCGCCGCCACGGCGCGCGCGATCGCTGCGGTGTCCGCCATGTCGAGTTCCGTGCGGGTGGGTGCAATGGGATTCACGCCCGTCGGCCACGTCGCCCGCTGCAATTCGAGGCCGACCTGCCCGCCGCCGCCCAGGATCAGGATGTCCATCGCCTCAGCCCACCAGTCCGAGGCGTTCGCCGCGATAGCGTCCTTCGCGGATCGGGCGCCACCAATCCTCATTGGCGAGGTACCAGGCGACGGTCTCCTCCAGCGCCTGCTCGAAGCTGCGCGACGGCGCCCAGCCGATGTCGCGCTCGACCTTGGTGCTGTCGATCGCGTAGCGGCGATCGTGACCTGGCCGGTCGGCGACGTAGGTGACGAGGCGATCGTGAGGCGCGGACTGGGGCCTGAGCCGGTCCATGATCGCGCAGATGGTCTTCACGACGTGGAGGTTGGTCCGCTCGGAACGCGCGCCGACACAGTAGGTTTCGCCCGGTTCGCCGCGCTCGAGGATGCCGATCAGGGCGTCGGCGTGGTCCTCCACATGAATCCAGTCGCGGACGTTCATCCCGTCGCCGTAGACGGGCAGCGGCTTGCCATCGAGCGCATTCAGGATCATCAGCGGGATCAGTTTCTCGGGAAACTGCCGCGGCCCGTAATTGTTCGAGCAGTTCGAAATCAGGACGGGAAGGCCGTAGGTTTCGCCGGCCGCCCGGACGAGGTGGTCCGAACCGGCCTTGGAGGCGGAATAGGGCGAACGGGGATCGTAGCGTGTCGTCTCATCGAACGCGCCCGTCGGCCCGAGCGATCCGAACACCTCGTCGGTGGACACATGGAGAAAGCGGAACGCGCCGCGCGCAGCGCCTTCCAGGGCCCCGTGGTGCGCCCTGGCCGCATCGATCATCGACTGGGTGCCCATGACGTTCGTGCGGACGAAGGCCGCGGGGCCGGAGATGGAGCGGTCGACATGGCTTTCGGCGGCGAGGTGCAAAATCGCATCGGGCGCGACCTCCCGGACCAGCGACCGCACGCGAGGCGCGTCGCAGATGTCGACTTCCACCAGGCGGTGACGGACATTGCCCGACAGCGGTGCCAGCGAGGCCGGATTGGCCGCATAAGTCAGGGCGTCGACCGTGACGACATCGTGTCCGAGCCCGACCAGTTTCAGGACCAGCGCCGAGCCGATAAAGCCGGCGCCGCCGGTCACCAGATACCGCATTTCGACCTCTTCTTCCGCCACGTCGTCGTAGCAGTGGCAGTCGGTCCCGGAGGCGTCAATGGGTCGGACGGGTTGTGGTAAGCCGGTTCATACCTCCGGACCGACAACATCCGCGAGGAGGCCGCCGTCGATCACCAACGCCACCGCTTCGGCGCGATTGCGCACCCGCAGCAGCCGCAGCAGCGCCGCGACGTGGATCTTGATCGTCGAAGGCGAAATGCCGAGCCGGTCGCCGATCTCGCGGTTCGACAGGCCCAGGACGAGCAGGTCGAGAACGTCGCGCTGGCGCTGGGTGAGGCGCGCGACGTCCGGCCTCGGTGCGAGGAACGCCTCTCCCATCAGAACGTCGCGAAGCGCTTCGCCGGGATTGTCACCGTCGAAAGAGCGGGCTGCTTCCCCGGCCGGCACGTGCACCTGCCCTTGCATCAACTGGCGAACGGCAGCGACCACATCGGCGGTCGCGCCATCCTTGTCGATCGCGCCCGCCAGCCCCGATGCGAGGCAATGGAGCATGTCGCGACGGTCGACGCCGGCGCACAGGACCGCGACCGGAAGGCCCGGACATTTATCGCGCAGAGGTCGTATGGCGGAAACGGCCTTGCGCATGCCGGACTCCGCCTCGACAAGGGCCAAAGCGGGTGGCGCGTCCGGATCGAGCAGGGCCAGGGCCTGCCGGATGGACTCGGCCTCCGTGACGTCGACGTCGGCGAAGGCAGCCGCCAGCACCTCCGCCAGACCGCGCCGGATCATGGCATTCTTCTCGACGATCAGTACCTGCCTCACCCGCCGCACCTCTGAGCCCGCCGCCTCTCATAACCCAGAGTCAATCATTTCACACATGCAAGGATGGCTATCCCTGATCTATCGCAGTCCCTTCCCGACATCGTGATGCACCAGCGCCAAGCCGCGGCGGATGCCCTGCGTCCACCCGCGGGGTTGGGTCCGGGCGCAAGCGGCGCTACCGTGCCGAACGTTGCAGATCCCCCAGCGAGCACACCCCATGTCGAGCCTGTCGAAATCCATCACCGCCGAAGCCATCCGCGGCATCATCGGGATCCTGCCAACACCGTCGACGCCCGATGCCGACCACTGGTCGTGCGAGCAGTCCGTCGACCTCGATGCGACCGCCGCGATGACCCGGATGATCGTCGGGGCCGGTGTCGACCTGCTGATGACCGGGGGAAGCTTCGGCGAAGGACCTTCGCTGACATGGCGCGAGCACCAGGCCTTCACGGATGCCATCGTGCAGAGCCATGGCGGCAAGGCGCTGCTGTTCGCCGGCGTGACGACGCTGAACACCCGCGACACGATCGAGCGCGCGCGCGGCCTCGTGGCCCTCGGGGCGGACGGCCTTTTCCTCGGGCGGCCCATGTGGATGGCCATGGACCATGCGGCGATCGTGCGGTTCTACGCGGATGTCGCCGATGCACTGCCCGGGGTGCCGATCATCGTCTACGACAACGAGTTCGCGTTCAAAGGCAAGATCGCGACGCAGACCTATCGCGATCTCAGCCTGAACCGGGCGATCATCGCCACGAAGCACATCGGCGGCCCGACCATGTCGCAGGACCTGCTCGCCGTGGAAGGACGACTGAAGGTCCTTCCGGTCGACTCGCAGTGGAGCCGTTTCGCCCAGGCCCATCCGGACGAAGCGACGGCATGCTGGACCGGCAACGTCGCCGACGGTCCGGAACCGCTGGTCGCCCTCGCCGGAGCCGTGGCTCGGCGCGACTGGGGTCTGGCCGACCGCATCTGCGAGCGGATGTGGTGGGCGCAGGCGCCGATGTTTCCGGGCGGCAAGCTCGAGAACTTCGTCGACTACAACATCCCGATCGCCCATGGACGGCTGGAGGGATCGAAGCTGGTGCGGACCGGGCCGCCGCGACCGCCTTATCTCTTCGCGCCCGACGGTTACGTCGAGGGGGGACGCGAGACGGGCCGGCGATGGGAGAGCCTGAGGCGGGAATTTGCCTGACCTCGAACGGCGGGCCCTTGCAAGTGAACAGACGGCGCGCAAGCATCGCGTGATGGACGCAGGATCCAAGCCCGGGGAGGACGGCTTTCGCGAGGCGGCTACGACGCCTGCGCGGCGTCCGCTGCATGGCGTCATTCGCGATGCGCTGCGAGAGGCTATCCGCCGCGGCGACTACCCGGAAGGCGAATTGCTGCCATCGGAACAGGACATCGGCGAGCGTTTCGGCGCCAGCCGGATCACGGTCCGGCACGCGCTGCAGGGGCTCGAGAGCGAAGGCTACGTGCTGAAGCAGCACGGACGGCGGACCCAGGTTCTGTCGCGTGAGCCGGGTCCCCGCCCCGTCTGGCAGATCGACACGCTCGACGACCTGATCGCCTCCGCCGGTGACGCCTCCTTGCGCATCCTCGGCTATCGCGCGGAGCGTTCGCCGGAGGGCGCCCGGGCGCTCGGCGTCGAGCAGGATGCCGCGTTGTGGTGCCTGCGCAGCCTGCTCGAACGGCGCGGCCGGCCGTATGCGCGGTCGATCATCTATTTCCCGCCCGAGATCGGCGCGCAGCTCACGCTGTCCGATTTCGACGACGTGATCGTCTTCAGGGTCCTCGCCAGCCGACTGCGGATCGCCGTCGCCGACGTGACGATGACCGTGCGCGCCGGGAAGGCCGATGCGGACGATGCGCGCCAGCTCGACTGCCGCCGCGGCGACGCCATGCTGACGACCCAGCTCGTCTATCGCCCCGCCCATGGACAGTCACCCGTCGAAGTGGCGTTCACCCGCTTTCCGGCGGAGGGCTACAGCCTCAGCTACTCGTTGACGGCCCGCGCGTCCCGCGCGTGAAACCGGCGATCCGGGGCCCGGGCGGCACACCGCCCGCAAGGCGACCGGAGGGTGACAGGACGGCTCGACTGGTGTCTTGACACCACCGCAGGCTCGGCGAAGATGTTATAACAAGTTTCTGCTGCACCCGGGCAGATCCAAAACACAACCGGGACGAGGAAGCGCTGGGGAGATTGGCCATGCGGGTGGAGCTCGCGGGTAAGGTTGCGCTCGTCACAGGATCCGCGCAGGGCATCGGGCGGGCCATTGCCGATACGCTCGCCGCCAACGGCGCCACCATCGTCTACAGCGACAGGTCCGCAGGCGATCTCGCCGACCATGCCGCGAAAGGCGGGCATCACTTCATCCCCATGGACGTCTCGAAGGGCGACGACATCGAGCGCGGCGTCGCCGCGGCGGTCAAGGCGGCGGGCCGCATCGACATCCTCGTCAACAACGCAGGCATCGGGGTGAAGGCCGACGAGCGAAAGACCGTCGACGAGTTTCCGGTCGACGCCTGGCACAATCTCATCTCCATCGACCTCACCGGCGTGTTCCTCGTGAGCCGGGCCGTGATCCCCGTCATGAAGTCCGGTGGCGGCGGTCGCATCATCAACATCGCCTCGGTGCTCGGCCTCGTTCCGATGCGCCTCCAGAGCTCCTATGTCGCGGCCAAGGCCGGCGTCGTGAACCTGACCCGCTCGATGGCGCTCGAACTGGCCCCGCACAACATCCTGGTGAACGGCATCGCGCCGGGGTCGACGGCCACGGAGGGGTGGGCGAAGTGGATCCACCACGCCAAGGAGGCGCAGGACGCCCATGCGCGGCTGATGTCCCACATTCCGCTGGCGCGGCCCGCCTCGACGCAGGAGATCGCCAACGGCGCGCTGTTCCTGGCCGCGCCGGAGGCGAGCTACATCACCGGCCATATCCTGGCGATCGACGGCGGCTGGACCGCCGGCTTCGCCCGTGACTTCTGAGGAGACGACGATGGCGGCGCGTCCCAAGCTCTCCCCGGTCAAGCGGTTCGACAACACGCCTCCCCTCCCGGAAGGGCTCGACGGGCCTTCCCTGGTGAAGCTCTACCGGGAGATGGTTCTGCTGCGGCGCTTCGAACTTGCCGCGCAGGTCGCCTGCCGGAGCGGCGAAACGCCCGGCTTCCTTCACCTCTACATCGGCGAGGAGGCGACGGCCGTCGGCGTCTGCGCCCATCTCACGAAGCATGACTGGATCACGTCCACCCATCGCGGCCACGGACATGCGCTCGCCAAGGGCATGAGCCCCAACGTGCTGATGGCCGAGCTCTACGGAAAGCGCGACGGCTGCTGCGGCGGCCGGGGCGGCACGATGCACCTCTACGACACCTCGATCGGCCTGTTCGGCACCAACGGCCTCGTGGGCGGGGGAATCCCGTCCGCGGTGGGCGCTGGCATCTCGGCCAAGTTCCGCGGGACGGACGGCGTGGGCGTCGCGTTCTTCGGTGACGGCGCGACGAACCATGCCGCCTTCCACGAGGGCCTGAATTTCGCAGGCGTCCGCAAGGCGCCGGTGATCTTCGTGTGCGAGAACAATCTCTACGCGACGGCGACGGCGCTCAGCGACGTGACCCTGAACCCGGAAATCGCGACCCGCGCTGCGGCGTATGGCATCCCGGGCGTTGCGGTGGACGGCAATGACGTGCTCGCCGTCTGGCAGGTGATGCAGGAAGCCGTCGCCCGCGCGCGCCGCGGAGACGGCCCGACCCTCATCGAGTCCAAGACCTACAGGACCGTCGGCCACCACGAAGGCGACCCCGTCGTCGGCATCTACCGCACGCAGGAGGAAATCGACGACTGGGTGAAGCGCTGCCCGGTCACGACCTTTCGCCGGCGTCTCGTCGAGGATTTCGCCGTCGTGACGATGCAGGAGATCGAGGCCGTCGAGGCGGAGATCGACAGGATCGTCCAGGACAGCATCGAGTTCGCGCGGCGCTCGCCCGAACCCGATCCCGCGACCGCGCATCTTCACGTCTACGCAGACCCGGTGAACCCGCCCGACGCGTTCGCTCCGGTGCCCGCCGACACCGCCTATGTCGAGACGGGCTGGCTCGACGCTGTCCGCGACGGCATTGCCGAAGAGATGCGGCGCAACCCGAACATCATCTATTTCGGCGAGGGGACAGGGGAGCGCGGCGGCACGTTCGCGCACACCAAGAACCTCTACCAGGAGTTCGGCAAGGACCGGATGGTCGACACGCCGATCTCCGAACTGGGGTTCACGGGCGCGGCCCTCGGCGCGTCGGCCACGGGGGTGCGCTGCATCGCCGACCTGATGTTCGCCGACTTCCTCTTCGAGGCGGGCGGCCAGATCGCGCTCCAGGCGGCCAAGCTTCGCTACATGTCGAACGGCCAGATGGTGGCCCCGATGGTCGTGCGCGTCGGCTCCGGGGCCGTGCGCTCGGCAGGCCCGCATCATTCGGGCACCTACCATCCGGCCTGGGCGCATGTACCGGGGCTCATCGTCTGCCTGCCCTCGACACCGGCGGATGCGAAAGGCCTCATGAAGACCGCGCTGCGTGCCGGCGATCCCGTCCTCATGCTGGAGACAAAGGCGCTGTTCGCGTCGAAGGGGCCGGTCCCGCAAGGCGACCACCTCGTTCCCTTCGGCGTCGCCCGGATCGCCCGCGAGGGAAGCGACCTCACCATCGCGTCGGCCGGACAGTTGCTGCACCGGTCCCTCGAGGCCGCCGAGACGCTTGCCGCGGAGGGCATCTCGGTCGAGGTGGTCGACCTGCGCACCATCCAGCCGCTCGACGTCGACACCGTTGCCGACAGCGTGCGCAAGACGCATCGCCTTCTGGTCGTCGACGAGGCGTTCGCCCTCTACGGCGTGGGCGCCGAACTCGGGCAGGCCATGCAGGAGCTGTGCTTCGACGAACTCGACGGTCCCGTTGCGCGCCTGCACACGCGCCCCATGCCGCATCCGTTCGCTCCCGCCCTGGAGCGGGCCATGCTGGTCAACACGGACATGATCGCCCAGGCGGCGCGCGACGTCGTCGCGGGCCGGGCCAACGCGTCGGAACGCCTGTCGGCGGGGGGGATCGGCCGCTCGGCCGCCCATCGGCCGCCGCCCGCACCTGCCCCCTCCCCCCGGCCCGCCGCAGTGCCCCCGGCCTCGGCCAAGGCTCCGACGGCAACGCCATCCGCTCCGGCCATCGCCGGCGCCCCGATCAAGATGCCGTTCGGCGATCTGACCGTGAGCGAAGGCAAGCTGGTGCGCTGGCTGAAGAAGGAAGGCGAAGCGGTCGGCGCACAGGAGGTCGTCGCGGAAATCGAGACCGACAAGGCCGTCGTCGAGATCGAGTCGCCGGCGGCCGGGATCATCGCCGCCCTGCTTCACCAGGAGGGAGACGTGGTGAAAATGGGGGAGACCATCGGCGTCGTCGGCCAGAGCACCGTCGGGAGCTGAGCGGGTCATGGCACGCCCGGACGGCACCCTGAGCAGGACAAGCGACGGATCGGCCGCCGTCCGGCGGTGGCCGCGATGAGCTACACGTTCCAGTTCGGACAGATCCTCGGCTACTGGCCGCAGTTCCTCCAGGGGGCACTGCTGACGGTCAAGCTGTCCGCGCTCGCCATGCTGTTCGGACTGACGATCGGCGTGCTGTGCGCCCTGGCGCGCAGCTACGGGGCAAAGCCCGTTGCCTGGGCCGCGGCGGCGTATGTCGAGTTCATCCGCAACACGCCCTTCCTGATCCAGCTGTATTTCGTGTTCTTCGCCCTGCCGAACATCGGGGTGCGGCTCGATCCGAACACTGCCGCGCTGCTCGCCATGAGCATCAACCTCGGCGCCTACTCGACCGAGATCGTGCGCGCGGGGCTCGAGTCGGTCCCTGTCGGCCAGATCGAGGCGGGGCGCGCGCTGGGGCTCCGGCGGCTGCAGATCATCCGGTTCATCGTCCTTCTCCCGGCGATCCGTGCGGTGTATCCGGCCCTGTGCAGCCAGTTCATCCTGACGCTGCTCGGCTCGTCCATCGTCTCGGCCATCGCCGCCGAAGAGCTGACGGCCTTTGCCAACAGCCTGAACATGCAGACCTTCCGGTCCTTCGAGATCTATCTCGTGGTGACCGCGATCTACATCGCGATGGCCTTCGGGTTCCGGGGGATCTTCGCCGGGTTGCACCGCCTCGTGTTCGCGAACAGGGGCTGAGCGATGCTGCGCGAATTCGGTTCCAACGAAGTCTGGTTCCTGATCATGGCGGCGCGCTGGACGATCCTGCTGTCGCTGCTGGCCTTCGTCTTCGGGGGGCTTGTCGGCCTCGTCCTCGCCGTCGCCCGCATCGCGCCATGGACGCCGGTGCGCTTCGTCGTCTCGCTGTGGATCCAGGTGATCCAGGCGACGCCGATGCTGATGCTGCTGCTCCTGCTCTATTTCGGCGTCAACATGCTCGGCGTGCGGATCGACGCGTGGACGGCGGCGGTGCTGTCCTTCACCATCGGCACCAGCGCCTATCTCGCCGAGATCTGGCGCGGTTGCATCCAGGCCGTTCCGAAAGGCCAGTGGGAGGCTGCCAAGGCGCTGGCGCTCGACTTCAAGCGGACACTGGCCCTCGTCGTCATTCCCCAGGCCGTCCGCATGGCCCTGCCGCCGACCGTCGGCTACATGGTCCAGGTGGTGAAGGGAACGTCGCTCGCCGCCCTGATCGGATTCACCGAACTCGCCAAGGCGGGCGCCCAGATGAACACCGTCACCTTCCAGCCCGTCGCCGTCTTCGGCACGGTCTCGCTCATCTACTTCGCGATATGCT
>CAZJCW010000169.1:0-9427 GCA_964544365.1 uncultured Alsobacter sp.
GCCATGGCCAAGGAAAAATTCGCGCGGACTAAGCCGCACTGCAACATCGGGACGATTGGTCACGTCGACCATGGCAAGACGTCGCTGACGGCGGCGATCACGAAGGTTCTTGCCGAGACTGGCGGGGCGACGTTCACGGCGTACGACCAGATCGACAAGGCTCCGGAGGAGAAGGCGCGCGGGATCACGATCTCGACGGCGCATGTGGAGTACGAGACGAAGAACCGTCACTACGCGCACGTCGACTGCCCGGGCCACGCGGACTACGTGAAGAACATGATCACGGGCGCGGCGCAGATGGACGGCGCGATCCTGGTGGTGTCGGCGGCCGACGGCCCGATGCCGCAGACGCGCGAGCACATCCTGCTGGCGCGCCAGGTCGGCGTCCCGGCGCTGGTGGTGTTCATGAACAAGGTGGACCTCGTCGACGATCCGGAGCTCCTTGAGCTGGTCGAGATGGAGGTGCGCGAGCTTCTGTCGAAGTACGACTTCCCGGGCGACGACATCCCGATCGTGAAGGGCTCCGCCAAGGTTGCGCTGGACAACGGCGACAAGGCGGTGGGCCATGACGCGATCCTGAAGCTGATGGCGGAAGTCGACCGCTACATCCCGCAGCCGGATCGTCCGAAGGACCAGCCGTTCCTGATGCCGGTCGAGGACGTGTTCTCGATCTCGGGTCGCGGCACGGTGGTGACGGGCCGCATCGAGCGCGGCATCGTGAAGGTCGGCGAGGAAATCGAGATCATCGGGCTGAAGCCGACGATCAAGACGACGGTGACGGGCGTCGAGATGTTCCGCAAGCTGCTCGACCAGGGCGAGGCGGGGGACAACGTGGGCTGCCTGCTGCGCGGCACGAAGCGCGAGGAGGTCGAGCGCGGCCAGGTTCTGGCCAAGCCCGGCTCGGTGAAGCCGCACACGAAGTTCACGGCGGAAGCCTACATCCTGACGAAGGAGGAGGGCGGTCGCCACACGCCGTTCTTCACGAACTACCGTCCGCAGTTCTACTTCCGCACGACGGACGTGACGGGCATGGTGAAGCTGCCCGAGGGCACCGAGATGGTGATGCCGGGCGACAACGTGACGATGGAGGTCGAGCTGATCGCCCCCATCGCCATGGAGGAGAAGCTGCGCTTCGCCATCCGCGAGGGCGGTCGCACCGTCGGCGCAGGCGTCGTCGCTTCGATCATCGCCTGACGTCCGGAGGGGGCCGGTCCCCTTTACGCTGCGTTGACCACATTCTGATCGGGCCGGGGCCGCGACGCGTCCCCGGCCCGAATCGTTCAGATCCACGGTTGAGGGAACAGGCTGCACAGCCGCCGGTTCGTGGAAGGCCACTGCCCCGGGGTGCACAACGGACGCCGCACGTCTTTCGCGGTGGCTCCCTTGTCCAGATCAATTCTTGTCGGATGTCTCCTGTCGGTCTTGCTTGGTTTCTGTCCAGCCCGCGCCGCCGATCCACCGACACGACCGCGGTCCGGCGCGTTGGACGAGGGCAGGCCGGGGCCCTCGACGAAGCCCGGCAAGACGCAGACGGCGCGCCGCGTGTTTCCTGTCGCCACGGGGTCCCTGGCCGCGCCGCGCGATCCTCCCGATGATCCGCTCGCGAAGCTGAAGGCCCTTCTCGCGGCCCGTCGCTACGACATGCTGGTCGACAGATGGGACACCGTCGTGCCGCCACTGAGGATCCCCTGGGCAAAGGAGATCCTGTTCGAGGGGGGGAGCGTGGCCGTGGCGGCACCGCTGGCCCGCGACCTCTGGATGGCGGCGCCGGTCGACGGAGCGGGAACCGAACCGCGCGTCACGGCCGTGAAAGTCGTGCTCTACGCCTATCTGCGGCTGCGTATCGACGGCGAGCGTTGTGTCGACGCATCGGGTCCGGGGGACCGGATCCGGGACCTGCGCTTCGAGTTCCACCGCATCATCGCCTATGCCGCAAGCCTGCCGCAGGGCGTGATCCAATCCCTCGCCCTGGAGGTCGTGGACCTTGAGAGCCGCACCGCGGACCGGCGCGGGCCGGATCCATTCGCGTGTTCGCGCGGCCGGCTCGGGCTCCGCACCGGACATTTCCTTGACAGTCGGGTCGTCGATGGCCTCGTCGTCCGCCGCCGCGAAGCGGCCGTTGCGGAGGTGCTGGGGCTTGCCCGCCGCTAACGTCGGCGAGTGCGTTAGAGAGCCCCCTCATCCCCCGTCGCAGACCCTTGCCAAGACGCAACGCGCATGCGAAGAGCGACGTCGCGCCGGTCAAGCCGGGGCACCGCGCGGAGGAGTGTAGCTCAACTGGTTAGAGCACCGGTCTCCAAAACCGGGGGTTGGGGGTTCGAGTCCCTCCACTCCTGCCATTCCCCCGTTCGTTCGAAGGGCGGAATGGGTAGGTCCGACACGCGGTCTCCCACGCACAGCAGCCGGCGGTGAGGCGAGGGGCGGCCCGACCGAACCGCCCCGTCGCGGCACGAAGCGGCTTCACTTCAGCAGATCTTGCCGATGCGCGCGCTCGCTGGCCCAAAGCAGGGACGCCGCCACGGCGACCACAAGGCTGATGATCGCGAACTGGCTAGGGATGGCTGCAAACACGCCGTGGTAGGCGTCTCCCGCGAACAGCAGGACGTAGGCGACCAGCGAGACGGCGAAGATCTGGCGCGAGATCGCAAGCTGCAGGCCCAGGGCAAGACTGCCGGCGAGGCCGCCGAAGACGCCGATGCCGAACACCAGCGTCATCCAGACAGGGAGGCCGTGGTACAAGGTGGCCTGAGCCTGCGTGAGGCCCAGCGCCATCAGGCTGTCAGGCGTCTGCGACAGGGACCCGGCGAACTGGACCGCGCCGTAGGCGTTCCAGATCGTCCCAAGCCCGGCTGCGGCCCACATCCAACGGGGCTTGGTCGTCACGTTCAATACACTGCTCGTCATGTCGTCGGCTCCATGGCACATGCTCGATCCCGAGGGCCGCTTTGGCGCGTCGCGGCGCAGCTCCTCGAACCCGATGACGCGCGAGCAGGTGCGACTTCGACAGGCGGTCTCGGAATTTCGATCGAGGGCCTGAGCGGCTTGCGGGCCGCGCCGAGCCGCCCCGGCGCACGGGCCGTCGGGACGCCAGGCTACGTCCCGGCGTCCCGACGCCTTGACCCGACCGGCGTTTCAGCCTATCTCCCGGCCACTCCTTTGACATCGACGGCCGGACCTTTCCTCCCGCCGATGGCCCATGGGCGCCAGGCCGGGCGACACGGCAATGATCGATCACGGGGCGGCGCACGTTTGCAGCCGCCCGATCCACGGTGAAGCATGGCGAAGACGAGTCCGTTCGAATTCCTGCAGCAGGTGCGGGCAGAGGCTGCGAAGGTCACGTGGCCGACGCGCAAGGAGACGCTCGTCACCACCGCCATGGTGTTCCTGATGGCGGTCGTCGCCAGCATTTTCTTCCTCTTCACGGACATGATCATCCGCTGGGTGATCGGCCTCGTGCTCGGCATCGGCCGATAGGGAAAACGCCATGTCCATGCGCTGGTACATCGTCCACGCCTATTCGAACTTCGAGAACAAGGTCGCTCAGTCGATCAAGGACCAGGCCGCCCAGCGTGGTCTCGCCGAGAAGTTCGAGGAGGTGATGGTTCCCACCGAGAAGGTCGTGGAGGTCCGCCGCGGCCGGAAGATCGACACCGAGCGCAAGTTCTTTCCCGGCTACGTGCTGGTGAAGTGCGACCTCACCGACGACGTCTACCACCTTATCAAGAACACCCCGAAGGTCACGGGCTTCCTCGGCACCGACAAGAAGCCGATGCCGATCCCCGACCGTGAGGCCGAGCGCATCAAGGGACAGGTCGCCGATGGCGTCGAGCGGCCGAAGCCCTCGATCTCGTTCGAGATCGGCGAGCAGGTGCGCGTGTCCGACGGGCCCTTCGCCTCGTTCAACGGTACGGTCGAAGAGGTCGACGAGGGGCGCGCCCGCCTCAAGGTGGCCGTGTCGATCTTCGGCCGCGCCACGCCGGTGGAACTCGAATACGGGCAGGTCGAGAAAGTCTGACGGTTCACGTCGGACGGCCTGGCCGCTTGCAGTCCTTCCCGGCTTCGGCTAGGGAAACGCGCCCCGCCCGAAAGGCGGGGCTTTCCACTGCGGGAGGTACGCCGGTCGCCAGCCGGGGTTCGTGCCGCACCGCAATCTGCAAACCCGGCACGGAAGGGCGATCGGCCCGGCCGTGCCAGCCGGCGTTTCCGAAAGGGACCCGGTGTTCTGAGGAGCAGCCATCATGGCAAAGAAGATCACGGGCTACGTGAAGCTTCAGGTGCCGGCCGGCGCGGCGAACCCGTCGCCCCCGATCGGTCCTGCGCTCGGCCAGCGCGGCCTGAACATCATGGAATTCTGCAAGGCCTTCAATGCGCGCACGGCGCAGATGGAGAAGGGCACCCCGATCCCGGTGATCATCACCGCCTATCAGGACCGCTCGTTCACCTTCGAAATGAAGCAGCCTCCGGTCACGTTCTTCCTCAAGAAGGCGGCGAACCTGAAGCTCGGCAAGAAGCCCGCGTCGGGCCACAAGACGCCGGGCCGTGGCTTCATCGGCAAGGTCACCCGTGACCAGATCCGCGAGATCGCCGAGAAGAAGATGCCGGACCTCAACTGCGACACGGTCGAATCGGCCATGGCGATGATCGAAGGCTCGGCCCGGTCCATGGGCCTCGAGGTGGTGGGGTAAGTCATGTCCAACATCGCAAAGCGCGTCCGCTCCACCCGCGAGGGCATCGACCGGACCAAGCTCTACCCGCTGTCCGACGCCGTGAAGCTCATCAAGGAGCGCGCAACGGCCAAGTTCGACGAGACGATCGAAGTCGCCATGAACCTCGGCGTCGATCCGCGCCACGCCGACCAGATGGTCCGTGGCGTCTGCAATCTGCCGAACGGCTCCGGCCGGACGGTTCGCGTCGCGGTGTTCGCCCGAGGCAACAAGGCTGACGAGGCGAAAGCCGCCGGTGCCGACATCGTCGGCGCCGAGGATCTCGTCGAGCGCATCAACGCTGGTCAGATCGATTTCGACCGCTGCATCGCGACCCCGGACATGATGGGTCTCGTGGGTCGCCTGGGCAAGGTGCTCGGCCCGCGCGGCCTCATGCCGAACCCGCGCGTCGGCACGGTGACGCCGGACGTCGCCGGAGCCGTGAAGGCAGCCAAGGGCGGAGCGATCGAGTTCCGCGTCGAAAAGGCCGGGATCGTGCATGCCGGTGTTGGCAAGGCGTCCTTCGATGCCGACAAGCTGGCCGAGAACATCCGGGCCTTCGCCGATGCGGTCGCCAAGGCGAAGCCGACGGGAGCCAAGGGAACCTACATCCAGCGCATCGCAATCTCGTCCACCATGGGGCCGGGCGTGAAGATCGATCCCGCTACCGTCATGGGCGGGCAGGGCTCTGCCTGATCGCAGGCCCCGCGAAGAGATCCAGAGGCCCCGCCGTTATCGGCGGGGCCTTTTTCATGTCGAGCAGCCACGCTAGCTTGGGCGGGACGGACGGGGAGGATCATGATGTCGTTGCGGAAGGTCGCGACTCTGGTGGCTGGGCTGGTCCTCGCGGCGGCCTTCGGCGCCGATGCGCACGCCAAGTGCTCGCGCAGCAACTACACGGTATCGCCCTCGAAGAACGACACCGCGACCGTGGAGATGCAGGCCTCCAGCGGCATGGATTGTGTGGTGCGGATCGCGGCGACCCGCAGATTCACCGTCACGGGACGCCGGATCGCCGAAATGCCGAAGAACGGCAAGGTGACGCTGGAAGGCGAGACGGCGTTTTATCGCTCCTTCCCCGGCTTCAAGGGAACGGACCGGTTCGTTGCCGAGATCAGCGCGCGCGGAACGGACGGAGCCGGGACGTCGCGGATCGTCGTCAACGTGACCGTGGACTAGCGGCACACTCTCCCTCGACGTCACAAAAACGTCTTGTTTCCTCGGCCGGGTCCAATATCTAGCCGTGCACAGAAGATATCCCGGGAGGACTACGTGTTGATTTCAAGACGGACGATCATGGCCGGCATCGCGGGCCTCGGCCTGGCCTTGCCTGGCGTCTCAGCGTGGGCACAGGACTTTCCCAAGCGGCAGATCACGATGGTGGTGCCCTTCGCCGCCGGCGGTTCGACGGACCTCGTCGCCCGTATCCTGGCGCAGAAGCTCACGGAGCAGATGGGCGTCAACGTGATCGTGGAGAACCGTGCCGGAGCCGGTGGAAACATCGGCGCCGCCGCCGTCGCAAAGGCGGATCCCGATGGATATACAGTTCTTTACGGGACGATTTCGACACACACGTTGAACCCGCTGATGGCGAAGCGTTCCGCTTATGACCCGGTGAAGGACTTCGAGCCGATCGCTCTCGTAGGGTCGATTCCCAACGTCATGATCGTGCATCCGGGCGTGGCGGCGAAAACCGTTCAGGAACTCATCGCCGCCGCCAAGGCCGATCCCGCCAAGTACAGCTATGCCTCCTCCGGCGTGGCGACGCCGCTTCACTTGTCCGGCGAGATGTTCAACCGGATGGCGGGTACCCAGATGGCTCACGTGCCGTATCGCGGCGCAGGACCGGCCATGAACGACCTGGTTGCCGGCCAGGTTCCGGTGATGTTCGACAACCTTCCGACGTCGGTCGAGCAGATCAAGGCGGGCAAGGCCCGGGCGCTCGGCGTGACCACGAAGGAGCGCGTGGCGCAGATGCCCGACATCCCGACACTGCACGAACAGGGGCTCACGGGTTACGAGACCTATTCGTGGCAGGCTCTCTTCGCTCCTGCCAAGACGCCGAAGCCCGTTGTCGACAAGCTCAACGCCGAGGTGCTCAAGGCACTGAAGGATCCGGCCCTGCTCAAGCGCCTGGATGAACTGACGATGACGGTGACGCCATCATCCCCCGAAGGCCTTGCCAAGCACGTTGCCGAACAGCTTGCGACGTGGGGGCCGATCACGAAGGCGACGGGCGTTCAGCTCGACTGACCCGACCGGGTCCACTCCGGACCGGGCACTCCGGTCCGGATTCGGGTCGAAAAATCGGGGTCGTCGGCCGGGCCGGGGGCCCTTTGCCTAATTCGGGCGGCTTCGACGAGGTCGGCGAGAGGCCTGTCCCTCACCAGGAACGCGTGGTCGTAGAGGTATCCCGGCACGAAGCCTGACAGAAGAACGCGATAATCCAGCGGAATTCCTGGATCGAGCGTGCGAGCCATGCGGAAGATCGCCGTCGTGCAGTTGGTGGTGAGAGTGTTGTACCATCGCGGTCGCCGCGCCACGTCGTCCGCAACCGCGACATAGGTTTCCAGCAGGTTGCGTGCCGTCTCCTGACGCATGTCGAGCCGATAGAGCCGGACATCCTCGCCGCGCACGGTCGAGCGCACCTTCACGACGTCGCGTTCGTCCGCGGCGATGAAGGCCACTTCGTAGGATTTGAAGAATCCCGCCAGGGATGAATAGGCCTCTCCCCGCTCCTTGCGGATCTCGATGGAGATGGCGAGAGGGGCGCTGCCAGCGAAGTCGAAGCTGACAATGGCGTGGGCGATGGCCTCGCCCGCCCAGTACGACAGGAAGAGATCCGCACCGCGCAGCTTCGTCAGGTCGTAGCGGCGGGTTTCCCACCGGATCGTGTAGTCCGTGTCGCTGCGCCACTCGAAGTTGCGGACGTTCTCGACAGTGAGCGTCGTCCCGTCGATTCGGGCCAAAGCCACGCGGGCCACGTCGTCGGCCCAGTCACGGTCGGCGCGCGCGTCGATCGTGCTCCACCATCCGACGAGGACGATCATGCCGCCCGTCACCGCGGCAAGAGGAACCTTCAAGCGCCCCATGACCAAGCCGATCGCCGCCGCGATGCACCCGCCTGCCCATGCCACGGCGAGAAATGTCGGCCATGGGGGCGGGAAGGGCGCGCGAAACGAGAGCGCAAGGGCGCCCCAGACGGCGAGCAGCATCACTGTCGCAGCGAGGAACAGCAATGCAGCAAGGCGGCCGAGGCGTCGGGTTCGCTTCATGGGATGACGTCTCGCGGGATCGGAGGCCAGAAATTCGGAAACCACGCGCCCGGCATTGTCCTTGACGGGCGGTCGCTGCGCTCTCATGCTTCGCCATGGCTTGCGCTGCAAGGAGCGCAGAGAGCCTCACGGTGTTGGCGTTCCGTCAAGGGCCTGCCATGCCGTTCGCCATTTTTTTGCCGCCTGCTCTTGGCAACGGAGCAGGAAGCGTTTAATGAGCGCGTCATGAGTTCCTCACATAGCCGGCAAATGTCCCCTCAGGGGTGCTTTTGCGTGGCAATGTTTCCAGCCGGGTGACCGGTTGGAAAAGGCCGGCAGGTCAAGGGGGTTCCCGAATGGGTGCCGCCTTGTCTTCAGCCGGCCATGTCCTGTCCGAGACTGCAGGTGACCTCCTCCAGGGGAGTTCTTAATGCCGCAAGGGCCTGCACAGACGGGGAAGACCGGATTTTCGCAGGGGTCACACCCTGCGCATGGGACGGTTCGAACCATCACACCGGGTCGCGGCATCGTGCTCGCCATCCGGGGACAGAGACGTCGGAAGCGTCGCTCCGGGCCGGAAGTCCGGACCGGGCGGCAAACAGCAACCGGCGGGACATCTGTCCCCGCCAACCGGAGAGAGCCCCGTGGATAAAGCGGCTAAGCGTGAGCTCGTCGGCACGCTCAACTCGGTCTTCACCGAGACCAGCGTCGTCGTCGTCGCCCACTATGCCGGCCTCACGGTCGCCGACATGCAGAAGCTGCGCGCGCAGATGAAGCAGGCCGGCGCATCGGTGAAGGTCGCGAAGAACCGCATCGCCAAGATTGCTCTCGAAGGCACGGACGTCGCTTCGATCGGGAACCTGCTGAAGGGCCCGACGCTGCTGGCTTACAGCAGCGATCCCGTAGCGGCGGCCAAGGTCGCCGTCGACTTCGCCAAGACCAACGACAAGCTGGTCATTCTCGGCGGAGCGATGGGTAAGACCGCTCTGAACGTAGACGGTGTCAAGGCGCTCGCCACGATGCCGTCGCTGGACGAGTTGCGTGCAAAGCTGGTCGGCCTGATCCAGGCTCCGGCCACCAAGCTCGCACAGCTGTCCACCGCGCCGGCAGCCAAGCTCGCCCGCGTGTTCGGAGCCTATGCCAAGAGAGACGCGGCGTAAGGCCGTACCGCCATCGACCCTTTGGTTCGAAACCATCAGACTGGAAGAGAGAACACTATGGCTGATCTGTCCAAGCTCGTCGACGAGCTGTCGTCCCTGACCGTCCTCGAGGCCGCCGAGTTGGCGAAGCTGCTCGAGGAGAAGTGGGGCGTCTCCGCCGCCGCCGCCGTCGCCGTGGCTGCCCCGGCTGCCGCCGGCGCCGCTGCCCCGGCCGCCGAGGAGCAGACCGAGTTCACGGTCATGCTCGCTGCGGCTGGCGACAAGAAGATCGAGGTCATCAAGGAGGTCCGCGCGATCACCGGCCTCGGCC
>CAZJCW010000170.1:0-9325 GCA_964544365.1 uncultured Alsobacter sp.
TGTCGATGAACTCGGTGCCCTTGACCGGGTCGCCGCCGATGCCGACGGCCGTGGTCTGGCCGAGGCCTTCGCGGGTCGTCTGGAACACGGCCTCGTACGTCAACGTTCCGGAGCGCGACACGATCCCGACATTGCCGGGCTTGAAGATGTTGCCCGGCATGATGCCGATCTTGCACTCGCCCGCCGTCATGACGCCCGGGCAGTTCGGCCCGATGAGGCGCGACTTCGAGCCCGAGAGCGCGCGCTTCACCTTGATCATGTCGGTGACCGGGATGCCCTCGGTGATGCAGACGATGAGCGGGATCTCCGCCTGGATCGCCTCGCAGATGGCATCCGCCGCGCCGGCCGGCGGGACATAGATGACGGAGGCGTCGGCCCCGGTGCGCTCGCGCGCCTCGGCGACGGTGTCGAACACCGGCAGGCCGAGATGGGTGGACCCGCCCTTCCCGGGCGAGGTGCCGCCGACCATCTTCGTGCCGTAGGCGAGCGCCTGCTCGGAGTGGAAGGTGCCGTTCTTGCCGGTGAAGCCCTGGCAGATGACCTTGGTATTCGCGTCGATGAGGACGGACATCAGCGGGCCTCCTTCACAGCCTTGACGATCTTCTGGGCGGCGTCGTCGAGGTCGTCGGCCGGGATCACGTTGAGCCCGGATTCGGCGATGATCTTCTTGCCGAGGTCGACGTTCGTGCCCTCGAGGCGCACCACCAGCGGCACCTTCAGGCCGACCTCCTTCACCGCGGCGATCACGCCCTCGGCGATGACGTCGCAGCGCATGATGCCGCCGAAGATGTTGATGAGGATGCCCTGCACGTTCGGGTCGGCGGTGATGATCTTGAACGCCGCCGTCACCTTCTCCTTCGACGCGCCGCCGCCGACGTCGAGGAAGTTCGCCGGGCTTTCGCCGTAGAGCTTGATGATGTCCATCGTCGCCATGGCGAGGCCGGCGCCGTTGACCATGCAGCCGATGGTGCCGTCCAGCGTGATGTAGTTGAGGTCGTACTTCGACGCCTCGATCTCCTTGGCGTCCTCCTCGGTCTCGTCGCGCAGGGCGAGGACGTCGGGGTGACGGTAGAGGGCGTTCGAGTCGAAGGAGATCTTGGCGTCCAGCGCCTTCAGCTTTCCGTCGGTGGTGACGATCAGCGGGTTGATCTCGAGCATGCTCATGTCCTTGGACACGAACGCCGTGTAGAGCTTCGCCGCGAGGCTCTCGGCCTGCTTGGCGAGGTCTCCGGTCAGGCCCAACGCCTGGGCGACGCGGCGGCCGTGGTGCGGCATGACGCCGGTCGCCGGGTCCACGGAGAAGGTGATGATCTTCTCGGGGGTGTCGTGCGCCACGTCCTCGATGTTCATGCCGCCTTCGGTGGACACCACGAAGGCGACCCGCGAGGTGACGCGGTCGACCAGCATCGACAGGTAGAATTCCTTCGAGATGTCGGAGCCGTCCTCGATGTAGAGGCGGTTGACCTGCTTGCCGGCCGGGCCGGTCTGGACGGTCACCAGCGTCTTGCCGAGCATCTGCCGGACATTGGCGACGACGTCCTCGATCGAGCGGGCGAGGCGCACGCCGCCCTTCTCCCCGGCCTCGGGCTCCTTGAAGGTGCCCTTGCCGCGTCCGCCGGCATGGATCTGCGACTTGACGACCCAGAGCGGGCCGCCGAGTTCCTTCGCCGCCGCCTCGGCCTCTTCGACCTTGAACACGGCGCGGCCGTTGGAGACGGGCACGCCGAACTCCTTGAGGACCGCCTTGCCCTGGTATTCGTGGATGTTCATCGGTGTTCCTCGGTGGGATCGTTGTCCGCGTCATGGCCGGGGCCGGCCCGGCCACCCACGACCGGAAGGTCGGGAGGCGTGGAGGCCCGGGCTGGCCCGGGCCCGCCGGTCAGGTCAGGTCACGCGAAAGCGGGATTGATCGTCTTGCAGGCGTCGACGAGGCCCTTCACGGCGTCGACGGACTTGGCGAACATCGCCTTCTCGGTCTCGTCGAAGGGCACTTCGAGGATCTTCTCGACGCCGTTCTCGCCGATCAGGACCGGAACGCCGACATACATGTCCTTCACGCCGTACTGGCCGTCGAGATAGGCGGCGCAGGGCAGGATGCGCTTCTGGTCCTTCAGGTAGCTCTCCGCCATGGCGATGGCCGAGGCGGCGGGCGCGTAGAAGGCCGAGCCGGTCTTCAGGAGGGCGACGATCTCGCCGCCGCCGCCGCGCGTGCGCTTGACGATGGCGTCGAGCCTGTCCTGGCTCAGCCAGCCCATCCTGACGAGTTCGGGCAGCGGCACGCCGCCGACCGTCGAGTAGCGGATCAGCGGCACCATGTCGTCGCCGTGGCCGCCGAGCGTCATGGCGTGGACGTCGCGCACCGACACGCCGAGTTCCTCGGCGAGGAAGTAGCGGAAGCGCGCCGAGTCGAGGACGCCGGCCATGCCGACCACCTTGTGCTTGGGCAGGCCGGACGCCTTCTGCAGCGCCCACACCATCGCGTCGAGCGGGTTGGTGATGCAGATGACGAAGGCGTTGGGGGCGTACTGCTTGAGGCCGGCGCCCACCTGCTCCATCACCTTGAGGTTGATGCCGAGCAGGTCGTCGCGGCTCATGCCGGGCTTGCGCGGAACGCCGGCCGTGACGATCACGACGTCGGCGCCGGAGATCGCCTCGTAGGAGTTGGCGCCCGAGTAGGCGGCATCGAAGCCGTCGACCGGCGAGGATTCGGCGATGTCGAGGCCCTTGCCCTGCGGAACGCCTTCCGCGATGTCGAAGAGAACGATGTCGCCGAGTTCCTTCAGGCCGGCGAGATGGGCGAGGGTGCCGCCGATCTGGCCGGAACCGATCAGAGCGATCTTCTTGCGCGCCATGGGTCCAGGGCTCCTTGGACGAGGTCAAAATCGAGCCCGCGACGAACGTTGTCCGCCCGGGACGGCACCCCCCTTAGCCGCAGACCATGACAGCGGCAAGTCGCGCGAAAGACGTAGATCGCACGACGAAATGACCCGTCGCACGCTGGCGCTTCAGCCACCGGACGCAGTGCAAGTGATTGATTTCAAAGGTGTCGACGACCGCCGCGACACGACGCGAATGCAGGCGCAATCGCCAGGGAAGCCTCGTTACAAATTTCAAGTTTTGTCATTTGTAACGGCTTTTTGGCACCATCGTGAGCGCCGCGTTAAGGCCCCGGGCGTCAGGTGCCGCCGGCCTTGAGGGTCCGCAGCGTCGAGCGCACGACCGTCCCCAGCCGTTCGTCGAGCAGCCGGCGCGGCACCTCCCGGTCGAGCCGGATGGCCAGCGGGTGGATGAAGCGGAAGAGCGCGTCATGGACCAGCGCCACGGCGCGTTCCGTGCGCTTCAGGGCGAAGATGCCCGACCCGACGCCCTCCTCCAGGATCCGCTCGATGAGCATGCGCACCCGCGCCCGGTGCTTGCGCGCGACCCCGCGCATGGCGCTCGACGCGTCCGTGAACACGTCGAACAGGTTCGGGTCGCGCTCCAGCGCGTCGCGCAGCGCCGCCGCCCAGGCGAGCAGCAGGCGCTCCAGCTTGTCGTCGGCCGGATCCGGCGCGTCGGCGATGACGGCGAGGTCCGCCTCGACCGGCTTCAGCCACGCCGCGGTCAGCGCATCGGCGAGCGCCAGCTTCGAGGGAAAGTAGCGGTAGACGTTGGCGTGCGTCATGCCGGCGTCGCGCGCCACCGAGACGACGGTCGTGCGCTCGTAGCCATAGCGGCGGACATGGTCGAGCGCCGCGGCGAGGATCCGCGAATCGGTGGTGTCCTGGTCCTGTGTCGCGGCCATCGCTGCGCTGCCTCTGCTCGCGGCCCAGACTAGCGCGGGCCCGGGCAGCGTGGAACCGGCCGAGATTCCGCGCGCCGAACGGCCTCCGGTCATCCGGGGTTGCACGGATACGTTCATGGAGGTGGCGTGTTGTAGTGGGGCGATGACCGACACGCCCTCGCCCAGGCCCACCCGGCTGCATCACCACGCGCGGCATACGATCCTGCGGCTGCTCGGCCCCGGCCTCGTGGCCGGCGCGGCTGACGACGATCCTTCGGGCATCGCGACCTATTCCCAGGCCGGGGCCCAGTTCGGCTTCTCCATGCTGTGGACGGTGGTGCTGACCTACCCGTTCATGGTGGCGATCCAGGTTGTCGGGGCGCGGATCGGCCGGACGACGGGCGCCGGCATCATGGCCAATGTGCGCACCGTGTTCCCGCAATGGGTGGTCGTATGGCTCGTCTTCCTGCTGCTGGCCGCCAACACGATCAACATCGGGGCGGACCTCGCGGCGATGGGCGCGGCCCTGCAGCTCGTCGTGGGTGGCCATGCCGCCGTCTACGCGCTCGCCTTCGGCGTCTTCTGCGCGACGCTGGAGGTGTTCGTGCCCTACCGCCGCTACGCGCCGCTGCTGAAGGGCCTGACGATGGTGCTGTTCGTCTACGTGGCGACGGTCCTGAGCATCGACGTTCCGTGGGACGCCGCGGCGCTGGGTGCGATCCTTCCGCGCCTGCGGCCGGACGCCGACTATATCGTGATGGTGGTCGCGATCTTCGGGACCACCATCAGCCCCTACGTGTTCTTCTGGCAGGCGGCGGAGGAGGTCGAGGACATGCACGCCACGCCCCACTCCCGGCCCCTGCGGGACAAGGGGCGGGCGACACGCCCCACCTTGCGCCGGATCGGCATCGACACCGCCGTCGGCATGGGGTTCTCGATCGCCATCGCCGCCTGCATCATGGTGACGACGGCGGCGACGCTAAACGCCAACGGCATCACGACCATCGCTACCTCCGCCGAGGCGGCGCAGGCCCTGCGCCCGCTTGCCGGGGAGTTCGCCTTTCTGCTGTTCGCGGCCGGCATCGTCGGAACCGGGCTGCTCGCCGTGCCGGTCCTGGCGGGGTCGGCGGCCTATGCCGTGGCCGAGGCCATGGGCTGGAAGGCAAGCCTGGAATCCCGGCCGGGCAAGGCGCGCGGCTTCTACGGGATCGTGGCGGGCTCCACGCTCGTCGGGACGATCATCGCGCTGTCGCCGGTCGACCCGATCCGGATCCTGTTCTGGACCGCCGTGATCAACGGCGTCGTCGCCGTGCCGGTGATGGCCGTGATGATGACGCTGGTGGCAAGCCCGGCGGTCATGGGCAGCGTCCGGGCCGGGCCGGCGCTGCGCATCGGCGGCTGGGCGGCGACGGCGGTGATGGCGCTGGTCGTCGTCGCCATGCTGGTCGGCTGGATCGCACGGTGACGGCAATACCCCGGCCCGCAGGCCACCGGCTTCGAGCCCGGACCGGCACGAGACCGGGATCGCTTGCGCCGGAGGAGCGGCTCAGGTCTCGACGAGACCGGTCGTGTTGCCCGACGCCGCGGAGTCGCGCCTGCCCTTGGGAGCGGCGAGATACTCCTTCGAGCGCATCTCGATGAGCCGGGAGGCCGTGCGGTCGAACTCGAAGGCCTCGCGGCCGTCGACGGCGGTGTAGAGGGACTGGGGCTCCGCCTCGGCGGACGCCAGCAGCTTGACGCCGGAATCGTAGAGCGCGTCGATGAGCGTGATGAAGCGCTTCGCCTCGTTGCGCTTCTCGAGTCCCATGGCCGGGACGCCGTCGATCAGCACGGTGTGGAAACGCTCCGCGACGGCCAGATAGTCCGAGGCGCCGAGCGGCGTTCCGCACAGGTCGTGGAACGAGAAGCGGGCGACGCCCTGCGCGGCGCGCGGCACGACCACGCTGCGCCCCTTCACATGCAGGGCGGTCGGCTCCGCGGGCTGCCCGCCGGTGAGCCGCGCGAAGGCGCTGTCCAGCGCGGCCGTCGCCGCGCCATCGGCCGGCACGAGCCAGACCTCGGCTCCCTCGAGCTTCTCGAGGCGGAAGTCGGTCCGCGCCTCCAGCTTCACGACGTCCATCCGCTCCTGCAACAGCGCGATGAAGGGCAGGAACAGCGCGCGATTGAGCCCGCCCTCGTAGAGGCGGTCCGGCTCGACGTTCGAGGTGGCGACCACGGTGACGCCATGCGCGAAGAGAGCCGTGAAAAGCCGGCCGAGGATCATCGCGTCCGCGATGTCGGTGACGGTGAACTCGTCGAAGCAGAGCACCGAGGCTTCGGCGGCAAGGTCGGCGGCCACCGCGGGAATAGGGTCGGTGTCCTTCACCGCGCCGCTCTTCACCTTCTGGCGGAAGGCGAAGATGCGCTCGTGGACGTCGGCCATGAAGGAGTTGAAATGCGCGCGCCGCTTGTCGGGCACCGGCAGGCGCTCGTGGAACAGGTCCATGAGCATGGTCTTGCCGCGTCCGACCGAGCCCCAGACGTAGAGCCCCTTGACCGGCGCGGCCGGCGCGCGCTTGCCGAAAAGCCACCCGAGAGCGCGTCCCTTGCGGGCGAGCTGGCGCTCCATCAGCGCCTCGGCCAGCGCCACGAGGCGGGCGATCACCGCCCGCTGGGCCGGATCGTCCTCGATGGCGCCCGAGGCGATGAGCGCGCTGTAGCGGTTCGCGATGCTGGATGGCACGGGGAAATCCTGCGACGACGGCTGCGTTTAGCGCAGGCCGGCACCACGCGGCAATCGTTCATCCGTCCGGGCGCGCTCAGGCCGGGAGCGGATGGCCCGGCATGAGCTCGTAGGGGTGGACCCACCCGGGCAGCGCTCGGATCCTCTCGCGCCACGCCGACAAGGCGGGATAGGCGGCCCAGTCGATGCCGGTCTCCTCGGGATAGAAGACGTATCCGGCCATGGAGAGGTCCGCGATGGTGGGCCGCTCGCCCAGCACGAATGCATGGGCGGCGAAGTGCTTGTCCGCAACGGCGAAGGCGGCCGTGGCCCTGGCCCGCAGGAACTCGGTGACCGGCGTCTCGCCCGTCCGCGCCAGCCCCAGCAGGAAGCGCAGCGTCGCGTAGTAGCTCGTGAACTTGTGGTTGTCCCACAGCAGCCAGCGCAGCACCTCGTAGCGCTCGTCCGCGTCACGCGGGGCGAAATGACCCGTCGAGTCGGCCAGCCAGGTGAGGATCGCGCCGGACTGCGTGTAGCGGCGGCCGGCATGCTCCAGCACCGGCACCTCGCCCATGGCGCTCACCGTCTCGCGCCACTCGGCCGTGCGCGTCTGCCCGCCCTTGAAGAAGTCGACGAACACCGGCTCCCACGCGATCCCCGCGAGCTTGAGGAACAGCGCGACCTTGTAGGCGTTGCCGGACTGGGCGAAGCAGTGAAGGCGATAATCGGCCATGCGGCGCTCCTTCGGGACAGCGGGACGATACCGCCGTGTCGCATGAGGGCGGGGGGCGGGCAAGGCCGCGGCGCACCCTGCCATGCAACGAAAGAACGACCGCGGCGGACGTGATGTCGTCATCATCGCGGGTTCATCACGGGACGCGCGATGGTAGTCTTGCCCGCCTGGGGAGGACAGCATCGAACGAACGAGCGGCCGGAGGCTTCGCTTGACCACCTCGCCAGGACCACCACCGCAGGCCGGCAGCGAGCCCGCGGACCTTCATCCTGCTGACATCAGGCAGCTCGGCCACGACGATCTCGCGGCGTTCCGGGACCATCTGCTGCGGCTGGATCGCGAGAGCCGATTGAGCCGCTTCGCGATGCCGGCATCGGACGCCTTCGTCACGCGGTACGCCACGACCGCGTTCATCCACGACAGCACGCTCTTCGGGCACTTCGACGGACCGGTCCTGAGGGCCGCCGCCGAGTTGCGGCCGGTGTCGCGGAGGGCCGCCGAAGCTGCCTTCACAGTGGAGCCGGCATACCGCGGACGCGGTGTCGCGACGGCCCTTTTTGCGCGAATCATCGAGGACGCTCGGGCTCGCGGGACAAGCAAAATCTACATGAGCTGCCTGTCGCACAACCGCGCCATGCAGGCGCTGGCGCGAAAATTCGAAGCAGAATTCGTCTTCGAGCCGGCCGATCTACTGCAGGCGCACGAACAATCGACACGCCACGAGCCTTCGTCGGAAGATACTGTAAAACAAGACGAATTTGCCACGGCCATTGTTCGGCTCGGCGGTGGATGGCGGCGTTTCCAGGCCCGCCGCAGCTGACGGGGCGGGCTTTGAACCCATGCCTAAACTTGAAAAATTTGTGACGAATACTCTTTTTTCAGGTTAGTTCGCCACGCTCACCGCGCGTCGCCTGATTCGGAGGGTATCCCATGGCGAAGACTGCGAAGTCCACCGGTAGCGTAAAGTCGAAGGCTGCTCCCAAGGCGGAAGCTAAGCCCGCGGCTCCAAAGGCTGCCGCATCGAAGGCTGCTGCTCCCAAGGCGGCGGCGAAGACGGCCGCCGCTCCCAAGGCTGCGGCGAAGACGGCTGCCAAGCCCGCGGCGAAGTCCGCCGCGCCGAAGGCTGCCGCCAAGGCTCCTGCCAAGGCTGCCGCTCCCAAGGCTCCGGCCAAGGCTGCTGCTCCCAAGGCCGCTGCTCCCAAGGCTGCCGCACCGAAGGCCGCTGCCAAGGCTCCGGCCAAGGCTGCCGCACCGAAGGCTGCCGCTCCCAAGGCTGCTGCGAAGCCGGCTGCCAAGGCCGCGACAAAGACCGAGACGAAGGCTGCCGCCCCCAAGGCCGCTGCCAAGGCGAACGGAGCGAAGGCTCCCGCCAAGGCTGCTGCTCCGAAGGCTGCCGCTCCCAAGGCTGCTGCGGCCCCCAAGGCTGCTGCCAAGGCCAAGGCGCCCGCCAAGGCTCCGGCGAAAGCCGCTGCCAAGCCCGCCTCGAAGGGCAAGTAAGGCCCGGCGGGACACTCCCGCCGATCCAGGGCCCGACCACAGGACGGACCGCGCCGAACGGGCGCGGGACACGGTTGCCAGCAGAAATGCGGTGTTGCCTGCGACGGCGACGCATCGACGATGCGTCGCCGCGTAACCGTTTGTGCGTCGTGCCGCGGCGGGAGACCCGCCTCAGAACTGGCGGGCGACCATCATCTTCTTGATTTCGGCGATGGCCTTGGCGGGGTTGAGACCCTTCGGGCACGCCTTCGCGCAATTCATGATGGTGTGGCAGCGGTAAAGCCGGAACGGGTCCTCGAGATTGTCGAGGCGATCTCCGGTCGCCTCGTCGCGCGAGTCGATCAACCAGCGATAGGCCTGCAACAGCGCCGCGGGACCGAGGTAGCGGTCGCCATTCCACCAGTAGCTAGGGCATGACGTCGAGCAGCAGGCGCACAGGATGCACTCGTAGAGGCCGTCGAGCTTCTCGCGGTCGGCGCGCGACTGCCGCCATTCCGTCGGTGGCGGCGGCGATACGGTCTTGAGCCACGGCTCGACCGAGGCATGCTGGGCGAAGAAGCGGGTGAGGTCCGGCACCAGATCCTTCACCACCGGCATGTGCGGCAGCGGGTAGATCTTCACCGGTCCGGAC
>CAZJCW010000171.1:0-9299 GCA_964544365.1 uncultured Alsobacter sp.
GACGGCGTCATGCAGGCCTATGCCGACAGCGGGATGCGGGCGACCGCGACGCTGGACCAGCCGAACGTCGCTGAGACCGGCAAATATCCGTTCCTGGCGGAGATCCTGCCCTCCCATCTGCGCGAGCGGCTCGACGGCGCCCCCCGGATGTCGGCCGGCGAATTGCTCGATCACTACGCACACCTGATCCGGCGATGGAACGGCGCCGAAGGCGGACGCCTCGGCGCGGGCGTCTCCTGCTCGGCCCCCCAGCGGGTGACGGCCGACTATTTCGCGGCGCTGGGCGACCTCAGTCGCGCGCATGACCTGCCCTTCGTCGTCCACGTTCTGGAGACGAAACTCCAACGAGTCCTGGGCGATGTGAAGTACGGCAAGTCGCTGGTGCATCTCGTCCACGATCTCGGGCTGCTGGACGAGCGGATGCAGATCGTCCACGGCATCTGGATCGACGACGCGGACATCGACCTCCTGGCGTCCGCCGGCAGCACCGTCGCCCACAATCCGGTCTGCAATCTGCGACTGGGCAGCGGCATCATGCCCCTCCGGCGCCTCCTCAGCCACGGCATCCCGGTCTGTATCGGAACGGACGAAGCCATCGCCGACGATACCTGCAATCTCTGGAACGCGGCGAAGACCGCCGGCCTGATCCACACCCTCACCGATCCCGACTATCGCAACTGGCCGACGGCTCCCGAGATCCTGTCATGCCTGTTCCACGGCGGCGCGCGCGCCATGCGGCGGACCGACCGGATCGGACGGCTCGCCGCCGGCTACCAGGCCGACATCACGCTCATCGACCTCGACACGCTGGCCTTCACGCCATTGAACGACGTTCGCCGACAGCTCGTCTACTGTGAGAACGGATCGTCCGTTCGAATGACCATGGTCGCCGGTCGTGTCGTCTGCCGCGACGGCCGGCTCCTGACAGTGGACGAAGATGCCATCAAGAGGGAGGCGCGGGAGCTTGCGGCGGCGCTCGCCTCCGATGCAGGAGCAGCGGACGCGGCGGCAGCCGAACTGATGCCCTACTACCGCGAGATGTACATGCGCGCGATGGCCAGCGACGTCGGACTGGAGCGTCGTGCGCCGACGCGTCGCTAACGCCCGCGAAGACCTCCGTACGGTCCCATCGACCGCCCCCGAACCGAAATGAAGGAGCCCATCATGCTGAAGTCGCACGGCCGCTGGGACTATGTCCCGATCACCCGGGCGAGTTCGGCACGCTGGCCGAATGGCAGCGGCCTTGCCGTCTATGTCGCCCTGGGGGTCGAGGAGTATGTTTTCGGCGAGGGGTTGACCGAGAACATTCTTCCCGGCGTGCCGGCACCCGACCTCGTCAACACGTCCTGGCGGGACTACGGCAACCGGGTCGGGGCGTTCCGGATCCTGAAGGCGTGCAACGGGCTGGGCATTCCATTGTCGATCCTTCTGAACACCGAGGTCTACGATCACGCGCCGGAACTCGTCGATGCCTTTCGCGCCTCCGGCAGCGCGATGATCGCCCACGGCCGGACCAACTCCGACACGCTGTCGGGAATGTCCCCGGACGACGAGCGCGCCTACTTGCTGTCCGTTCGCCAGCGCATGCTGGATGCTGGCGATCGCTGCACCGGCTGGTCGAGCCCCTGGCTCGTCCACACCGAACGGACGATCGACCATCTGCGGGAGGCAGGCTACGGCTATGTGCTGGATTTCGGGATGGATGACCGGCCGGTCTGGCTGCGGGGCACGGACGGCCCGCTCCTGCATATTCCCTATGGCATTGAATTGAATGACAGTTCGACGGCCATCGGCCGTCAGACAACGGCCCGCGACTTTGCCGACATGATCGTCGACCAGTTCGACGGGCTCCTCGCGGCTTCAGCCGAGCAGCCTCTCGTGATGAGCGTGGTCCTGCATGCCTTCATCTCGGGCCAGCCTTTCCGGCTTCAACCTGTCGCCAAGGCCCTGGCCCACATCGCGGCCCACGCCTCGCGGATATGGCTGACGACACCGGATGCGATTCATGACGCCGTGATGGGCGATGCGAGCCTGGCAACCTAGGTCCTGGCGGAGGCAGGGAGCCCGAATGTGGGGACACTCGGGTCACAAGACGCTCCTGAGACGAGGGGCGAAGCCTCGAAGAACACGGAAGGGCGCGAGCCCGACATCCCCGAGACCGTCACAGACGTCAGACCGCTGTTGGCAAGCGTCCTGGTGAGCCAAGAGACCTCCTCCCGGCACCGCGCACGGCGGATGGCGGGATAGGACTCGACACGGCCGCCGGCACGGGTCCGAATGGCGGCAGGACGAAGGGCGGCGATCGACGGCGACCGCCCCGAAGGCGACGCATGGAAGGGACTGAGCATGGGCGAGTTCAACGGCAAGGTTTGCCTGGTGACGGGCGGCGCGCGGGGAATCGGCAAGGCGGTTTGCACGATGTTCGCGGCGGAAGGGGCCCGCGTTCATCTCGTCGATATCGCCGCGCCGCCGGCAGGCGAGGAACCGGATGGCTGCCGGGTCCACGTCTGCGACGTCACCGACCGCGGCGCCGTGTCGGCCCTGCTCGCGGACGTTGCGGCGGACAGCGGTCGCCTCGACATTCTCGTCAACAATGCCGCCGCCGTGACCCGGGCCACGGTCATCACGACCCTCGAGCCCGAGGAGTGGGACCACGCGATGGCGGTCAACGTCACGGGCGTGTTCAACGTCACGCGCGCCGCACTGCCGCTGATGCCGCGGGGCGCGTGCATCGTGAATCTCGCCTCGACCTTCGCGCATGTGGGATCGCCCACGCGCGTGGCCTACTCGACGACGAAGGGAGCCATCCTGGCCTTTACCCGCAGCCTTGCGCTGGACCTCGTCGACGCCGGGATCCGGGTGAACTCGGTCTCGCCGGGCGCGATCGCCACGGAGCGGATGATCCAGCAATTCGGCACGACGGAGGCCGCCTCGGCGCATCTGGCCCACCTGCATCCGATGGGGCACCTGGGGGAGCCGCACGACATCGCCCAGGCGATCGGCTTTCTCGCCTCGTCCAAAGCCTCCTTCATGACGGGCGCCGACATGCTGGTCGACGGCGGCTACACGGCGCGGTAACTCTCGCCCGCTTGAGTTTTTTGAACATCCGTTCGAAAGATGGAGCCGGATCGCGGGCGAGGCAGCCCGGTCGTCGGAGGAGGACGGACGATGACACAGGACCGGGGTGGAGCGCTGGCCGGGCTGAAAGTCCTCGACCTGACCCAGATGCTGGCCGGCCCCTACTGCACCATGATGCTCGCCGACCAGGGTGCCGAAGTGCTGAAGATCGAGCCAGTGGACGGCGACCCGACGCGCCACTTCGGTCCCTTCCGGGCCGATGACACGCGCAAGGACTTCGGCGGTTATTTCCAGAGCACCAATCGCAACAAGAAGAGCCTTTCGCTGGACCTGAAGGCGCCGGAGGGGCGGCGCCTCTTCCTGGACCTCGCCCGCGAGGCCGACGTCGTCGTCGAGAACTTCCGCGCCGGGGTGATGGATCGGCTGGGGCTCGGTTACGAGACGCTGGCGAAGGACAATCCGCGCCTGGTCTATGCGGCCATTCGCGGCTTCGGCGATCCGCGGACGGGCGCTAGCCCCTATGTCGACCGGCCGGCCTTCGACGTGGTGGCGCAGGCGATGGGCGGGGCGATGAGCATCACGGGCCCCGATGCGGCGACGCCGCTCAAGATCGGCCCGGGCGTCGGCGACATCTTTCCCGCCGCCCTCGCCGCCTTCGGAATCATGGCGGCGCTGCATCATGCGCGCGCCACCGGCGAGGGACAGTTCGTCGACGTGGCGATGTATGACGGCATCGTCGCCATGTGCGAACGCATCGTCTACCAGCACTCCTACACCGGCCAAGTACCCGCGCCGGAGGGCAACCAGCATCCCATCCTCTGTCCATTCGGTACCTTCCCGGCCCGCGACGGAGCGGTCACCATCGGTTGCCCAAGAGACCCGTTCTGGCTGGAACTCGCCGACGCGATGGGTCAGCCCGAACTGCGTGACGATCCGCGCTTCGCCACCAACAACGACCGGCTCGCCCACCGGGAGGAGACGGTCGCCGTCGTCGAGGCGTGGACGCGGTCGCGCACCAAGGCCGAAATCGCCAAGGCCCTTGAGGGGCGCGTTCCCTTCGGCCCGGTCAACACGGCGGCCGACATCTTCGCCGATCCCCACATGACCGCCCGCGCCATGCTGGTGGAGGTCGAACATCCCGGCTCGGCGACGCCGGTCACGATCGCCTCGACGCCGATCCGGATGACCGCCACCCCGGGCGGCGTTCACCGCCGCGCTCCGCTGCGGGGCGAGGACACCGACGCCGTGCTGGCGGGGCTCGGCCTCACGCCCGAGATCATCGCCGACCTCAGGACGCGTGGCATCGTCTCCTGAAAGCGTGGCGCTGCTTCAGCGGATCGGCGAGAAGCGGGTGGGCTTGAGGATGACGTTTTCCATGGACTGGATGAGGTGGATCGTCCGCGGACCGAAGGCGATCCAGGCCGGGTCGGCATAGAGCCTTGCGCGAAGCTCCTCGCGCTCCGCCATGCTCTCGTAGCCCCACATGGTGACGATCTGGTTCTGCGGGCCGATATCGGAGACGAAATATCCGATCATCCGCAGATACTTCGTATGGAGCGCGAGACCCTCGGCCTCGTAGAGCGCCAGAAACTCCGCGGTCTTGCCGGGATACAAGGTGTAGGTACGCTTCTCGACGATCATGATGGTCCCTCCCCGATCCGGACTGCCTTGGCCGGTACCGGACGACAGTAGATCGCCCCTGCGACAATTTCAAACGGTCGTTAGAAATTGATCCCGTCGGGGGACGGTGCATGGTAAGGACAGGATCCGGCGTCACGAGCAGGAGGATGCATGATGGTCGAGCGCACACTGTTCTCGGAAGAGCACGAGATTTTCCGCCAGTCGGTCCGCCGCTTCATGGAACGCGAGATGGCGCCCCACCATGAGGCCTGGGAGGACGCTGGCGAGGTGCCGCGCTGGGCCTGGAAGAAGGCCGGGGCCGAGGGCTTCCTCTGCGCGGCGATTCCCGCCGAATGGGGCGGCGCGGGTGCCGACAGGCGATACTCGATCATCCTCATGGAAGAGCAGGCCAGGCTGAATCTCACGGGGCTCGGTTTCGCGCTGCACTCGGACATCGTCGCCCCCTACATCGACCACTACGGGACGGCGGCCCAGAAGCAGGCCTGGCTGCCGGGAATGGCCACCGGAGACCTCATCGCGGCGATCGCCATGACCGAGCCCGGTGGGGGCTCGGACCTCCAGGCGATCCGCACGCGGGCGACCCGCGATGGCGACGACTACGTGATTTCCGGGCAGAAGACCTTCATCACCAACGGCCAGACGGCCGACCTGATCCTGGTCGCCTGCAAGACGGATCGCAGCGAGGGGGCGCGAGGCATCAGCCTCGTGATGGTCGAGGCCGACCGGCCCGGTTTCGAGCGCGGACGCCGGCTGAAGAAGATGGGAACGAAGGCGCAGGACACCTCGGAACTGTTCTTCAACGACGTCCGGGTCCCGGCGTCGAACCTCATCGGCGAAGAAGGCAAGGGCTTCGCCTACATGATGCAGGAACTGCCCTGGGAGCGGATGCATGTCGGCATCCAGGCTGTCACGTGCTGCGAAGCCGCGCTCGAATGGACGATCGCCTACACGAAGTCGCGCCAGGCGTTCGGAAAGCCGATCATCGACTTCCAGAATTCGCGCTTCACGCTGGCAGACATGAAGACGCAGGTGCAGGTCGGCCGGATCTTCCTCGACCGCTGCCTGGAACTGGTGCTGGAGAACAAGCTCGACACGACGACGGCGGCGATGGTGAAGCTGTGGACCAGCGAGATGCAGGGTCGCGTCCTCGATGCGCTCCTGCAGTTGCACGGCGGCTACGGCTTCATGTGGGAGTACCCGATCACGCGGGCCTACGCAGACGCGCGGGTCCAGCGCATCTATGCCGGCACCAACGAGATCATGAAGGAACTGATCGGCCGGACGCTCTGAGGGTCAGGCTGCATCGAGTTCGTGCAGCCGGGCGCGGGCGAAGGCGTCCCAGGTGATGGCAGGGCGGCCGGTCACGGCCTCGACCGTGTCGGAGGTCGCATCGACGAGAGGCAGTTCGCCGCGCTCGATGGCCGCCACGCCCTCGGCGAGGCCGCCGGCGTAATTCGGTTCCATGCCCTGCTTGAGGAGCAGCGGCAGCAGGTCCGCCGCCGGGCGCGGCCTGTAGGAGACGGCGCGGCCCGTCACCTCTCCGAGGGTCGAGGCGACCTGCGCGAAGGTCAGGGCCTGGCTGGCGAGCGGATAGACCCGCCCTGCATGCGAGGCGGGATCGCGCAGCACCGCGGCGGCAACCGCGGCGATGTCCTCGGCGGCGATCCAGCTCACCCGGCGGTCGCCGACGAAATGGACGATTCGGTCGGGCTTGTACCGGAAGCCGGTCCAGACCGTGTCCATGAAGAAGTTCGGCCGCAGGTGCGTCCAGCCGAAGCCCATGGCCTCGATGGCGCGCTCCACAAGCTGGTGCCAGGCGAAATGGGCATGCGGCGTGTCCTCTGCCGCGAGAGCGCCGAGATGGACCACATGGCGCACGCCGGCCGCCCGGGCCGCATCGAGCAGCCGCTTCGAATGGACGAGCATGTCGACCGTGTATCCGGTGACGAGCAGGAGGGCGTCGACGCCTTCGAGAGCCGGCCTCAAGGTCTCCGGCGCGTCGTAGTCGAGATGGACCGGGCGATGGCCCCTGGCCTCGAGGGCCTGCGCCGCCCGCTCGCTCCGCGCCGCGCCCACGACGTCGACGGTGCCCGGGACGTCCGACGAGAGAAGCCTCAGCGCCGCGCCACCGACCGTTCCGGTTGCTCCCGTGATCAGAATGCGCGCCATGGTATCGCCTCCTCCGGCGTGAGCCGCGCTTGACCGCGGCACTTTTCTAACGTTTGTTTGTTTTTGTAGCGAGGAAACGCGGTCCATGTCCAGCAAGACCGACCCATCGGGGACGACGGGGCCGGGTCGCGTGGAGTTCGCCCTGCTGGCGGCCATCAGCCTTGCCTGGGGCACGTCCTACATGTTCACCAAGATCGCGGTGGGGGCGCTGCCACCGCTGACGCTGATCGCAGCGCGGACGCTGATCGCCTCCGTCGCGATGATCGTGCTGGCCTCCGTGCAGGGCGGCATCCGCCTGGAACGGCGTGACCTGCCCGTGCTCGTTCTGCTGGCCCTCGCCAGCGGCGTGATGCCGCTCACGCTGATCGCCGTCTCCGTGAGCTACGTCGATTCGTCGGTGACGGCGACGGCCATGGCGCTGGTTCCCGTCATCGCCGCCTTCTATGCGTCGCTTGGAGGCCAGGTCCCTTCGCTCCGCAACATCGTCGGCCTGGCGATGGGTTTCGGCGGAATCGTCGTGCTGTTCGGTCCCGATGCGCTGCTCTCGCTCGGGGATAGCGCGCGCGGTGCCATGGCTGCTCTCGGCGCCGCACTGATCTTCGCCGGTTCGCTCTTCCTGGCCCGGCGGGTGCGCCACCGCGACGCGCTGACCGTCGCGACGGTCTCGCAAATCGTGTCAGCCGTTTTCGCGATCAGCCTGGCCGCAGCCGTCGACGGTTGGCCGCCCGCCATGCCGCCCGGGCGCGTCATCGCCGCGGTCACGATGCTCGGGATCTTCAACACGGCGGCCGCCAACCTGCTGATGTTCATGCTGCTGGCCCGCGCCGGCGCCACCTTCACGTCCCTCAACAACTATCTCGTGCCGACCGTGGCCGTGTTCTGCGGGACGGTCTTCCTCGGGGAACCCGTGAGCCTGTCATCGTTTGCCGGCGCCGCGCTCGTTCTGGCCGGCGTGATGGTCGCGACGCTGTCCTGGCCCCCCGTCGCGGGGACCGGCGCCGCGCCGAAGGCGTGAGCAGGCCGACGAGACGACTTGTCTTGGTTTCGAACGAGTGTTAGGTTTTCTGACGAGAGCTGCCGGCGCAGATCGCGCAGCCGGGGAAACGCCGCCAGCCAGCCTGTTGCCCGGACCGCCGGGCTCGGACGGCAGCGAGTGGGAGGTAAGGCCATGCGCCGACTCGAAGGAAAGCTCGCCGTGGTCACTGGCGCCGCCAACGGCATCGGCCGCGCTACGGCGCTGCGCTTCGCGTCGGAAGGCGCCAATCTGGCGATCATCGACCTCGAGCAGGACGGCCTTGACCGCGTGGCGGACGAGGCGCGGGCCAAGGGATCGACGGTAATGGCCATCGCCGGCGACTGCACCGACGAGGCGACGGTCGTCGACGCCTTCAAGGCGATCTACGCCGCGTGCGGCTTCGTCGACATCCTGATGAACAATGTCGGACAGAGCGCCCGCGAGCGGGCATCCGAGTTCTACAAGTCCGAGTCCGAGGTGTGGCGTTTCGTGATCGACGTGACCTTGATGTCGACGCTGATCGCATCGCGGCAGGTAGTGCCCTCGATGCGCGAGGCCGGCCGCGGCAAGATCGTGAATGTCGCCTCCAATGCCGGCATGGCGGGCGAAATTGGCATAAGCGAGTACGCCGCCGCCAAGATGGGCGTCATCGGGTTCACGCGGTCGCTGGCGCGCGAGCTGGCGCCGTTCAAGGTGAACGTCAACGCTCTGTGCCCCGGCGTGACCAAGACGCGGGTCATCGACCGCATCTCGCCCGAGATCCTCGACAAGATCCGCAGCGCGATCCCACTGGGCTACTTCGCCGAACCGGAGGACATCGCGGCCGCCGCGGCGTTCCTGGCCAGCGACGATGCCCGCTACATGACCGGCCAGTCCGTCGTCGTCGACGGCGGGCGCTGGATGATCTGACGGCGCGGCGACGGTCTGGACCCGCCGCCCGAACAACTTGCAAGAAGGGGCCGATCCATGGCTGGACTGCTCGAGGACAAGGTCGCGCTGGTGACGGGCGCCGGCCGCGGCATCGGTCGCGAAATCGCGATGCTGATGGCGGCGCATGGCGCGAAGGTGGTCGTCAACGATCCCGGCGTATCGCTGGACGGCAAGGACGACGAGACCGACGGTCCGGCGCTTTCAGTCGTCCGGGAGATCAAGGCGGCGGGCGGCAGCGCGGTCGCGGACTTCGGATCGGTCGCCGACGGACCGCAGGCCCGCGCGATGGTGCGACGGGCGGTGGACGAGTTCGGCCGCATCGACATCGTCGTCAACAACGCCGGCATCCTGCGTGACGTGATCTTCCACAAGATGACCGACGAGGACTGGGACTCGGTCATCAAGGTCCACCTCTACGGCAGCTTCAACGTCAGCCGGGCGGCGGCGGAATTCTTCCGGGCCCAGA
>CAZJCW010000172.1:0-9244 GCA_964544365.1 uncultured Alsobacter sp.
CGCCGAGGTCCGCGAGCCGCAGCTCCAGCTTGCCCGCCGCCTGCACCGCGTCGCACACGGTGACGCCCCCGGCCGCGCGAACCAGCGCCGAAACCGCGCTCACGGGCTGCACGACACCGGTTTCGTTGTTCGCCGCCTGCACCGCCACCAGCGCGCGTTCGCCCGCCCCGGTCATCGCCGAGAGCCGGGCTTCGAGCCATGCGAGATCGACGATCCCGCGTCCGTCGACGGGGATGTGCTCCACCTTGTCCTGCGCGAACCGGCCGCCGGCCAGCACGCAGGCGTGCTCGGTCGCGCCGACCAGGAGCCGGTCGAGCGGCCGACCGTCGCGCTCCTGCGCGATGAACGGCGTCAGCACCGTCGTCGCCGCCTCCGTCCCGCCGCTGGTGAACAGGACATCGCGGGAGGCGACCCCCGCCAGCGCGGCCACCGCCTCGCGGGCGGCCTCGATCGTCGCCCGCGCGGCGCGTCCCTCGCCATGCACGGAAGACGCATTCCCGACGGCGTCGAGCGCGCGCAGCATCGCCTCGCGCGCCGAAGGACGGAGAGGCGACGTCGCGTTGTGGTCGAGATAGGTGCGCCTGGCGTCAGCCATGCCGGTCCGGATCCGCCGCCTGTTTTCCAATCGCGCCGCAGAAGCAGCAAACGGGTCCGCCGGCAAGCAAAAGCTTGCAAGCGACCCCCGCGCCTGTGCTAAAAGCTGCGCTCCCCAGCGGCGTACGCCGTCCGGCCCATCGGCTGGCAGCCCGTCGCTGTTAGAATTATTCTAAGAGAATTGTGGTCCCGCCACGCGGCAGAGTCAAGCTGCGCAGGGGGGCCGCGACGCGGTTGACACACACGCCGGCAGTTCACAACGGCGGACAAGAGGTCGAAACAGAATGCCCGAGGTCATCTTCAACGGTCCCGCAGGCCGAATCGAAGGCCGCTACCATCCGTCGAAGACCAAGGGAGCGCCGATCGCCATCGTCCTGCATCCGCACCCGCAGTTCGGCGGGACGATGAACAACCAGATCGTCTACGCCCTGTATTACGGCTTCGTGGAGCGCGGGTTTTCCGCCCTGCGCTTCAATTTCAGGGGCGTCGGCCGAAGCCAGGGACTGTTCGACCACGGCCAGGGCGAACTGTCGGACGCCGCCGCCGCGCTCGACTGGGCGCAGGCCGTGAACCCGGAGGCGCGCGCCTGCTGGATCGCCGGGATCTCCTTCGGCGCCTGGATCGGCATGCAGCTCCTCATGCGCCGGCCGGAGATCGAAGGCTTCATCTCCATCGCCGCGCCGGCGAACCGCTTCGATTTCTCGTTCCTGGCGCCCTGCCCGTCCTCCGGCCTCTTCGTGCACGGCTCGCAGGACCGCGTGGCACCGATCAAGGACGTCATGAGCGTCATCGAGAAGGTGAAGACCCAGAAGGGCATCCAGATCGAGCACGCCATGGTCGACGGCGCGAACCACTTCTTCGAGAACAAGGTCGAGGACCTGATGGGGGTCGTCGGCACCTATCTCGACAAGCGCCTCGGTCCGAAGGACGGCTGATCCACCCTCGTCCCTGCGGGCCCCGGCCCGCGCCCTTCAGCGGGCGGCCTTGTCCGCCTGCGGGGCGGCCGCCCCGGCGGTTCCGCTCGCCGTCCCGCGATCACCGACCACGGGCCGGTTGTTCTCCGCGACGATCTCGCATTGCGGCGCGGACTTCTGGCATTGTTCCAGCGCCAGTCTGCGCGCCTGCGCGATGTCGTTGCCGGCCATGAACCAGTTGAGCCGCCCGCCACCCGTGGGCCGCGCCAGGGCCTTTTCCCCGGGCACCGCCACGTAGCGCTGCACCGGGACGCGCTGCGCCGGATCGAGTTGCGCCGCCGCCATGAGCGCGTCCACCTCCGCCGTCGATACGGTCGGCAGGCCGATATCGTTGAGAAATGCGTCGAGCGCCGCGTACCAGCGCACCCGCCCCTCCATGGACATGAAGATCTGGTGCCCGTCCTCCCCCACGGGATCGAGCATCGTCATGCGCGCATCCGCTCCGGCGGCCACAGCGGCGACGTGCATGCGCGTGGCCAGTTCGGCGGGAAAGGTCTGGTCGTTGCGCGCATAGATCCACAAGGCCGGGACCTTGGGGCGCAGTCCGGCCATGGCGGCGACGAGCCGGTCCTCGAAGGGGCAGCTGTTGAGCCGAAGCCCGCCCGACACGTTCACCACCGCGCGCAACCCCGGCGGCGGCTGGGACGCCAGCGCGAGGACCGCTGCGCCGCCGGCCGAGCCGCCGATGGCGATGACCCGCGTCGCGTCGGCATAGGGTCGCCGCCCGATCTCCGTCAGCACGGCCGCGAGGTCGTCGGCCTCGCGCCGGAACATCGCCGCGAGGTCGGCGCCCGGCTGGCACGTGCCCCTGTAGGCCACCTCGCCTTCCGACAGTCCGTATCCGCGACGGGCCACGACCACCGCCAGCCACCCGCGACGCGCGAGGTCGCGGGCGACCGACCGGAAGTTGCTGGCGTGCACCGTGGCCAGATCGTCGTCGCTGGCCGGCTTGCCATGGGTGATCAGCGCGATCGGCAGTCGTCCCGTCCGGCCGATCGATCGCACCAGGAGGGTCTCGAGCTTCAGGACGGACCCGCCGAGGGAGACGGCGGTGAGGCCGTCCTCCTGGATGAATTCGCGCGGGCGCGTCTGGGCGTCGGCGGCAGCCAACGGCGCCGCGACGACCGCCGCCGCGAGGATGGCCCGGATGATCGGCCTAGCCGCGGGAAAGCGCTTCATCGATGGCCGGCAGCAGTTCGCGCTTCACCCGGTCGGGTGTCATGCCGCCCGGCAGCGACCGGACGACCGTGCCGTTCCGGTCGAGGACGAGGGTCGTGGGAACGGCGCGCACGCCGAGCGCCCGGCTCATCCGGCCGTCTGGATCGTGCCCCAGGGCCGCGTAGGGGACGCCCGCGACCGCGAGGTAGTCGCGGATGTTGTCCGGCGTGTCGCGATACGTCACCCCGAGGACGCGCACGCGCGCATCCCGCGAGAACGCCATCAGGGTGTCGTGCTCGGCCCGGCAGTAGGGACACCATGCCGCCCAGACATTCACGACGCTCACCGCGCCGCGCACGTCGCGCTGCGTGATGCCCGGCAGCGGCTGGCCGTCGCGGCCGCGCAGGCCGTCGACGGGCGCCAGCGCGAAGTCACCCGCCGGCGCCGCCGCGGCGCCGAGGCCCAGTCGAAATCCCTTGCGGTCGGCGACGACATATCCCGCCGCCAGCAGCGCCACCACCGCCAGTCCCGCCAGCACGTGCCGGTCGAGGATCACGGTCCACCACGGGCGTGCCGCCGGTTGTGGGAGAGGTCGGAAAGACGATGACTCGTCGCTGGCCATGTTTGCGCTCCTGCCCGGCAGCGTGCACGAGAAAGGTTAAGTCGTCGTCCACCGGCGCGGACACGGGACGCTGGCCGTTTCGCCGCCACGCGTCCACCAAGCGGTGGTTGCCGTTTCAGCGTGCCTGAAGGCGGCCCCGTTGCGCCCCCGCCCCAATGCCCCTAAACCTCCGCCCGCAAGCCGGCGGGCGCGATCGCCGGGCGTTTGCGGATGGATGGCCATGAGCGAGACCTTCACGCCGAAGTCGGAATTCCTGCACGTGCTGCTGGAGCGCGGCTACGTCCACCAGTGCTCGGACTTCGCCGGGCTGGACGACAAGGCGCGGGCCGGCGAGGTCGTCGCCTATGTCGGCTACGACTGCACGGCCCCCTCGCTCCACGTCGGCAGCCTCATCTCGATCATGATGCTCCACTGGCTCCAGCGCAGCGGCAACAAGCCCATCCCGCTGATGGGCGGAGGCACGACCCGCGTCGGCGACCCCTCCGGCCGCGACGAGACGCGCAAGCTGCTGACGCCGGAGCAGATCGAGGCCAACAAGGACGGCATCCGCAAGGTCTTCTCCCGTTTCCTGTCCTTCGGCGACGGGGCGACGGACGCCATGATGATCGACAATGCCGAGTGGCTGACGAAGCTGAACTACATCGACTTCCTGCGCGACGTCGGCCGCCATTTCTCGGTCAACCGCATGCTGTCCATGGACAGCGTGCGCATGCGCCTGGAGCGGGAGCAGGAGCTCTCGTTCATCGAGTTCAACTACATGTGCCTGCAGGGCTACGACTTCGTCGAGCTCAACCGCCGCTACGGCGTCACCCTGCAGATGGGCGGCTCCGACCAGTGGGGCAACATCGTCACCGGGATCGACCTCGGCCGCCGCATGGGCACGCCGCAGCTCTACGCCCTCACCTGCCCGCTGCTCACCACCGCCTCCGGCGCCAAGATGGGCAAGACCGCGTCGGGCGCGGTCTGGCTGAACGAGGACCAGCTCTCGGCGTGGGACTACTGGCAGTTCTGGCGCAACACCGAGGACGCCGACGTCGGTCGCTTCCTGCGCCTCTACACGGTGCTGCCGATGGCCGAGATCGCCCGGCTCGAGGCGCTGCAGGGCGCCGAGATCAACGAGGCCAAGAAGGTGCTCGCCACCGAGGCGACGGCGCTGATGCACGGGCGCGACAAGGCCGAGGCCGCCGCCGAGACCGCGCGCCGCACCTTCGAGGAGGGCAGCACCGCCGACACGCTGCCCAGCATCGCCGTGCCCGCGGCCGAGATCTCCGCCGGGCTCGGCGTCCTCAGCGCCTTCGTCCGGGCCGGCCTCGTCGCCTCCACCGGCGAGGCGCGCCGGCAGGTGAAGGGCGGCGGCCTGCGCGTCAACGACGTCGTCGTCACCGACGAGCGGGCGATGATCGGGGACGGCGACCTCAACGCCGACGCCGCCGTGAAGCTCTCCTTCGGCCGCAAGAAGCACGTCCTCCTGCGCGCGTCCTGAGCGGACGGGCGCGGACCCGGCTCACCGCTCGGGCGCGGGCGCCGGGGCCGGCAGCGGCAGCTGCGGTCCGCCCGCGCCGCCGACGCTGACGCCGGGGCCGAACACGCCGAAGAACTTCCTGAGCACCCCCGGCGCCACCGCCGACAGCGGGTTGATCGACACCGCCGGCTGCGTCACCCGCCCGGTGATGCGGAAATTCACCGCGAACAGTCCCTCGTTCTGCCCGCCGCCGAGCAGGGTCCCGACGATCGGCACGCGGTTGAGCGCGTTGTTGATGCCGTAGGCCGGCACGAAGGTGCCGCTGAGGTCCACCTTGTCGCGGCTGAAATCGAGGGTGCCCTCCAGCGTGCCGCCCACCGCGGCGCCCCACATCGTGCCGTCGCGGATGTCGAGGCGCCCGCCGCCGGCGGTGAAGCCGGCCCGCATGCGCGTGAACGCGACGCCGTTGCCCTTCTCCGGGTCGCCCGGCGCGACGCGCGCCAGCGCGGGCTCGTTCGCCAGCGTGAAGTTGTTCGCGATGATCTCGCCCGTCATCTGCGGCGGCGCGCCATGGAGCTGCAGGATCAGCGTTCCGCCGATCATCCGCCGGTAGAGCTCGAAGAACCGCAGGAACGAACCGGCGTCACCGCTCTCGATCACGAATCCCGGAGGGCCGCCCTCGGCCCGCACCGGCTGGGCCGACACCGGCGCATTGCCGAAGCGTCCCGCCATCCGCAGCTCGCGCAGCTCCCCGCCCTTCAGCCCCAGCTTGAGATCGACGGCCGACAGCTTCTCGTTGTTCTCGCCGATGATCGTCTGGGCCTTCAGGTCGAGCTCGATGTCGCCCGGATTGCCGATCTGCGCCCCGCCGGGCGCCATCGCCGAGCGCAGGAGCGGCCGCGCGTCGATCTGGCCCGCCCGGATGACTTGCCGGATCACGTTGCCCTGCCGCTCGGCGTCGACCTTGATGTCGTCGCCCGGCGACAGCCTGAGCGACGTCAGGCGAAGCGACTGCAGCGCGCCGTCGGCGCCGAGCCTCACCGTCCCCTTCGCCTGGACGCCGCCGGCGGCTTCGAGGGAGAGGTCGTCCAGCGTCGTCTGCTCGCCGTCCTGCTCCAGCCTGAAGGCCAGTTTAGCCGCCCGTCCGGCCGCCTTGGTCCAGCCGGGGATGACGTCGGACAGGGAGGTCTTGGTCAGGTCGGCCTCGACCTTCGTCACCGGCCGCGGACCCGATGCGTCGGCGATGCTGACGCGCAGGTCGATGGGGCCGGACACATGCCCCGGCAGCTTGATGCCGCGCCGGGTGCGTGCTGCCTCGTCGAGCGTCAGCGAGACCGTCGCGTCGGTCGCTCCTCCGGCCGCCGGCTGGCGCAGCTCGAAGGTGGCGGGAGAGCCGGACAGCCTCCCCTCGCCCTTCACCAGCAGCCCACCCTTGTCCTGGCTGAACGAGAAGGTCCCGGCCTCCAGCCTGTCGCGCCCCATCAGCGCGTCGGCGGTGATGCCGGTTGCCTGCCCGGAGAGCTGAACGTTGACATCCCGCGGCCTGGGCGCGGGAAGCAGGGGCAGTGTCAGGCGCAGCTTCGTGTCGACCTGCCCCTTGACGCCGGACACGTCGGAGGGCAGCGCGGCGAACGGGCGGATCGCCGGCGAGCGCAGCACGTCGAAGGCGGCTTCGGCACCGCCCGCGACGGTGGCGTCGAGATGCAGGATCGGCGGCTTTGCGGCGGTGTCGTCGACGTGCACGAGGACGTTCGAGAGCGCGAGGCCGCGCCCGGCCGCTCCGATGCTCCCGCGCGAGGCCGTCACCCGGGCGGTCCGCCCGGTGACCGCCGCCTGCGCCGCGATGTCCTCGACGAGCGGCATTCCCTTGCCCGGTCGCAGCGATCCGCCGGAAACCCGCACGTCCAGCCGCAGGCTGTCATCGGGCAGCGGGCGTTCCGCGAAGGCGTCGGCGACGCCGGCCGCCGTCAGGCTCGTGGCGAGGCTGAACGCTTCGACGGTGCCGCCCTGGACGGCGTCGATCAGCCAGGTCCGGACGTCGGTCGCGATGATCGACGGCCAGAAGGCAAGGACATTGCGCACCGGCATTCGCCCGGCCGTCAGGCCGAGCCGCAGCCCATCCACGTCGCCGACCCGGCCGAGCACGCCCGTCATGGCGATGGCGGCGTCCGGGCCGGCCAGTTCGAGCTTGTCGATCTGCAACCCCGTGAGGCCGATCGGCAGCCGCGCCTGGAGCACGAGGCGATCGATGCGGACCGGCATGTCCTGCGGGCCCTCGCCGGCCATCGCCGAATCGTCGCTGGCGAGATCCACGGTCCAGAACGCGCCGTCGACCTGCGGGATGCCCACCCGGCCGCGCAGCCGCCACTGCGTGTCGCCGGCCACGAGCTGGAGCGTCTCCACCGTCACCGCATGGGCGGCGGCATCCCAGCCGAACTCGCCCTTCACCGAATCGACGAAGATCGGCTCGGCGTCGGGATGCTCGAACATCACGATGGCGGAACCGCCGGTGATCCGCCCGCCGAGCGCGACGATGGCGTTGTCGGGGGCCAGCGAAAGCGAGAAGTCGCCGTTGACCGGCATGTCGGTGGTGGCCGGGACCGTCCCGGGATCGGAAAAACCGATGAACTCGGCCACCGACACGTTCTGGACGTTCACCTTCAGGTCTCGCCGCTCGCCCGGCCGCCCCGCGACGTCCGCCTGGAACGACCAGGACCCGACGGGTCCGCGGGCCGAGATCCGCAGGCGTGTCTCGTCGGGCGTCGGCCGCGAGAACTGCAGCGACAGGCGATCGTAGGTCACGGCGCGGCCGCGCCTCAGGTCGTTCACCCGCAGCCGCCCGTCGCGGATGCCGGCGCGTTCCAGCACCGCAAGCGGGCCGGCCCGGGTCAGCAGCGGATCCAGCAGCGCCGCAGGGCCGAAGGCGCTGCCCGGCGCCGGAGCGGGAGCCGGAGCCGCGGCGGGAGCAGCCGGATCGGCCGGCTTCGGCTCGTCGTCGCCGGTGGCGGACACGGACACGGCCCCGTCGGCGGCGATGGTGATCACCACGGCGGGACCGACGAAGGAGATATCGCGCGGCTTGAGCTGGCCGAAGGCGAGGCCGGCCGGGTCGAACGAGATGTCGGCCTGCGGCGCGGCCACCACGAGGTTGCCCTGCGCATCGCGGACCGTCACGCCCGTCACGGACAGGCGGGGGCCGTCCTGCGGCCACTCGATCTGCGAATGCCGGACCTGGACGTCGAAGCCCTGCCCGAACTGCGCTTCGAGCGCCAGCGCGACCCGATCCGTCAGGGCATCGACCGCGACCGGCCCGGACTGCAGCCGCAGCACGAGGGCGCCGATGATCGAGGCGACCAGCAGCAGGGCGAGTGCGACCACGCGGGACACGCGGACCGCGACGCTGCGGCGCCGCCCGCGCCGCCGGCGGGGCGCCCGCAAACGGATCCGGCCGGCGCGCACGCCGTCCCCCGGGGCCTCTCCGGAGACCTCGTCCTGATCCGTTCGATCGCTCGCCAAGCGCGGTGCTCGCCTCTCCGTTCCGACAGTGCCTTGTCCGCGAGGCCGGAACCGGCCCGTCGCCAGATCCGTCGCGTCCCCAGGCCCGTATGCCGGATCACGTATGCCACTTATCGCGTACGCTAAGGCTCACGACGATTCGACGAAAGGAAGGCAGAATGTCCGAAACGCTCGCCATCGGCGCCAAGGCTCCCGATTTTTCGCTCCCGGCGGACGGCGGCGCGACCGTTTCGCTCGCCGCGCTGAAGGGCAGCAAGGTCGTCCTCTATTTCTATCCGAAGGACGACACGTCCGGCTGCACGCGCGAGGCGATGGAGTTCAACGCCCTGCGCGGCGAGTTCGAGAAGGCCGGAACCCGCATCATCGGCGTGTCGGCCGACAGCGTGGCCAGCCATGACAAGTTCAAGAAGAAGTACGACCTCGGCTTCGCCCTCGGCTCCGACGAGTCCAAGGCCACCCTCGAGGCCTACGGCGTGTGGGTCGAGAAGAGCATGTACGGCAAGAAGTACATGGGCATCGAGCGCACCACCGTGCTGATCGATGCCGCCGGCCGCATCGCCCGCGTCTGGCCGAAGGTCAAGGTCCCGGACCACGCCGCCGAAGTGCTGGAAGCCGCGAAGTCGATCTGAGCCTCGCCAACCGGGCAACCCGCCCGGCCCCAAGGCCGGCCACCTTCCGCCCCAAGGCCGGCCCCCTCCGCCCAAGGCCGGCCCCCCTCCGCCCCAAGGCCGGCCCCCCTCGCCCCCGTCGTCCCCGGCGGCGCGAAGCGCCGGGAAGGGGACCCAGGGGCCGACGCTCCCGGCGATACACGCCCGGGGATTGACGTGGGGACACACGGCCTTGCAGCCATCGATGCCGCGGCGGGGCCCTGGATCCCCTTCCCCTCCGCGGCTCCGCCGCTCCGGCCGGGGACGACAG
>CAZJCW010000173.1:0-9236 GCA_964544365.1 uncultured Alsobacter sp.
AGAGCCAGATCTCCGCGCTCGACGAGGGCGACCTGCGTCCCGACCAGCTCAAGGCCAGCGCCACCACGCTCGGCGTGCCCGAGCAGGAGGTCATCGACATGAACCGCCGCCTCGGCGGCGATGCGTCCCTCAACGCCCCGATCCGGGCCGACGGGGACGGCGAGGGCGAGTGGCAGGACTGGCTCGCCGACGACAGCGCCAGCCAGGAAAGCATCCTCGTCGAGCAGGAGGAGGCCGAGCAGCGCCATGTCGCCCTGCGCGAGGCCCTCGGCGTGCTGAACGAGCGCGAGCGCCGCATCTTCGAGGCCCGTCGCCTCGCCGAGGATCCGGTGACGCTCGAGGATCTCTCGGCGGAGTTCGGCGTCTCGCGCGAGCGCGTCCGCCAGATCGAGGTGCGTGCCTTCGAGAAGATCCAGAAGGCCGTGAAGGAAGGCGTCGCCCGCCGCCAGGCGTCCCACCTCGCCCTCCCCTCCGCCCGCGCCTGAGCCCCCGACGGGTCCGCCCCGGTTCCCTCGTCTCGCGGGGGACCGAGGGGCTGCGTCCGGCCGTCAGCCCTGCTGCCAGGCCTGGATGGCGTCGGCGATGGTCCGCGTTCCGGTCGGGCCCTTCTCGATGAGAAGGAGGGCCCGCCGGCCGTTGGTGAAGCGCACGGGGACCATCACCCAGTTGCGCATGCGCAGCAGTTCGAGGTTGCGCTGCACGTCGCCGGGAAGGTTGGACAGCCCGGTGAGGAACAGGTTCTCGGTGACCGGAACGGCGATCCCGACGAGCGGCGTGCCGCGCATCGTCTCGTCCTGACGCATCTCCGGCACGCCGACATCCCGGATGCGGCCGTTCGGCGCCGTCGCGGCCGAGACGAACTTCAACTCGAGCGTATGGGAGGCAGGCAGAGCCGCGTCCCGGTTGCGGCGCATCAGCAGGTCGACCCTGAGGCCCGCCTCGGGAACTTCGACATCCGCGCGCACTGCCGCGTCGAGCGGCTCGCCGGCGCCGCCGCTTACGTTGTCCAGCCGCCAGCGAACGCGGCCGGCGGTCTGCTTGAACTCCTTGCTGCCCTGCTCCGGTTCCTCGACCAGAAGCACGCGTTGCAGGATGCCGACCGGCGTATCGGCCGGAATGGACGAGGCCGGGGCGGGCGCGGATGTCGCCGGAACGGGACCGCCGGCAACGGGGGCTGCGGCAACGGGGGCTCCGGGAATGGGCGCTCCGGGGATCGGCGCTCCGGAATTCGGAGCTGCGCGCGGAGGCGTCGGCGGCTGGGCCGGCGTCGCCGGCGGCATCGGTACGGCCGGGGCGGCGGCAACGACCGGTGGCGCATCGCCGGGCAGGCGTTCCTGCGCCTTGCGTTCAGCATCCGAAGGCACGGAGGCCACCGGCGCCTGGGGCTGGAAGTCCGCCGGCTGGTGCTTGAGAACGATGGCAGCCGTTGCCGTCAGCCCGACGACGACGGCGATGGCCGTCCCGATGACGGCGGCGCGCACCCAGCGCCGGTCGCGCTGTTCGAGGCGCGGGGCGGGCGGACGCGGCCGCCCGAGCGCGATCGGCTCGCGCACGATGTCGTCTACCGGCTCCGGCTCCGGCGCAGTCACGATGTCATCCACCCGTGACGGTTCGCTCGCGAAAGACGGCGTCGCCTCGACGCGGTCGCCATCCAGGGGCGGCTCGATCACCCTTTCCGGTTCGAGGCCGGCAGCGGCCCCGCCGCGCGTCGCGAAGGTCGCCGGCGGCTCGACGGGGGCCGGCGGCGGCGGAGCCTCCTGGTCGCGGACGATCCCGCCCGCAACCTCGGTCTCGACCCGGCCGATCGCGTCCTCGAGCGAGAGCCGCTCGCGCGTGATGTCGGCTTCCGGGATCGGTGGCTGGGAGTTCCGCAATTGCCCGATCAGCGCGTTGGTGGCGCGCGTGTAGAGGTCGCGTCGCTGTTCGGGCGTGCTCGGCCCGAGATTGGCGACGGCGCGGGAGATCAGCGGATAGTAATCGGCCATGGTGATCAGATCGTTCCGCTCGGGCTCATGGTCAAGCCTCGAACGGATTCTGGACGAGGATCGTGTCTTCCCGGTCCGGGCTCGTCGAGAGCACCGCCACCGGGGCGCCGATCAGTTCCTCGATGCGGCGGACATACTTGATGGCCTGCGCCGGCAGCTCCGCCCAGGAGCGCGCGCCCGCCGTCGAACCGGTCCAGCCCTCGATCGTTTCGTAGACCGGCACGACGCGCGCCTGCGCGCCCTGGCTCGCCGGCAGGTGGTCGATCTCCTCGCCGTCGAGCGTGTAGCGCACGCACACCTTGATCTCGTCGAAGCCGTCCAGGATGTCGAGCTTGGTCAGGGCGATGCCGTCGATGCCCGACGTCTTCACCGTCTGGCGCACCAGCACCGCGTCGAACCAGCCGCAGCGGCGCTTGCGCCCCGTCACAGTGCCGAATTCGCGGCCGCGCTCGCCGATCCGGTTGCCGATTTCGTTGTCCTGCTCGGTCGGAAATGGCCCGCCGCCGACCCGCGTGGTGTAGGCCTTGGCGATGCCGAGCACGTAGCCGATGGCCCGCGGCCCCATGCCGGAGCCGGTTGCCGCCTGCCCGGCGACCGTGTTCGACGACGTCACGAAGGGATAGGTGCCGTGGTCGATGTCGAGCAGCGCGCCCTGTGCGCCCTCGAACAGGATGCGCTTGCCCGCCCGCCGCTCGTTGTCCAGCAGCTGCCACACGGTGTCCATGTAGGGCAGCACCTTGGGCGCGATGGCGGCCAGTTCCTCGTAGATGGCCTGGCCGTCGTACTCTTCGAGCCGAAGCCCACGGCGCAGCGCGTTGTGGTGCGAAAGCAGCCGGTCGATCTTGGCCGGCAGGGTCGGCAGGTCGGCGAGGTCCATCAGCCGGATGGCGCGGCGGCCCACCTTGTCCTCGTAGGCCGGGCCGATGCCGCGCTTGGTGGTGCCGATCACCGTCCCGCTGTTCGATGATTCGCGCAGGGCATCGAGATCGCGATGGACCGAAAGGATCAGCGTCACGTTGTCGGCGACGCGCAGGTTGTCGCGCGAGATCGGCACGCCCTGCCCGCGCAGCTTCTCCACCTCGGAGGCGAGCGCATACGGGTCGAGCACGACACCGTTTCCGATCACGCTGAGCTTGCCGGGCCGCACGACGCCGGAGGGCAGCAGGGAGAGCTTGTAGGTCTGGCCCTCGATGACGAGCGTGTGGCCGGCGTTGTGACCGCCCTGGAAGCGCACGACCGTATCGGCCTGCTCCGACAACCAGTCGACGAGCTTGCCCTTGCCCTCGTCGCCCCACTGGGCGCCCACCACCACGACATTGGCCATCCGGTTCACTCCGCAGTCTGAGGCCGCAGGGGCCTGTCCGGGCGGGGCCCCCCGGTTTGCGGCAAGGACGGGCTCGCGCCGCCTCTGCCGCAAGGCGGCGGGGCCGGCGCTTGCCGGGAGGTGTTATCCAATCGCGGCGGGACCGTAAAGCGGCGTGCGATCACCGCCGCGGCACCGGCATCGCGCCGGCCATGTTCAGCTCGCGGTCGGCCGGCCAGGCGATGCGGTAGCCGTGCAGGATCTCGCGCTGCTCGCCGGGCTTGTAGTCATACGACCAGCCTACGACGCCGCGCCGGTCGCGCAGGCCCTTTTCGGTCGGCGCCGTCATGCCGGCAAGCGGCTCCACGGTGATGGACGCGTGCTCCGGCACCGGCGTCTGGTCGACGACGACGATCCGCAGCGGCGTGTCGTGCATGTTGCGGACGGTCGTGCGGAACGCCCTCACCTCGTTGCGCGTGTTGCCGATCCAGCCCGGCTCCGTGGCCTGTCGGCGCAGCGGCAGGCGCGTCACCTTCACGAGGTCGTCGGCGCCGAAGCCGAGGTTGATCCGGTCGCCGGGCGCGACCTGCGCCAGTCGCCCGCGCCCGACATAGACCCCGTCCCGGTGCAGCGCGACGGGTCCAGACAGCAGCGGAGCGTCCTCCTCGTGCGTGAACGAGACCTCCAGGTAGGCCGTCTCGTCGAGGGACGGGGCGACCTTGACGACGAGGGAGGGATCCGCCTGCCGCGACGAGAGAGCGAAGGTCCTCACCGTCCCGTCGGACGCGAGGCTCACCCGTCCCGCCACCCTGAAGGAGGCCTGGAAGGCGCCCGCCTCGATGTCGGCGAGCTGGACGCCCGCGGCGATCCTGGCGTCGCTTTCCGGCGCTGCGAGGACAGCCGAGACCGACGGCGCGGGAGCGGCGGCCATCGGCGCACGCCTCTGCATCACCGCAGCCCGCTCGGCCCGTCTCGCAATCTCGGCCGGGTCGATCAGGGAGACGAGAATGTCCTCGACCTCCGGCGCCTGCGTGCCGCGCGCCGCGCGGACCGTCGAGACCGTCAGCGCCGCGTCGGTCCAGTCCTCGCCGGTCGACTGGCTGACCTGCGCCCGTCGGACGATCTCGAGCGCCGGCTTCCGGTCGCGGCCGCCCGTGTCGAGCCGCACGTCGTACACCGGCGACCAGCGTGCGCCCGCCACCCGGTAGGTGATCCGAAGGGTCGCCGTAGCCTCGTTCGACGAGTCCAGCGCGATGGTCACGTCCTGTCGCGGCAGGCCGTCCGGCGGCGCCGGCGGCCTCGCCCGTTCGAGGGCCGTGATCTCGTCCTCCAGCCTCTCGCGCTTCAGTTGCAGCGCGGCCAGCGCCACGCCTGCCTTCTCCAGCCCCTCGCCGATGGCGTCCCACGCCGCAGTCCACTGGTCGAGCGGCAGGCTCGTCTTGCCGTCGCGCCCCGCAAGACCGGCTTCGGCAAAGGTCTGGATGGCCTTCTTCTTGCCCTCGGCCGCCTCGATGCGTGCCAGCATGCCGTCCCGTTCCGCGCGCAGCGCCGCGATGCGCCCCTCGAGCGCCGGGTCGGCCTCGGCCCGCGCGTCGCCGGGCACCGCCCTCACGTCGACCGCGCCGATCGACAATCGCGACGAGCCCTCGCCCTCGACCCGGATCGAGGCCGGGTCGATCGAGCCGGCAAGGCCGCGCAGCACGACCGTATGCGATCCCGCCGGCAGCTTCAGCGCCGCCTGCCGCATCACGCTCGCCCCGTCGGGATAGACGGTGACGGACTCGACCCTGCTCCGCGCCTCGATTTCGGCGGCACGGGCGGAATCCGGAACGGCGTGGAGCAGGACGACGCCGGCAAGAGCCGTCGCGGCAAGGAGGGCGGAGCGGGACATGGCAGGATCTCGACGTTTGCGGATGAGCCGGAAGCCAGCGCCCGGATCGCGGACTCCGTTGGGCGCAAGCGTGACCGTTTCGGGGCCGATCAGTCCGGCACGAAGGCCCGGCGCCAGCGTCTAGGGCCGGAACGCGGCGGCGACGAAGCGGCGGCGGTCGAGGATCAGCGGCTTCCGGCTGGACCGGGCGGATCGCAGCGCTCGCCGTGCGCCCGCATGGGCGCGAGCGGCCGGAACGCATCGCGGTCCGGCTTGAGGTCGAGCAGCGGCGTGCCGTCGACGCAGTCGAGGCCGCGCACCAGCACCGCGCCATCCTCGAACCCGACGATGTCGACCACGGAGGTCGCAATCGGGTTCGGCCGCACGGGCGAGCGCAGGGCGAAGGTGCCATGGGTCGCGCCGTCCGCCTTCGGGCTCTGCTGCACGAGGTCGCGCCGGGCCTGGTGCATCCAGTAGAGCACCTCGGCCCGGGCGTAGCGGTCGAGGCCCTTGAGGGCGGGCCGCCACGGATCGTCGATCTCGATGCGGCACACCGGGCCGTCCGCCGCGCCGCGCCGCGGACACTCGTCCCGCGTGGCGAAGGGGGTGCGGATGCGGCCGATGAAGACGAGCCGCGCGTCGGTGCGGTCGGGCAGCGCGGCCTCGATTTCGCCGGGGCGGGTTGCGTCGTGGCGCGTCATCCGGTCCTCCTCGCGCTGGGATCGTGCGCGGCCCACCCTATCCGATGATCGCGTGGACCGCGCAGCCCCTCCCCGTCACGCCCCCGGCTGCGTCGCGTTCGGGTAGAACAGTTGCTCGCCGTTGATCGCATAGGCGGCGATCGCCTTCTGCCCGTCCGGGCTCACCAGCCAGTCGGCGAAGGCCGTGGCGTCGGCGATCTTGACGTGCGGATGCCTCGCCGGGTTCACCACGATCACGCCGTACTGGTTGAACAGCCGCCGGTCGCCTTCCACGGCGATGCCGAGGTCGCCGCGGTTCTTGAAGCTGATCCACGTCGCCCGGTCGGAGAGCACGTACGCCCCCATGGCGCCCGCCGTGTTCAGCGCCGCGCCCATTCCCTGGCCGATCTCGCGGTACCACGGCCCCCGCGCCGCGGCGATGTCGATCCCGGCCGCCCGCCACAGGGCCAGTTCCGCCGAGTGCGTTCCCGAGCGGTCGCCGCGCGACACGAACGGCGCCTGCTTGTCGCGGATCGCCGCGAGCGCCGCCGCGACATCCTTGCTGCCCTTGATCCCCGCCGGGTCGGCGGCCGGGCCGATCACGACGAAGTCGTTGTACATCACCGGCCTGCGCGCGAGGCCGAAGCCTTCCGCGACGAACGCCTCCTCCTGAGCCTTGGCGTGGACGAACACGACGTCCGCGTCGCCGCGCTTCGCCGTGTCGAGCGCCTGGCCGGTCCCCTGCGCCACGACGCGAACCGTGATGCCGGTCTTCGCCGTGAAGATCGGCAGCAGGTGGCCGAACAGGCCGCTGTCCTGCGTGGAGGTGGTCGACGCCACCGTGATGAAGCGGCCCTCGGCCGGCGCCGTCTGCGCGACGGCGGCGGAAGAGGCCAGAGCCAGGCTGGCGCCGATGGCCAGCAGGAACGGTCGCAGATCCAAGGTCATGCCGGACGTCTCCTGTCTTGCGTTACCAGAGCAGATCGCCGGCGAGGAAGGCCCGCGCCGTCTCGGTGCGGGGGCCGGCGAAAAAGGGTGTGGCCGGACCGCTTTCGACAATCCGGCCCCGATGAAGGACGATCACGTGGTCGGCCAGCCGTCGCGCCTGGCCGAGGTCGTGCGTCGCCAGCATCAGCGTCACGCCCTCGGCGCGCAGCGTCGCGAGCATGGCCTCGACCTGCCGCGTCGCGCCGGGGTCGAGCGCCGAGGTCGGCTCGTCGAGGAACACCACCTCGGGCGACAGCGACCACGCCCGGGCGATGGCCAGCCTCTGCTGCTCGCCACCCGACATCAGCCGCGCCGGCCGGTCCGCCAGCGGGGCGAGCCCGAAATGGGCGAGCGCCGCGTCGGCCCGCTGCGCCCGCTCGGCGCGCCCGGCCCCGACCGCCGCCAGCGCGTGGATGACATTGGCCCGCGCCGAGCGCCGCAGCATCACCGGACGCTGGAACACCATGGCGTGGCGCCGGCGTCCCGCCGTCGTGCCGTCGCCGCCGGCCCAGGCGATGCGGCCCGCCTGCAGGGGAATGAGTCCATGGCAAAGCCGCATCAGCAGCGACTTTCCCGCGCCGTTCGGCCCCATCACCACGGTGATGCCGCCGCCCGGCAGCGTGAACGACACGTCGTCGAGCAGCCTGTCCCCGTCCGCCGAGAAGCACAGCCCCTCGACCGTCAGCGGCAGGATGGAAGGCGTGTCGCGCATCGGATCAGCCCGCATGCCGGGCGCCGAGCCGGCTGACGCCGAAGGTGAGCGCGTTGATGGCGAAGGTCAGCCCGATCAGCACGAGCCCGAGGCCGAGCGCCAGCGGCAGGTCGCCCTTCGAGGTTTCCAGCGCGATCGACGTCGTCATGGTGCGCGTGGCGCCGGCGATGTTGCCGCCGACGATCAGGACCGCTCCCACCTCGGCGCTGGCCCGGCCGAACCCGGCGAGCAGCGTGGTCGCCAGCGCGAAGCGCCCGTCCCACAGCAGCGTCGGCACGGCTGCGAGCCCGTCCTGCCCCAGCGAACGCAGGTGCTCGCGATACTCGGCCCAAAGGTCCTCGACCACCTGCCGCGTCAAGGCGACGACGATCGGCAGCACCAGCAGCGTCTGCGCGATGACCATCGCCGTCGGCGTGAACAGCAGCCCGAGCGAGCCCAGCGGCCCGGAGCGCGACAGCAGGAGGAACACCATCAGCCCGGCGACAACCGGCGGCAGGCCCATCAGCGTGTTGACCGCGACGATCGCGGCGGAGCGTCCTGGAAACCGTGCCAGCGCCAGCACGGCGCCGAGCGGCAGGCCGACGAGCGCCGCAACCGCGACGGCCGTCAGCGTCACGCGCAGGGACAGAAGCACCACGTCGACAAAGGCGGGGTCGAGCGTCGCAATCAACCGGAATGCCGCCCCGAAGGCGCCTGCGACGTCCATTGTCCGGCCCGTTTCGCTCCCTTGACCTCTGCATCTGTTATCGGTCAGCATTCAGGAAAGGCAAATGCGGAATCAGCGCAGGCAGAAACATCTGAATGCAGGACGAGACCTACCTGACGACCGACAAGGCGGCGAACTACCTCCAGCTCAAGGAGCGAAAGCTCTACGAACTGGTCGCCAACGGCGCGATCCCCTGTTCCAAGGTCACCGGAAAATGGCTGTTCCCGCGCGCCGCGCTGGACCGCTGGGTGGAGGCCGGCATGGCGCGGCCGGACGGCTTCGCCCCGTCCCCCCCGCCGCCCATCGTCGGCGGCAGCCACGATCCTCTCCTGGAATGGGCGCTGCGCGGCTGCGGCTGTGGTCTCGCCCTGCTCGCGGAGGGCTCGGAAGCCGGTCTCGCCCGGCTCGCCCGCAACGAGGTCGCCATTGCAGGCATTCACCTGCATGACGAGGTCCACGGCGAGGGCGCGAACGAGCGCGCCGTCGGCGCGCTGGCGGCGCTGCACGACGCGGTGGTCGTCGGGTTCGTGCGGCGCGAGCAGGGTCTGATGCTGCCGGCGGGACATCCGGCTGGCATCGCGACGCTGGACGATGCGCTCGGCCGCGGACTTCGGTTCGGCCTGCGGCAGAAGGGAGCCGGGGCCCAGCTCCTGCTGGAGATCCTGCTGCGCCGGGCCGGCGTCGCCACCGCCGCTCCTCCCGTCTCGGGCGCCACCTACGCGACCGGCTCGGATCTCGCGCTCGGCGTGCGCTCGGGAGAGGTCGACTGCGGCCTCGCGACCCGCGCCGTCGCGGAAGGCGCGGGCCTCGCCTTCATCCCGGTCGCATGGGAGCGGTTCGACCTGGTGATGCGCCGGCGCACCTATTTCGAACCCGGGCCGCAGGCGCTGATGGACTTCGTTCGATCGCCCGCCCTTGCACGGCAGGCCAAGGCCCTGGGCGGCTACGACGCAACGGAGGCCGGCCGCGTTCGCCTCAACCGCTGAGGTGGGC
>CAZJCW010000174.1:0-9137 GCA_964544365.1 uncultured Alsobacter sp.
GTGTCGATCCTGCACCGGCGCGACATGCCGCTCGACGGCTCGGCGCCCTGCCTGCTCTACGCCTACGGGGCCTACGGGCACGCCCTGTCGGCCGGCTTCGACCTGCGTACCCTCTCGATGGTGGATCGCGGCTTCGTCTATGCCGTCGCTCACGTGCGCGGCGGAACCGAGAAGGGCTGGGCCTGGTACACGGACGGCAAGCGCGAGAAAAAGGTCAACACGTTCAAGGATTTCATCGCCGCGGGCGAGATGCTGGCCGCGACCGGCTACACTGCGCGCGGGCGCATCGCCGCACAGGGGCGCAGCGCCGGCGGCATGCTGATGGGCGCCATCGCCAACATGGCCCCGGACCTCTTCTGCGCCGTGCTGGCCGAGGTGCCCTTCGTCGACGTGCTGGCCACCATGCTCGACGGGGAACTGCCGCTCACCCCGCCGGAGTGGCCCGAATGGGGCAATCCGGGCGAGAGCGCCGAGGACTTCGACACGATCCGCGCCTACTCCCCGGTCGATTGCGTCGGCCCGCAGGTCTATCCGGCGATCCTGGCCATCGGCGGCCTCACCGATCCGCGGGTCACCTATTGGGCGCCGGCCAAGTGGATCGCGACGCTGCGGGCTCGTGCCAGCGGCGGTGGCCCCTTCGTGCTGCGGATCGACATGGATTCGGGCCATGGCGGCGCCTCCGGCCGGTTCGACCGGCTCAAGGAGGTGGCCCAGTCCTATGCCTTCGCCATCGCAGCGGCGGAAGGCCGGCTCGGCGCCTGACGCCGCCCCGATCGGGAACGGGGCGCTGCAGAAACTTTTTGCAGCGTGGACGTTGCCTTCTGTGATGCGCGCTCAATATCCATCCGCGGCCCGTGGAATTGTCCCGCCGGGCATGAGGGAGGGCACGCCATGACCGTGGGCGCGGTACTGAAGACCAAGGACCAGGATCAGAACATCGTTGCCGTCGCGCCGTCCGCGACCGTTCTGGAGATCGCCGGCATCATTTCGTCGCGGCGCATCGGTTCGGTGCTCGTGCTGCGCGAGGACGGGACGGTCGAGGGCATCGTGTCCGAGCGCGACGTGGTGAAGGCGCTCGCCAGCCGCGCAGCCGCCGTGCTGACCATGCGTGCCGACGACCTCATGACCCGCAACGTCGTCACGGCGACGCCGGAAACCAGCGTCGACGAGGCGATGGAGATCATGGACAAGGGCTATTTCCGGCATCTCCCCGTCATGGACGGGAACCGGCTGGTGGGCATCGTCAGCATCCGCGATCTCGTCAAGTACCGGATCATGCGCCACGTCCACGACGTGAACAGCCTGACCGACTACATCACCCGCGCGGCGTAACGGGCTGCGTCACGCCGCTCCGGGCGGCGCGGCGGGCGTGAGCGGAATGCCGCCCTCGCCCGTCTCGACGAAGTTTCGCAGTTCGTCCATCGAGACGAAGCGGAAGCGCCCGATCGGCGTCTCCGCTTCGATCGTTCCGTCCGAATACATGAAATACGTGTTCTCGCCCGACGCATAGGTCGCCGCCAGCGTACGCTCGGCCGGGCGTGGAGGAGGCGCGGCCGGCTCCTCGGGTGTTGCCTCGGGGGGCGCCGGCAGCAGGGACTCGTATTCGGCGACCGCCTGCACCTCGTCCCCGGGGATCGGCGCGAAGGCAGGATCGGGGATCGGCGCCTCTTCCGTGAAATCGTGCTCCGGCTTCGGCTCGAAGGGGGCGTCGGCAAGGACCGTGTCCGGCTCGCGCAACAGGTCGTCGTCCTCATCGACCGGCTTCGGCAGGGTTTCGGCCGCGGCGGACGGTGCCGGCGGTGCGCTCCCGTCGACGGCGCTCTCCTCGACCCGACGGCGCGTGCGCTGGAGCAGTTGCTCGGCGAGCCCGCCCGCCACGGCCGCGCCGGCGGCGGCGGCGGCGCTGGCCGCCATCGCGCCGGCCGGGGGCGCGAGGTCGAGTTCGCGCTGCATCTCGTCGACGTCGAGCTGGTGGCCGGTCATTGCCGGCGCAGGCGGTTCGATCCGGGACGGGGGCGAGGCCGCGGGCGGCGGCGCGGCCGCCTCGGGCTCCGGCGTCGGGACGAAGCGTTCGAGGGCTGCGGGCACGACGGCGCCGCGCGCCAGGCCGTCTTCCAACGCCACGCGGATCTTGCGCAACTCCGTCAGGACGCGGGTCATGGCGAGGAGAAGGAGGCCCGCGGCCGCCGCGCTCACCCCGGTCGCTGCGAACACGGCGCCGCTGTCGCTGCGGATGTTGTCGGCCCCGTAGAGCGCCAGTCCGAACCCGCCGAGGACGAGGAGCCCCGACACCGCGTACAAGAAAAACACCATGACCTGCCCGAACGGCCCCGAAACGAGCGGACACCGTAACCACCCGTGCAACGAATGCCAACCTTCGGATGCAAACCGGTCCGGCCGGGCGCCTACGGCTTTCTACCGACGGAACGGTTGAAGGGGACCGGTGCGCGGCCTACCTTCCGCACACGACGCGCGGCGGCTCCCGCCGGCGCCGAACGCCATGTCGAAGAGACCCCTCTTCAGTGACCAAGGAGCCTGCAATGTCCTTCACCCTGCCCGACCTTCCCTATGCTCACGACGCGCTGCAGCCCTTCATGTCGCGGGAGACGCTCGAGTATCACCACGACAAGCACCACCTCGCCTATGTGAACAACGGCAACAACCTGCTCAAGGGCACCGAGTGGGAGGGCAAGTCCCTCGAGGAGATCGTCAAGGGCTCCTTCGGCAAGAACGCCGGCCTCTTCAACAACGCGGGCCAGCACTACAACCACCTCCACTTCTGGAAGTGGATGAAGCCGAACGGCGGCGGCAAGATCCCGGGCGCCGTCGAGAAGGCGCTGGTCGACGGCTTCGGTTCCGTCGAGAAGGCCAAGGAGGACTTCATCGCCGCCGGCACGACGCAGTTCGGCTCCGGCTGGGGCTGGCTTGCCGTCAAGGACGGCAAGGTCGTCGCCATGAAGACCCCGAACGGCGAGAGCCCGCTGGTGCACGGCGCCACCCCGATCCTCGGCGTCGACGTATGGGAGCACTCCTACTACATCGACTACCGCAACCGTCGCCCCGACTACCTGAAGGCCTTCGTCGAGAGCATGGTCAACTGGGACTACGTGGCCGAGCTCTACGCCGCCGCCACCAAGTAATCCCCGCCTCCGTCGCCCCGCGACCGCACGATCAGGGCCCCTTTCCCCCGGGAAGGGGCCTTTCTCATGGCCTTGCGCCGTCCGCCGCCGCGAAGCGCCTCGACGTCGACCAACATCCAGCCGAATCCACCCTCCCCCGTCATCCCCGGCGGCGCGAAGCGCCGGGAAGGGGACAAAAGGGGGAAGCGGCTTTCACGGCCGCGCTTGCTGCAATCTCCGTTCCGGGCACCGCCCACACCCACATTCGTCCCGGCGACCGGCAAGGCCGGTCGGTAAGGGGACCCAGGGGCCTGCCGTGAGCCCGACCGTCACTCCTGCGCCAGGTCCAGCCTCGGCGTGCCGGTCCGGTCGTCGACCTCGACGAGCCAGAGGTCGCTGTCGAACTTGAGCTCGCGCGCGATGCGGTCCTCGGCAGCGGCGGGGTCGATCGTCTCGGTGCCGTGCAGGCGCACGAAGCGCCGCGTGCCGTCGTCGTCGACGAGGCTCTGCGGCGCCGGTCCGTACAGCGCGCAGGTGCCGTCGAGCCGGTCGATCTTGACCAGGATCGCCCCGGCTTCCGCCGCGCCGCGCCGGCGCAGCACCGCGAATGCGCCCTCGATCTCGCAGCGGCGGATGTAGGCGGAGACGAAGATGTCCGAACGCAGGCGCGCCATGTCTGCTCCCGCCGGGCATGGTGCTCCGGCGGCGCGACGATGGCTCTTCGCGCGGCGTCAGTCCAGCGGCCGGCTCACTCGGCCGGAATGCCCGACGCCGCGGCGAGCTCGCGCGCCGTGCGGCCGGCGGCCTCCCCCGTCACCGGCAGCTTGCGGTCGCGCTCGAAGCGCTCGATCGCCTGCCGCGTGCCCGGGCCCATCAGCCCGTCCGGCTTCACCGGGCCGTAGTTCAGCTTGTTGAGCGCGCGCTGGGCGGCCAGCACGCTGCGCTCGGGCTCGACCGCTGCGGCGGCGCCGGCCGGGGCGGACGCGCCGCCCTTCAGGATGTCGCCGATGGCATCGCGCGGCACGTTCGGGATCGGCGCGGGCGGCACCGGCGCGGCGCCGGCCGATGGCGCCGCCGGCGCGGCGGCCTGCCGCTGGATCCGGGGCGGCAGCGGCACGGCGGCACCGGCAGCGTCCGGCTGGGCGGTCGTGGCGGGGGCGGCGGAAGGAACGCCGGGCGTTGCCGCGGCCGATCTCTCGGCCGGCCGGGCCGGCGGCAGCGGCGCCGCGGTCTGGCTCGCCACGGGCTTCTGGGGCGGGGCCGGCTTGAACAGCGGCGCGGGGTGCGGGCCGCCCTGCAGGGCAAGCGCGTTCACCGGGATGCCGACGCCCACCGCAGCGGCGGCCGCGCCCACGATGGTGCGGCCGGGGTTGCGGAACAGCGTCGAGAACACCGCCGTCCACCGCCTCGCGCTGCCGCGCTTGCCGGATGCGCGGCGCGGGCGGCGCTCCTCGAGGACGAAATCATGATCGGAGCGGGCAAGCATCTCACGCACGTTTCTTCACCGTCGTCTCGAGGGCGGGAGGGGCGGACAGGGCCGGGCCGGCCGCGGTCGGCGCAGGCGCGGCGGGAGTGGCGGTCGATTCGGCGGGCGGCGGGAACGCCGCGACGATGCCCGGCTGCGTCTCCGGCGCGCTGGTGCGGGCGGCGAGCGTCACCTGGACCCGCAGCCCGTGCCTCGGCCTGCTGTCGAAGGTCATCGTTCCGCCGTGCAGGCCGACGAGGCCGCGCACCACGGAGAGGCCGAGGCCCGTGCCTTCGAAAGGACGGTCATTCCCCGAACGGACCTGGAAGAAGGGTTCGCCGAGCCGGGGCAGGTCCTCGGCGGCGACGCCGATGCCGGTATCGCTCACCGACACGAGGACGCCGTCCCCGTCGCGCCGGCACTCGACGGTGACGGAACCGCCCGGAGGCGTGAACTTCACCGCGTTCGAGATCAGGTTGACCATGATCTGGCGGCAGGCGCGGCGGTCCGCGACGATCTGCGGCAGGTCGGGAGCGAGGCGGATGACCAGCGAGACCGATCCCGCCTCCGCCTTGAGGCGCAGCATCTCGCCCACCGCATGGACCACCTCGCGCAGGTCGACCGGCTCCGGATCGAGCGGGAACGTCCCCGATTCGATCTGGGATATGTCGAGCAGCGTGTTGACGACGCCCAGCAGGTGCTGGCCGCTGTCGCGGACGATGCGGGCGTAGTCGCGCCGGCGATCCTCGTCCAGCGGGCGCGGCAGGTTGCCGGCGAGCATGTCGGAGAAGCCGATGATGGCGTTCAGCGGCGTGCGCAGCTCGTGGCTCACCATGGCCAGGAAGCGGCTTTTCAGGGCGTTGGCGGACTCGGCGTTGCGCCGGGCGCGGTCGATGTCGTCGTGCTGGTTGCGCTGCGCGGTGACGTCGCGCAGCAGGCAGACGATGCGGGCGTCGCCCCCGGCGTCCGCCGGCAGGCCGCGCGCGCGCATCTCGAACCAGCCGAAGGCCGGCGCCGACGGCCGGGCCGGGTCCGTCTCGCCGAGGCGGATGCGCAGGACGGCGGTGACCGCATGGCCGGGCGGGGTCGCGGCGTCGGCGAGGGTCGTCAGGTAGGCGGGGCGGTCGGCCACGTGGACGCGCTCGAACAGCCCCCGCCCGTCCAGCGAAGCCCCCGGGACGCCCAGCACGGCGGCCGCGTTGGGACCGGCCGCGATCACGGACCCCTGCGGGTCGTGGCGGGTGACGAGGTCGCCGAAGCCTTCGTTGACGAGGCGCTCGCGCACCTCGAGGGCCGTTTCGCTCGACTGGCGGCGGCGCATTTCACGCTCGACGAACAGCCCGACGCCGGCCGAGGCGGCCAGCAGCATCGTTTCCTGGAGGAAGACGCGCGCCAGCGCCACCGGCTCGGTGTGTCCGACGGCGACGCCCACGAGCCCCACCCCGGCAAAGGCCACGAGGGTCACGACGGCGCTGAAGCCGAGGGCGGCGACGCCGCCCAGCACCACGGATTCCAGCATCAGGATGGGAAGAACCGCCAGGAGCGGCGTCTGCCCGCCGCCGCCATGGACCCCGAGCCAGCCGAGGACGAGGGCGAGCACGACGACCGACGCGCGGTGGGCCCGGACGAGATCGCCCGTGCGCGACGCCCACAGCGCCAGGACAGCCTGGATCGCGAGGCCGAGCACGAGGACGAGCGCGACGCCGATGAGGCCGTTCGCCAGCGCGAGGGCCACCGGCACCGTGGCAAGCCCGATGGCGCCGATGGCGAGCCGCGAGCCGATGAACCAGGCATGATGGTGACGGCTGTGCGGATCCGCCTGCGCAACGGGATGCACGAGGGCATGAACCTGCCCTCCAAGCGCTCCCAAGCGACGCCACTCACGCACGACCACAACCCCGGGCAAGGGCCATTCGGCCCCGTTCGCCATTCCGCCTTGACTGCGGCGCAACCTTCGCAGCGCGGCCTTAAGCGAACCCTAAGCCGCGCCGGCGGCCACCCGTGGGGGCGGTTGCGCCGGTCATCCCCAATGAAGCCCGAACAGGATGAACGGACCGTTTCCAAACCGGCCCTTCGGCGCGCTTCGTGCCGGAAAGACGCACCTACGGGTTATCCCGATTGAAGTCGCGGCGGGCGCGCGTTAAGGCAGCTTGAGCGCTCCGGGCCGAACCGGGGCCGTCTCGCGTTCCGGAGGAACGGCCATGGCCACATCCGTACACCCCGCCGCGCCGCATCAGCTTCCCTTCTTCCTGCCGGGAGCGGACGGGTCCGACACGCTGCTCACGGTGATGGCGGTGTTCCTTCTTGTGACGGTGGCCATCGTCGGCGTGCTGTTCCTGCGGTTGCACACCCTGCCGGAGCGCATGGCGCACAAGTCGCAGAAGCTGCAGTTCGAGATCGTCGCGGTGCTCGGCCTGATCTCGCTCTTCACCCACATGCACATCTTCTGGATCGCCGGCCTGCTCCTGGCGCTGATCGACCTGCCGGACTTCAGCTCGCCGCTGCGCCGCATCGCCGGTTCGGCCGAGAAGGTGGCGGGCCTGCCGCCCGGGGAGGGCGACACGATCACCGACGACGCGATCGCCCGCAACGCCGCCGACCATCACTGAGGAGCCGACCGATGCTCGAGCTTCTGCTCTGCTCCATGCTGACGATCCTGCCCGACTACCTCTACCGCCGCTATGCCCAGGGCAAGCGGCTGGGCCGGGAGATCAACTTCTTCTCCGTCTGGTTCGAGCTGCGCTGGGGCATCGTGATGTGCCTCATGCTCACCGTCGGCCTGATCACGGTGGTCTTCTACAACCACCCGACCACCCGCAACGTCACCTCGTTCTTCCGGACGGTGCCGATCGTGCCGGAGACGAACGGGCGCGTCGCCGAGATCTTCGTGTCCAGCACGGCCCGCGTCGAGCGTGGCCAGCCGATCTTCCGGCTCGACAGCGCCAAGCAGGCCGCGGCGGTCGAGACCGCCCGCCGGCAGGTTGCCGAGATCGACGCGGCGACGGCGGTCGCGACGTCCGATCTCGCCGCCGCCGACGCGCAGATCGTGCAGGCGCAGTCGTCGCTGCAGCAGGCCATCGACGAGCTCGACACCAAGGTCGAGCTGAACCGCCGGGGCGCCGACATCGTCGCCCGCCGCGAGATCGAGCGGCTGGAGAACGTCGTGGCCGGCCGGCGCGGCGCCGTCGATGCGGTGACGGCGACGCGCCAGGCCGTGCAGACCAAGCTGACATCGCTCCTGCCGGCGCAGAAGGCGAGCGCCGAGGCGGCGCTGGCGCAGGCGCAGGTGGAGCTCGACAAGACGATCATCCGCGCCGGCGTCACCGGCCGGGTCGAGCAGTTCGCGCTGCAGGTCGGCGACGTCGTGAACCCGTTCGCCCGCCCCGCCGGCGTGCTGATCCCGGAGGTGGCGCGCCCGGCGCTGTTCGCCGGCTTCGGCCAGGTCGAGGCGCAGGTCGTCAAGGTGGGCATGATCGCCGAGGCGAGCTGCGTGTCGCAGCCCTGGACCGTCATCCCGATGGTGGTGACGAACGTGCAGGACTACATCGCCAGCGGCCAGTTCCGCGGCGGCGAGCAGCTCATCGACGCGCAGAGCGTGCAGCGTCCCGGCACCGTGCTGGTGACGCTCGAGCCGCTCTACCAGGGCGGGCTGGACGGCGTCCTGCCCGGTTCCAGCTGCTTCGCCAACGCCTACACCAGCAACCACGAGGCCATCGCCTCGGGCAAGCTGAGCACCGGCAAGGCGCTGGCCCTGCACGTCGTCGACGCCGTCGGCCTCGTCCACGCCATGCTGCTGCGCATCGAGGTCCTGATCATGCCCATCCAGCTGCTCGTCTTCGGCGGCGGGCACTAGGCGTCGAGGCGGCAACAGGCCATCAGCCGGATCCTCGATCCCGGGCAGGGGATCGGGCACGGCCCTCCCCGCGCGGGCGGCCGGCCATCGGCTCCGGCGGTCCGGGCGCGGACACGCGGCGGGGTCGAAGGTTCGCGTCCCTTGAGACTCCCTTAAGCCCGTCCGGCGAGGATGCCGCGTCGGCACGAGGGGAGATGGCGGGCGTGGGACTGCTGGTGCGCACAATCCTGGTGGTCGGGGCGATCTACGCCCTGTCTCCGGTCGACACCGGCAAGGCGCCCGACATCGCCGGCCTGGCCGGGCGCGCCCTGCCGACGGTCGCCGACGCGCTGCCGTCCGTCACCGGGGCCTTGCCGGCCTCCACCGGCACCCTCGGCCGGGATGCCGCCGCCGCCGCCCTCGCCGCCTGCGCCGCCCGGCCCCAGGCCTGCGCCGACATGGCCGCCACCCTGCGCAGCGGCAGGCCCGCGGAAAGACCCCCGTCCACCCGCCCCACGCCCTGAAATCCTCCCCCGGCCCCTGGATCCCCTTCCCCTCCGCGGCTGCGCCGCTCCGGCCGGGGACGACAGCCGGAGGGTTCGCGGCGGACCGGACCAGTGCGATGACGGAGCCACTCAACCTCCCCCCGACACCCCGACCTCCCCACTCACCCCCCACCCTCCCCACCGCACCCCGCCCGCCAACCACCCCTCCCCGTCGT